>CAYHAJ010000382.1:0-38887 GCA_964354535.1 uncultured Pirellulales bacterium
TCTCTTTCGGGGTGAAATCGTGGATTTCAGGGCCACGAAGGCCGGTTGGTGGCCCGAAACCCCATGTAGTGGAGATTTCTGAAAAGGCCTTTTTTGACCCCGCCGTGCAGGTTCCGGTCCCGAATCCGCGAAGTCGGGCTATCCTGGCTCCTTACGAATGCACCTCGGCCCCCGCGCGCCGGAGCGCATCTTCGCCCTCGGCAGCCTTGACATCCTCCCTCTTAGGAAGATCGCGCTGTTCTGTTCGATCAAGTGTCCCGGCGAGCAGATCATCAAGGCTTACGACCTTGCCCGCAACTTGCGGGACACGGGCAAGACCGTCATCAGCGGCTTCCATTCCCCGATGGAGAAGGAGTGTCTAACCCTGCTGCTTCGCGGCGAGCAGCCCATTATCCTCTGCCCGGCCCGTAGCTTGGAACGGATGCGTCTGCCCGCCGACCGGAAGAAGGCAATGGCAGCGGGACGGCTCCTGTTGCTCTCGCCATTTCATCGGGGCCGACGTGCCACGGTCGAACTGGCACGGGAACGCAATACCTTCGTCGCGGCGATGGCCGACGAAGCCTGTTTCGTCCACACCACCCCCGGCGGCAACCTCGAACAACTGAAAGCCCGGGTCACAGAATGGGGCATCCCGATCCTGCAATTATAGAACGCACCTGGATTGCCGCCTTTCTCTGATCCGAGTGGACGACGACAGAAAGCCGGTCGGTCTGGCGGACGACTACAAGACCCTCGGCAAGAGACAAGACCGTGACGGCTACGAGAACTGGCTCACTACGTCAAGGAAGCCAATGCCGAGAACCTGTACATCCGCACGGGCAATTCCACCCGCCTGCTGACCAGCCGGGAAGCGGTGGAGTACGTCAAGCAGCATTGGAAGTAGACCGGCGATCGGGTGGTGTGATACGCGGGGACGAGAACGGGCCTTTCGCGGGGCGAGGCAAGAAGTTACGCTTTAGCGCCGGTCCGGGCTCCAAGCGTCGCGCCATCTGTTTATGCTCCGCCGGCAAAGGTTTTGTCCGCGTCCAGTGGCGTTCTCTGCGGCTGCATTCTCCGTGGTCTCGGTGCCCTCGGGGGTTGAAGGGCAGTTATCAGTTCCCGGTTCTCAGTCCGGCCTTCAGCCTTCGTCTTGTTCCGACTTCCAACGGCAAACATCGAACCCCACACTTGCTCGTCCGGCGGGGAAGCATTTTTGCATTATTTTAGATTTTTGCACAACATACGGGCATCGAGAATCGTCTTCTTATATGCAGGGGTTCCCCCTGTGGTTGCCCGGGACGGAACGGGCGGACAAAGGCAATTGCCGGTAGCCGGTAGCCAGTTGTAACAACAAACCCAATTGGGTGGGGTCAAATGTGCGAAACAAAGCCAATTCTTCGATTGCGGATTGGGGATTGCGGATTCAGGACAGACCTGTGGCGGGACGCCCCCTGCGGGCCGCCGGGCCATGGGCCGGTTGTACAAACAAACCCAATTCCGGAGAGCTTGTCGGCCGGGCCGGGGGCCGATTGTGCGAAACAAAGCCAAAAGGCGGTAGTCGGTAGTCAGTAGCCGGTAGCCAGTTGTAAGAACAAACCCAATTGGGTGGGGTCAAATGTGCAAAACAAACCCAATCTGCGGCGGTGACTATGTGCCCACCATTCCACTATTCCATCATTCCAGCATTCCCATCCCGAGCCAAATGTGCGAAACAAACCCAATTTGCACCGGAGCGATATGAAGGGCAAGTGCTTTATGGGAAAAGCGTTACGATGAATTGGGCCTGCCAAAGACCTCGAAAAAACAAAGCCAATTTGGCCAAGAGGTTGTCGCGCCAAACAAAGCCAATCGGCCGCCACGGAGCCGCCGGCCGAGATACCCCACCATTCCAATCCCGAGCCGATCATGCGAAACAAAGCCAAAAGGCAGTAGGCGGTAGCCAGTTGTCAATAGTCGGTTGGAAGACCGTTGTCAAAACAAACCCAAAGTCGCGGAGGTACCAACGTGCGAAACAAACCCAATTTGCCGGCGGGCGGGATACCCCACCATTCCAGTATCCCATCATTCCAGCATTCCAATCGCGAGCCGACTGTGCAAAACAAAGCCAATTTGCGGCGGGCCTGCGAAGCCGTGCTCGGCAAACGCAACACGCCCCATGCTCTGGATGGGACCACAGGAAACCGAATCTTGTCCCTGCCTGGCCGTTACCCTATAATGGTATGTGGGCGTGGGTACTGAGGTAGTTGAGGTCATTGCGAAGAGGCGAAGGCATGTGGGACTTCTTTGAGCAACCGTGGACGCTGCTGGGAGCCGCCGTTCTGGTCCTGCTGGGCGTTCTGACGTTTCGCAGCGTCTGGGATGAGAAACGCAGGTGGTGGCAATGGCTCCTGCCAGCCGGCGTGGCCCTCTTGGGCGTGGGGCTGGACCTCGCCGTCCCCACGGACCTGGAGAAGATCAACCGGGCCATCAAGACCGGCATCAAGGCGATCGAGGCAGAGGATCTGGGCGCCATCGCCCGGCTCATCGCCATCGACTATCAGGATTCCTATCACAAGAGTAAAGAGAGCCTGCTGAGCCGCTGCCGTGCTCATATGACACCGCAGTCCGTTCAGCGAGTGCGCAAGGTCAGCAGCAAGGTCGAGCTCACGCCGCCGGAGGCGAAGGCGACCCTCGTCATGTGGATGACGTTCGACAAGAACAGCTACTGGGCCCAGTCGTACAAGCCGACCGCCTTGGTCGCAGTGCAGTTCTACTTGCGTAAACAGCCCGACAAGACGTGGCTGGTTCGCCGGGCCGAGGTTCTCGAAGTGGACAAGACGCCCGTCACCTGGGGCGTAGCCAAGGCCCCGCCGACGCAGTTCAAGTCGCTGGGATCGGTTGCGGACCGCACCCTCTGATCAGGCCTGCCCTGCTGAGCTTGGGGCGCCTTTCGGCCACCGGAAACGAAGAAACATGTAACCCAGCCGCCCTCCACTGGGGAACCTGCGAGACACAGAATCCGCAAGACGCAGCCGCGGGCGGCCGGGCTACCAGGCATCCGTGCGGATCACTCGGTCTTGGACCCCGCGGTCAGTTGGGACACGACGGAAGCAGTGGCCGCCTGGACTTTCTCCTCGTCGGCGAGATAGTAGTGCGTGCGAGCCTTGAGGTCATCGTCCAATTCGTACACCAGCGGGATGCCGGTGGGGATGTTGAGTTGCGTGATTTCCTCGTCACTGACATGATCGAGATATTTGACCAAGGCCCGGAGGCTGTTCCCGTGCGCAGAGATCAGGACTTTCTGCTGCTGGCGCAACGCAGGGGCAATCGCCTCGTGCCAGTAGGGCAGAACCCGTTCCAAAGTCGTCTGGAGCGACTCGGTGGCGGGCAGCAAGTCCCTCGGCACGCCGGCATAGCGCGGATCGTGCCGGGGGTGGCGCGGGTCGCTTTCCGGCAGCGGGTCCGGCGGGATGTCGTAACTGCGACGCCAGATCTGAACCTGCTCCAACCCGAACTGCTCGACCATATCCTTCTTGTTGAGCCCCTGAAGGGCCCCGTAATGCCGCTCATTGAGCCGCCAGGAACGATCGACCGGAATCCACATCAGGTCCATGTCATCGAGAACGATCCACAACGTGCGAATCGCGCGTTTGAGAACGGAGGTGAAGGCCACATCGAAGGTGTACCCCCCTTTCAGGAGAGCCTGGGCCGCTTCATGGGCTTCCTCAGCCCCGCGCGGTGACAAATCGACCTCGGTCCAGCCGGTGAAGCGGTTCTCCAGATTCCACGTGCTCTGACCATGCCTGACCAACACCAATCGGATCATACATTGGGCCTCCTACCGCCAAGGTCATGCGGCATTTACCATCTATGACTGGGCGGCATGCCAAGCCCGGCGGTCGCCGCGCGGCAGCCAATCGTGAATCATAGATGGCAAAATCTTAGATCCTACAGCTCCACAGGCTTGCACAGATTCTTGGCCTCGGCGGCGACCCGCCCGCAGATCTGGCACATGAACTTGCCGTCCCGCACGAGCTGCTTGTACTCTTTGGGATTGCTGATCTGAAAGCCGAGGTTGTTCAAGTAACACAAGTGTTTATCGTGGCCCGGGTGGGGCATTTCGATCTTTGCCATGATTCGTTCCTTTTCAGGCTCCCATCGTGCCGGCGGCTTCGTTGCGACCGGTTCCGAATAGGCCGTTCAGTATACACAATACACACGCCCCGGTCGCGGGGTTCGACGATCCCACCCTACTGCCACGGGGAACTGGGGGACACGCGACATTTCCTCGACGCGGGCCGGTCCAGACACTATACTGGCAACCTCAGTAGGACACAACCCAGCAGAATCATGACCGCACGTGGAGAACTGAACATGGATTACCGCCGCATCATCCCCTGCCTGGACGTCAAGCACGGCCGGCTGGTCAAGGGAGTCAACTTCATCAATCTCAAGGACGTCGGCGATCCCGCCGAAAACGCCGCTGCCTATAGCCAGGCCGGGGCGGACGAAATCGTCTTTCTCGATATCACCGCCACGGTGGAAAACCGCAAGACCCTCCTGGACGCCGTCAAGCGAACCGTGGCGCGGGTCTCGGTCCCCCTGACAGTCGGCGGGGGTATCAGCAGTTGCCAGGCAATCGAGGAATTACTGGGCCTGGGCGTCGCCAAGGTCTCAATAAACACCGCCGCCGTGCGCAATCCGGACCTGGTCCGCCAGGCCGCCAAGCAGTTCGGCAGCGAAAAGATCACCATTGCCATCGACACGGCCAAAAACGCGGACATGCCGTCCGGTTTCGAGGTCATGGTCCGGGGCGGCACCACCGGCGCCGGCGTCGACGCAGTCGAATGGGCAAAGAAGGTCGAGGGACTGGGTGCAGGAGCCATCCTGCCGACCAGCATGGATACCGACGGCAGGCAAACCGGCTACGACATCCCCATGACCCGGGCGATCGCGGACGCCGTCTCGCTGCCGGTCATCGCTTCCGGCGGGGCCGGCACGCTGGAGCATCTGTATGAGGCGATCGCCGAAGGCCACGCCGATGCCGTGCTGGTCGCCTCCATCGCGCACTTCGGCACCTACAGCATCCGGCAGATGAAGGACTACTTGGCCGGCCGGGGAATGGCGGTCCGCCGGTAACGTGGCCGAACACGAACGGTTTCACAGACGTCCTGGATTCGGGACTCCAGCCACCTGCCGGGGCCGGCCTACTTATTGCCCCCGACGCAAGCACCAACAGCGAGAGCGACCACAAAAACGCCGCTCTTCATTTTTTCCGCCAAAGTCCGCCGCCGCTTTTTCCGATAGGGAGGAGGGTGATGGTTCATAAAGCCTTATCAGGGAGCTGGTAACGGACACATGTTCAGCAGACCCAAAAAAGACGGCTTTCTCCTGAAAACGCAACTGTTTTTCCTCCGCTGGTATCCGAGCAGCCGCTGCTGTATCAACGTCGGCAACCGCCGGCGTCCCCCGCAATTGATGCCCCCCCTCATGGTGCGGAAACCCGAATGGCGCCGGTGATCCCGCGCCGGGAGCCAGGAAGCGCCCTCTCTCTGACCACCGAATGCGCCTCGCCCAAGACACTTCGTCACGGATTCGGCTTGCGCTGGACGCTCGCCTCCACGGGCGGTGCCTCGCACGGGGGTGCTTCCGTCGAACGCGAGCCATCCTGCGGGGGCTCGGCGGGCGGGACGTTCGGACTCGCGTGAGACAACCGGGCCACTCTACGCTGTTGCCATCTCCGTTTGACCGAATCGAGGCCGTCCAAATGGAGCACCCGGCACGTCGTCCGGCGGAATCGGCTCTCGGGCCGGGCGTCGGCCCAGGCGCACAATCGGTTCCGCAGGAGCACGCGCAAACCAAGGATTTCCAGGCCGACCAAAGCCAGCCACGCCCCCGGTGTCAGGGGGGTAAAGAGGGCCATGAGTCCCAGAACAACCAGGACCACTCCGAGGAAGATTCTGGCGATTCTCCTGAGGATAAACCAGCCGGGGAGCCAAGCCCGATCCTTCCGCTCCATCTGCCGCACGCGGGTCTCCTTTTGATTCGCCATTACTGGTTCTTCCAGCGGGCCAAGGTCGTTTCAATTCCATACAAACTCCCCTGCGCGATCACAGTACTATAGGAGCTGGGACTTCGCAAGGTTCAACTGGGGCGGTTTCTGTTCACACCGGATGCTTGCTCGCCCGCATCAACCTGAAGAGACAGTAGGATGGGCTTGGGCCCGTGCCGATTCTATCGGCCCTTGGCCGCGGTGCGCCAATGGCGCTTGCCTTTGAAAAAGGCAGCCGTGCCGCTACACTGGATCTTGCGCAGGTTCTTCAGGTGGGCGTCGCCGTGACCCGGCTTGAGGAAATCGAGCTTGACGCAAGTCGGGAAGGTCTCACATTGCCAGCAACCCTCCAATCCCCGATCCCGGTTGCACTGCCGGATCTCGCAATGGGGCGGACCACCGTTGCCACGACATGTCCTCTTGCAGCGCAGCTTCGGCAGGGTTTTCAACACCTCGCAGCATTGTGGGAAGTGCTGAAGGGCTTTGAAAAATGGGATCTGGGAAAGGGCTTGCGCCAAGTCCGCAAACCGTTCCCGCTGAAGCTCTTTGCGCAGGTCGCGGGCCAGATCAGCAATTGTGCCCTTATAGCCAGGACAATCGCCGCAGTACAAGCCACAGTACGCGACCAACTTCTCCTGCTCATCCTTGATACTCTTGGCTCTATTGTTGATGGCCTCACACTTCTCCCCATCCACGGGAAGCGGCAAAGGCAGGGCTTGGGCTGTGCGGCCCAAGCCCCACCTTACGTGCTCTGCCAGATCCGCGGAGATACCTGCCCCGGCCGGAGTCTCTATGGTAAGGAACGACCGAAGCTGATGTCATCGATATAGAGCTTGCCGGCGCCGCCCTGGGTCGGACTGGCCCGGTTACCGACGCCAAGGGACAGCTTCTTGACCTTGCTCGTGTTCACACCGGTAAAGCTGCTCAGCGGGATCTTCCATTGGGTCCACACGGCACTTGTTACCATCGTCGGGTTGGTCACCGTGGCTGTCTTACCGGCGCTGTCCTGAACAGTAACGTAGAAGTCACCCGGACTGTTGGCTGGCTGAGGATCGTCGCCAATCGCCGCCACCTGCCAGGCGCCGGTGACGTTGCCCGTGGCCGCAGCCGCGGACATGACCGCCGTCGTGGTCGCCGCCGCGTTGTGGCTGGTAACGCACAGACCGATGTGGACCGGACCGGTCATGGTGACCGTCGTCGTGGTTATCGTGCCGTCGGCGTTCTTGATATCCAGCCAGGTCTTACCGTCGGCGGAGTACTGGGCCGTGAAGGCCTCGCCCGTGCGGGTGAGCTTCACCCACTGCGGCACGGCGACGCCCGCCTGGGTGGCGCTGCCGCAGGTGCCCGCCGTCTGCTGCCGCCAACCGAAAGACACGCCCGAGCTGTAGGATACGATCATGTAGGCGAACTTGGAGCCGGCATCGAGGCTCTGGCGAACCATGACGCCCGCCTTGGCCCAGGCGTTGGTGTTCACGAGGCTTTCGACTTTGACCACGATTGAGCCGTTGCCGGTGAGCGATTTATAGGCAAAGCGGAAATCGTCGGCATTGTCCCAGATGTCGTGACCGGCCGCACTCATGGTAACTACCCCGGCCTCCTCCACGTAGGCCGCCGGATTACCCCGAACCCACAGGCTCAGGCTGTCGGCGCCGTTGCCGGTCCAGTTCTGCACGGGCGAGAACTCGCGCTCGGCCTCGCTATAGAACGGCGTCTTGACGTTGTTGTACTCGAACGGCATGGACTGCCGGCCGCCGTGCGTGATGCTGGTTTCGCAGAACGTACCACCCGCCGCGGTGATATAGCCGACAATCGAGCCGTTGCCGTTCATCATGCCATCGACCCAGGCGGTGAAGACCTCCTCACCCGATTTATCCGTGTAGCTTTCGAAGTCCTCGATGGGCCGGTACTCCTGGGTGGTGAAACTCCACACCTCGCCCGGATAGGTGACCGCCGCGCCAACTTCATCGACTCTCCAGTAGTACTTCGTGCCGAAATTCAGCGAACCGGCATCGTAGCTGTGCTCAGTCACCGTCTTGGCTGTGGTCAGGGCATTCGGGTCGGTGCCAAAATAGACCTGGTGCGACGCAGCCTCGCGGCCGGGCCGCCAGTTCAGGCCGGCATCCACCGGGATGCCCGTAGCACCGGTCGCCGGCTGCGGGGCGCGGGCCTGGACCGGAACGTAGGAGAACCGGACCTCGCTCAGGCCGGTCTGCGGCGCGACGCCGCCCCACGTGGCATTGATCGTCAGCTTGACGTACTGGGCCTCCACTCCGCCGAGGCCGACGGTGGTGTTGGCGGCGTAGCCCGGCGCGCCGGGCGCCTTGGCGAATCCCGGCACGTCGGCCACCGGGGTCCAGGTCGTGCCGTCGGTGGAGACCTCGACCGTCACTTTCTTGGCGCCGAAGCCGAGGAAGCCCTCGATCAGTTGGTTGGAGTTCCAGACCACGAGCTGATGCAGCTTATAGGCTTTGTCGAACTCGTATTGGATCCAGTTGGGCTGCGCACCAGCGCTCAACCACATGGTGGTCGGCTCTATGCCGTGCAGGTCCCCCGTCAGGCCGGAGCCGTCAATGGTCTTCTCCGGGCCCATGCCGGCCTGTGTGCTGGAAGCGGTGGCCTTCACGGGCTTGACCGGGTAGCCGTACGGCTCGACGGTGAACGACCATACGTCGCCCTTAAAGGTCGTGTTGTCGGGGGTCTTGTTGACCTCGTCGATCCGCCAGTAGTAGGTCTGCCCGTATTCGAGCAGACCGGCCGGATCATACGTGACCGCCGTCTGACCTTGACTGGCCAAGACGCCCTTCGGGATAGCCCGGCTGGCCTCGTTCACGTCCGCGAAGGTCTTTCCGAAGTACACGTCGTGCGTCCCGGCCAACTCGCTGGCCGCCCAGTCCAGAGTCGTGTCAGGGAGCACATCCGAGGCCTTGTCGGCGGGGCTGGGCGATTGTGCGACCGTCTTGCGACTCTTGAAGACCGCTCTCACTTCCGCCGCCGTGAGTGCCCGGTTGTAGACCCGCGCCTCATCGAGCATCCCGCCGAACGCTTCATAGGGGGAACTACTGCCATCGTTGCCGAAATTGGCAATGGTATTGAGAGTCGTCAGGCCGGTGTAGGACACGGCGGCGACTTGCGCGCCGTTCACGTAGAAGACGGCGGCCCCGTTGTTCCAAGTGAGGGCCACGTGAAGCCACTCCAGCATCGGTAGTTCGATGACGTCCACCCCGGCCGTATGATTACCGCCCAACCCAAGGTCCACCTTCCGCGAGACGTTGGTCCCATCCTGCATATAAACCTGGATGCGGCTATTCCACTGCGGCTGGGCCGTATGACCGAAGATATACCGCCCACTCGAAGCAGGCTGCGGATCGGCCAGATTCGCCCAGACGGCCACGCTGCCTGCCGCCACCGACATGCCTTTCGTCGGGAACTCCAGGAGGTCGGCGACATCCCCCGTGGCGGGAGGAGCGATGGCGAGCCCCCCCCCCTTCATATCCTGGCACCCACGACAGCCGCGTTCCGATCAGGGTGCCGTTACTGCCGTTGCCCGACGCGTCGGCGGCAAAGGTCCCGCTGGTCTCGTCCAACTTGAAGTAGGCCACCAACCCATCCTGCAGGCCGGCCTGCGCCGGAACGATCCCAGCGCCCAGAATTAAAAGGCTGCAAATCATCAGTATCGATTTCTGGTACATGTGTGTCCTCCGTCCAAAGGGCAAGGCGGACCCTACCTACGTGGTCCGCCTCGCATGGTTTATCCGTGGCCAATCAACTCCCGACTGCACGTTCCTGTCACCCTTACGGCGCCGCCGGCGCCGGCTTAGCCAGGCCGATCTCGTCGACGTAGATCCGGCCGGTGCCACCCGCGGCCGGGTTGGCCCTGTCGCCCACGCCGATGACCAGCGTCTTGACCCGCGCCAGGTTCACACCGGCCGTCGCGAACTCACTGAGGGGGACCTTCCACTGGGCCCACTTGGTGGTGCTGACCAGCCCCGCCGGGGCCATCACGATCCCTGTCTTGTTCGAGGAGTCCTTCAGTTGAACATACACCGGTGCCTTGCTGCCCGGTCTGGATCGGACGTACAGAATCAGCGTGTCCACCCCGCCCGCTGTCCAGTCCTGCACCGGCGCGAACGTCCGCTCCGCCTCGCTGTAGAACGGAGTCTTGACGTTGTTGTAGTCCAGCGGCATCGACTGTTTGCCGCCGTACACCACGGTCTGCTCGGCGAACGGAGCGTTGGCGTTACCGACCATGGAGCCGCTCAAACCGTCGGTCAGACCATCGATCCACGCGTCAAAGATCGTCGTCTTGGCCGTCAGATCATCATTGTAGCTCTCGAAGTCCTCCACCGGCCGAACGGTGGTGAAGCTCCACACCGACCCGGCCACCACCGAGGCATCGGCCTTGATCTCGTCCACGCGCCAATAGTAGGTCGTCAGGCCGTCCAGCGGACCCGGCGCAAAGGTCGTCTCCGTCACGGTGCCCTTGTCTACTCCTGCGGCGCCCTGGGTGACGGCGTCGAGCTTGTCTCCGAAGTACACATGATGCTTCACCACCGCTTGACCAGGCTGCCAGGCCAGCGTCGCCGCGAGCGAGGCATCGGCCGCGCCGTTCTTCGGGCTGGGCACGTAGGCGGTCAGAGCCTGCGTCGTGAAGCTCCAGACTTTGCCCGTGTTGACGGTCGTCTGGTCGGCCTCGATCTCATCGACCCGCCAATAGTACGTGACTCCCGGCTTGAACCCGGGGATGTACCACATCATCGCCAGGGGCGAGCGCACGCCGGCAATATCGGCCGGTCCGAGGTCCGGACTGGTACCGACATAGGCTTGATGGAGGGTCGCCTTGTAGCCGGCCGCCCACTTGAACAGGGGCGTCGTGACGCCCACGGCGCCGTCGACGGGGTCGGGCGACTTGGCGACGCGCGACGGGGGGCACATCTGGGCGATCTCGTCCCCGGTCACCGCACGGTTATAGACCCGGGCCTCATCGAGCATACCACAGAACGCCTCGTAGGGGTCGCCACAACCGTCGTTGCCGAAATTCGCGACCGATCGGAAGGTCGTCAGGCCGGTGTAGCTGCCGTTGTCCACCGGTTCCCCGTTCACGTAGACGACGTAGGCCCCATTGTTCCACGTCAGGGCGACATGCACCCATTCATCCAAAGGCAATTCCACAATGTCCAGCTTGGTGCTGTGCGAGCCACCCAACCCGATATCCAGTTTGCGCGAGTAGCGCTGGGGCAAAGGAGGAGTTGGATCCTGCAGGTAGATCTGGAAGCGGTCCGCAAAGGACCTTCCCGTCGCAGCGGAGCTGTGGCCGAAGAGGTATCGGCCACTCGTCCCGGGCTGCGGATCGGTCAGATACGCCCACATCGCGACCGTGCCCGTGGCCGGCGACATGCCCTTGGTGGGGAACTCCAGGCGGTCGCCCACATCCTCTGTCTCAGGAGCAGCAATCAAAAGGGCCCCGCCATCGCGCCCCGCCACCCAACTGAGCCGCGTCCCGATCAACGTGCCGTTGTTCCCGTTGCCGGAGGCATCCGCGGCGGTGGTTCCGCTCGTTTCGTCCAGCTTGAAATAGGCCACCAGCCCGTCTTGCAGGCCGGCCTGCGCCGGAACGATTCCGGCGCCCAGAATCAAAAGAGTGCAAATCACCAGTGTTGTTTTCTGGTACATGTCGGTCCTCCATCCAGAACAGGAGACGGGGCCTGAGCCGCACGGTCCAAGCCCCGTCCTCCAAAGCTCATGAACTTCAATCCATCACCCCTCCAGGCGGCACTTACTTCGCCGCGGCGGGTTTGGCCAGGCAGATGTCATCGATAAAGAGCAGGCCGAGACCGCCGGCCGTCGCCTGACTCTTGTCGCCGACACCGATGGTCATCTTCTTGATCTTGGCCAGGTTGACGCCGGCGAAGTCGCTCAGCGGGATCTTCCACTCGACCCAGGCCGCCGCCGTCGTGATCGCGGCATCAGGATGAGTAACCACGACCGTGCGATTGGTGGCATCCTGGAGCGCGACATAAACGACATCGGGCTTGACGGTCCCCGCCGCCGGGGCGATCTTCGCCGTGCCCCAACTGGCGGCCGTCTGCCAGTCGTTACCGATGGTCGAATGCCACCCCATCTGCCGCTCTCGGGTGTCCTGGCCGTCGTCGTCGTCGTTGTAGAAGCAGTCCACGCCGACCAGCTTGCCGACCGGCGCCGACGTACCTCGCAGCGCCTGCCAGGGCATCTTGATCTCGATGCGCCATCCGCCCGGGATGTTGACTTGGGCAAACACGATCCCCGTGTCAACATGGTTGGTCCCCTGGATATCCGTGGCGTTCCAGCCGAAGGTGTACTGGCGGTTGTTGCCGCTGAGCCCGGGGGCCGCCTTGGTATTGTCGCCGTCCACATAGATCTCCACGCTGTCGTCGAGGTACGCCGAGCTGGAGTCATTCCGCAGACTGCTGTCGTTGATATCGACCAGCACGTACAGATTGTCCTTGTCATAAAGCTCCCGGAACTGGGAGGAGCAGTCCAGCGGTCCCGTCGGCGGATTCGCGTTGTCGATCGTAATCTTGACCGGCAGGATGACGGCCTTGGACCAGATCTCATCGACCTTGGCATCGATCACCGGCGCCGTAGCCGCGAAGGGCATCTCGAAGTCCACCGCCCGGCCGCGCAGGTAGAGCACCAGCGTGTCGGTGCCGCCGGCGGTCCAATCCTGGGCGGTGGCGAACGTTCTCTCCGCCTCGCTGTAGAAGGGCGCTAGGACGTTGTTGAAGTCCAGGGGCATCGATTGCAGGCCGCCATGGATGATCTTCAACTCCGCGAATGGGGCCTTGGCGTACCCGACCAGTGAGCCGGTGTTATTGACATAGCCGTCAGCCCACGTGTCATAGATGGTGTTGCCTTCCTTATCCGTGTAGCTCTCGAAATCGTCGAGCGACATGATGGTCGTGAAGCTCCAGACCGGCCCGGCGCGAACCGTGCCGCCCGCCAGGACTTCGTCCACGCGCCAATAGTAGGTTGTAGCTCCCTGCAAGTTGCCGGCGGCAAACTCCCGCTCGCCCGCGGCTTTGAGCCCTTTGTCGGCACTGGCCGCCGCCTGGGCAACCGCGTCGCGGCTATCGCTGAAATACACGTGATGTTGCACGGCCCCCTGGCCGCCCCACCACTTGAGGACCGGGGCCTGCGAAACGGTCGTGGCCCCATCCGCCGGAGTCGGGCCGTAGGCGGTCAGAGCCTGCGTCATGAACGTCCATACATCCCCGGCGGTCACCGTTCCATCCAGCGAGACCTCGTCCACCCGCCAGTAGTAGGTGACGCCGGGCTCGAGGCCAACGCTGTAGTAGAACATCGGGATGGGCTGCTTGGGTCCCACGAGGTTCGCTTCCTTCAGGTCCGACGTCTTGCCGAGATACACATTGTGGAACAGTCCCCCGCTGCCGGCCGTCCAGCGCAACAGCGGCATCCCCACATCCCCCGCCCCGTTGGCCGGGAAGGGATTACTCGCCTTTTTCTGCCCCCAAGCGGCGGTGCCGGCACCCAGCACGACAGCCACACACACCAGATGAACCAACCCTCTGCCCATGTTCGTCCTCCTTCAATGCACACACACGGTCACGGAAAATGCTTCTGTCCCGGCCACAAGCCGGAGGTTTTCGTCGCGCGTTCCATGGGCGTGCACAGGCATGCACGCGCTCTCGCACAGCCCTCGCTGAACGGGAATTCGGATATGGCCCTGGTGACCCGGCGGCTCACCTCCTTCCGACACTCATGAGCTACGAACGGCCTTGGCTCGCGCAAATCCACATGGCGATGGTGATCTGAGCCACTCTTTCTTATACCAGATGTCGCGACCAGATTTCAAGGAAAAAACCCCGTCCCCCGCCCTTTGCCATTTCTGGAAGCCGCCACGTTCACCCCATAAGCCCACCCTTGTACCGATTTTCTCGGACCCTTGTGTTCCTAACGTCCGATCACGTGGATCCAGTCCCAGCGTTCTACCTCGCTCCGCTTCGCGCGAGCCGACGTGGATTCCACCGCAAGTCCCCGTCTTGCCTATTTTTACTCAAGATTTCTCGCACACCCCTCCGATACTGCCAGCATGAACATGGTTACCCAACTTACCACCTCAACTCACGCCAATGTCTCGCAGATTCACGTTAGCCAGAGAATCCGCACCAGAATAAGCAAAGGAGAATCAATGATTAAGGAAGATGTCCTGGCCCGTTACCTCGAAGCCCTTCTCCAAGGCGACCGCAAGAGGTGTCGATCCGTGATCGAAGAAACGCTGCAAACCGGCATCCCGGCCAATTCGGTGTACCTGCACCTGATCTGGCCCGTCATGAGCGAGATCGAGCGTCTCCAGCGGACCGACCGGATCACCTGCATTCAGGAACATTTGGCCACGCGGATCAACCGCACGATCGTCGATCAGTTGCAGAATAAGCTCCCGCGACGGCCGGCCAAGCACAAGAAAGTCGCCGTATGCTGTGCCCGCGACGAGCTGCAGGAGCTGGGCGGCCAGATGATCGCGGACCTGTTCGAGAGCGATGGCTGGCAGGTGCGGTTCCTCGGTGGCGGTCTGAGCAATGACGACATCTTTGCCTTCATCAACGAGTATGCGCCTGATGTGCTGTTGGTGTACGGGACCACGCCGAAACAGGCCCCCGATGTCCGGCGGCTCATCGACCGCGTGCGGGCCGTCAACGCGTGGCCCGATCTCCGCATCGTCGTTTCCGGGGGGCTGTTCAATCGCGCCGAGGGCCTGTGGGAAGAGATCGGGGCCGATGGGTTTGCCGCCACGGCCGCCGAGGTTCTTCAAGTGGCGGCGGATGAGTCCCAGGTCGCCAATCCCGACCGCAGAACCGTCAATCGCCGCAAACGCAGGCAGCAGCAGAGCGAACTGCACGAGCCGGTCCACGCCGCCTGACCGCCTCCACATGCCTCCGAGGGGTCCTATGGGTCCGCACGGTCCCATAGGACCCCTCGGCCCTTTCCTCCAACACCTTGTCACCCCTCGCCTTCGTCCCAAAATGTCCCCTGGGTCTTGACACCGCGTATCCGGTATGGTATACAGGCTAATGAACGGATGCGGTTACAGCGTGCGCGCCCTCGCCGCCAAGGTGCATATCAACAAAGGAAGGAGGTCAGACGCATCGCAAAATCTTCAGCGGCAGGATTGAGGTCACCAAGCCCTGATGTCAGTGCGGATAGTGCCGGGACAAGCCAGCGGAGCTCAATTTCTTGTGGTTTTCAAGCTTCGTGGGCCGGCAATCCCCTCGGTCCCTATGTCTTCCAGCCCCTTGACGAGGGGACGGGCGGCGCGGTATAAGTAAGGAAGGCATTTCGGTCGGATGGTTCCTAACAATCTGGTATAAGGAGGGCTGCAATGGCGAGCACAAGAGCAAGACGGTGTGTGGCGGCCGGGCTGTTTCTTCTGTCCTGTACAGCCGCGTACGGCCAGGGTCTCAAGGGCGAGTATTTCACCAACATGACCTTAAGCGGCCAGCCGGCGCTGACCCGCACGGAAAATGTGGGTTTCAACTGGGCCGGCGGCGCTCCCGGCCCGGGCCTCGGCGCCGACAATTTCTCCGTGCGCTGGACGGGTAATATCACCGTGCCGGAGTCGGGCAATTACATCTTCGGCACCCGCAGCGATGACGGAATCCGCCTGTGGGTGGGCGGCGATCAGGTCATCAACAACTGGGGCGATCACTCGGCCACCTGGAACCGCTGTGTACCGGTCTTCCTTGTGGCCGGTGAACCCGTCGCGATCCAGTTGGAGTTCTATGAGAACGGTGGCGACGCCGTGAGTGAGTTGTACTGGTCGGGCCCCGGTATTGACGAGCAGATCATCCCAGCCAGTTTCCTGTCGCCCGCAAAGGTGGCCAGCGTCAAGGCCCGCAAACCCAATCCGGCGGATGGGGCCCTCACCGTGCTCGGCCCCCTGCTGGAATGGACGGCCGGCGACGGGGCGACCTTCCACAATGTTTACCTGGGTGCAACCCCGAACCTCACCGACGCCGACTTGGTGGCGGCCCATCAATATTTCACCATCTATTACCATGTGGCCGGCCTGGCACCGGGGGTCACCTACTACTGGCGTGTGGATGAGATCGAAGCCGACGGCGTCACCACGCACGCCGGCTCGGTATGGTCCTTCACCATGCAGGCTCTGACGGCCTATCATCCCGACCCCGCCGATGGAGCCGCGGATGCCCCGGTCGCACCGATCTTGACTTGGCTGCCCGGCACCGGCGTCACGAAACACCAGGTTTACTTCGGCAAGAATCTCGACGAGGTCAAGCAAGGGGCGGCGGCCACGAACAAAGGCACGCAGGCCCTGGAGGCGGCGACCCTGACGCCGGGGGCCCTGGACCCGTTGACGACCTACTACTGGCGCGTGGATGAGACCCTCCTCGATGGCGCCGTGAAGACCGGGGCGGTCTGGAGTTTCACCACGTGCCTGCCCATCGATGCTTTCGAGAGCTACACGGATCAGGCCGGCAGTGAGGTCTTCTCGGCCTGGATCGACGGCTTGACGGACGGTCTGAGCGGCTCGACGGTCGGTTACCCGACAGCCGCCAACGGAACCTTCGGCGAAACCAAGGTCGTTCACGGCGGCAGCCAGTCAATGCCGATGGACTACAACAACGTCAAGACGCCCTTCTACAGCGAAGCCCAGCGGGAATTCGCCACCGCCCAGAACTGGACCACCGGCGGCGCCAACACGCTGGTCCTGTACGTGAGAGGCAAGGTTGCCAATACACCTGCTCCTCTGTACATCACCCTGGAAGATGCCTCCAAGGGCACGGCTACGGTCACGCAACCCAATGCCAAGCTCGTAAACTCGGGCCAGTGGGTCCAGTGGAAGATTCCGTTGAGCGACTTCGCCGGCGTCAATGCGGCGAAGATCAAGAAGATCACCGTCGGGGTCGGGGATAGGAGCAAACCGGCCAAAGGCGGTGTCGGACAGATCTTCCTCGACGATATCGGCGCGATCAAGTCCTGACCGCCGGCGCGCGGCGTTTGGTTTTGGCACCAACAAGAACTGAGGCCCGTGCCTGTCGAGGCGCGGGCCTCGTCTTTTTACCCGTTGCCGAGTTCTGCGGAGAGGAGATGGAAGATGAGTGGCAGAGGCGCATGTCGGACGTCGTTGGCGCTGTGGACCGGTTTGATGGTTGTGACGCTGGCGCAGTCGCCGGTCTGGGCGTCGGTCCAGGAGGCCGTGGACAAGGTCGTGAGAAACCACCCCTTCCTCGGCCAAGCCGTCAAGCCCCTGGAGGCCATCACCGGTGGGTACCAGCGCGAGTATGAGGGAGGAACCGTCTACTACGACAACGCGAGTCCCGCCACCAGCAGTGAAGTCCACGGTGAGATTCTGGTCAAATACCTCCTCGCCGGCGGGCCGGCGGGCTCTCTCGGCTTTCCACGCACGAGTCAGTTGCGCGGCGTGCAGGGTGTGGGAACGTATAATCACTTTGCCGATGGCTCGATTTATTGGTTCCCGCTGCTCGGCGCCCACATCGTTTCCGGGGCGATCAAGGATAAGTGGATAGAGCTCGGCGCCGAGGGCGGGCTGCTCGGGTATCCGACCTCCGATGTGCAGAACCTGGGGCCCCAGGATGACGTAATGTTCCGCTTTCAATATGGGGTGATCCACTACGCGCCGGCACGCGGCGCTCACTACCTGTATGGCCCCCTCCTGCAGAAATGGACGGACAACGGCGCGGAACAGGGATCGTATGGCTATCCTCTCGAAGACCCTTACACCATCGGCGATAAGTGGTACCAGCGGTTTGAGCACGGGACCCTCGCCCTCGATGACCGGTCGAGGGATCTCTGGAGCGAGATTGCCCGCCGCGGCATCGGGATTCGCGACCAGGGGAGGTCCCGGGGCACCTGTGTGGTCTTCACGATCACGTTCCTGCTGGAGTACGCCTACACGGAGATGCTCGGCGGCGATTTCGCGGACCTGTCCGAGGAATACCTCAATCACATGGCGAACGTGGCCGTGGGCAGGACGGATGATGCCTACTCTTTCTCGGTCGTGGCCGCCGGGTACGACAACTTCGGCACGATCAGGGAAAGCGCGATGGTCTACCATCCGAAGCCGTCTGACTTCAATGCCGTCACGATCACGCCGCAGATGTATGACGAAGGTCTGCGCCTGTTACAGGATGGCCTTCGTCTGCAAGGGCATGCCGTCATACCGCGGTCAGAGGAGGGAGCCACGCGGGAGCAGCTCGACGCGATCCTCTCGTATCTCGCCCGCGGCATTCCGGTAGCGATGGGTTTCCGCTTTCATTACCTGTCCACCACAGGGCATCATTCCATGCCCGCCGTAGGGTACAAGTACGATCCAACCTGGGAGGGCGGCGGATACCTGATCTTCAAGAACAGTTATGGCCCCGTGGACGCCTACCACCGAGAGCCGTTTGGGCGCGTCATGGACACGGTGATCGAAGCCTATGTGTACGAGCAGCCCTATAAAATGGATTGGATTCCGCCGGGCGAGATCGCCGCCCACTGGAAGCTCGATGAAGGCGCCGGCACCACGGCCGCCGATGCGACCGGCACAGGACACGCGGGCGTGCTCAAGTGGGGACCGACTTGGACGACAGGCATGAGGGGAGGCGCCCTGGTGCTCGACGGGAAGGACGATTACGTCGATCTCGGCGATCCGCGGGATCTCCCTTCGGGCCAGGCGGCCCGCAGTATTTGTGCGTGGGCCCGAACAGACACGGTCGCCGCCGGCTGGCGGTGGATCGTCGCTTACGGCACTGGCGGCCAGGGCCAGGCCATGTGCCTCGGCGCCAGCGGTAGTTCCCTGTGCGGCGGCGGTTACAGTGACGACCTCCAACTGGCCGACTTCTGGGTTCCGGGCGTCTGGAACCATATCTGCCTGACCTACGACGGGGTCACCGCCCGGCTGTACGCCAACGGCCGGCAGGTCGCTTCGAGCCCCAAGACCTGGAACCTGGTGCTCAACCGCGCTCACATCGGACGGCAGGTGAACGATGCGCCCGAATTCTGGGATGGCTCGGTCGATGATGTCCGCATTTACCGCCGGGCCCTGCCCCAAACCGACATCCAGGCCCTCCTCGACGGCAAACCCGTCCCCGATTACGCCAGCCTCGTAGTCACACCGTAGGAAACGGGTGACGTGATGGGGAGCCTATCCCAGTAGGACCGAGGACGTGTGGAGGACCAGCATTCTCCGGGCGGCAGCCTCAGGGCCGAAGGCCCTGGTTCGTAGTCTGCTCGTAAGAGCATAAGAGCCTCTAACAGAATAGAGGCCCGCCCCCCTCTGTCACCCCCGCGCAGGCGGGGGCCCAGGAAAGCCGCGGCGGTACTGGATTCCCGCCTGCGCGGGAATGACAAGAAACAGCAACCTGCCCGTGGATTATCATTCTGTTACAGGCTCAAGGAAGATAACGCCTGACGGCGTCACTACAAACGGATACGAAAAACGATGGATCGTGTGAACGGCGGCAGAGACAGTTTGCCATCATTGACCTTGCCTTCCGACCAGGTGCTGGTCCAAGGATCGTAAATGCGAACCGTCGCCGACTGCTTTGGAGCGACGTCCTGCGGCAGTGTCACAGACTGGCCTTTCAAGAGCTCGGGCGTCTTGCCTTCGGCCAGTTCCGTCTTCCAGGTATTTCGATTGTCGCGGCACCAGGCCAGGAGTGTGTGCTGCCCCGCCAGGGCGTAGATTCGCAGCCGGGGGTGCTCGATGCGAACGGGCCGGAAACGCTCGGCGGGCGGGTCGAGGTCCTTGACGGCTTGGGCGAACCGGCCGAACTGAAACCACAGGTCGTTCTTCGCGACGTAGTAATCCCAATGCCAGCACTGCCCCGGCCCTGCCGCTCCCGTGAAAAACGGCGCGAACAGGACATCGTGCAGGAGGATGCCCTCCTTGTCCTTGTCGTAGAGCTTGAACGGGCCGCTGTGGCTGGGCTCCACCGCCCCGCTCTCGGCCAGCAGGACGGGCTTGCCGGAGTTGAAGGAGAGCAGGGTCTGCACCGCGTCGGCCGCCAGAACATCCATCGGCCCGTGACATACCTCCAGCCGGGCTCCCAAGTCGAGATAGCGGTGTACTTGGGCGAGGTCATTCGCCGGGATCAGGCAGAAGGTTCGGTAGATTTCCGTCTTGCGCTCGTTGTCGAAGCTGCCGAGGCTCTGGACAGCCAGGTTCTTCGGGAACCGCTGGTGCAAAGCTTCCAGCATCTCCCGGTTCCAATCCAGCGCCACGCCGCCCTGCTGCCACGCCTCGGGCTGCCACATCTCCTGGACCGCATCGAACTCGTTCCAGAGTTCCCAGGCGAAGACAGTCGGATCGTCGCCGTACCGCTTCGCGTACCAGTCCAGCTTCCTCTGGAACTGCTCGCGGGAGGCGGGATTGGCGAAGAAATCCGCGATGTCCTTGGCCGGTCCGCCCTGGGACACATGATAGATCCGCTTGCCCGCCCAAGTTTGCTTGCCGTCGCCCAGGTGCCGGAAGTGCTCCAGGGTCATCTTCACCCGGATGTCGTATTGGCGGGCCAGCGCCAGCACGGCGTCGATCCGCTTGGCCTTCTCCTCATCGTAGACGCCGCTCCTGGCCTGCTCCACGTCGAAGAAGGGATTGCTCAGCCAGAGGCGGATGTAGTTGCCGCCGTTGGCCGAGAGCCGGCGCATCCAGTCTTCCATCTGCGCCACGGCCTTTCCCTCATCGCGGCCGGGCGGGGCGATCATGTTCAGCCCAATGGGAATGTACGGCTTCCCGTCCGACAACTCCAGATACCGAGCATCGCGCGGACTGACGCGGACATACGGCTGGCTCGAATTGCCAACCGCAGCTTCGCCTGCGACACAGAGACCCAGAAGACACAGCGACGCGACAAAGGACAGGTGGCTCATGATGGCAGACCTCCGAATGTTTGTGTACGCTTACGACGACAGCATGGTGGGATGATACCCCCCGTGCCCGGCCGTGTCGAGGAACACACCGGGACAAGAAAAGGTCATGGTCTCCGACTTGGATCGGCAGACCATAACCTTGATTCCGACCTTCCGGATGCCGGTGCCAGCCTCAGCGAACAGAGTCCCCTGAAGAACCGCCGTCGCCAAAGCCGCCACCTCCAAAACCACCGCCGTCGTCGGCCCCCACACCTTCTCTGAAAGTCACGACCTGCCCGTCGGAAAGGGTGTAGCGAACGTCGTAGAGGCGAATCTTCATGCCGTCCCGCTCAATCTCCTGGAGGAATGTTCTTTCGCCTTTTCCGGCTTTCCGCAGCTCGTTGACCTCATCGAACTGCTTCTTCCACTGCTCTTTCTCCTGGGCTGTGAATTCCGTCGTCGTATGCTCCGGATCGCCGCCAAAGTTGAATCGCTCGCCGTTGGAGAGCGTAGCCTGCCAGACCCCCGGCCGGATCTCCTTGGCCTTCCCTTCGCGGTAGAGCTGCAGAAACTCTTCGTATTGCGCACGAGCCTCTTCTTCGCTGGCGACACCGGTACTGAAAATGCCTGTCATCCGCCCGACCGAGTAGACTGCCGTGCCATTGGGCTCGGGATACTCGAACGACACACTATCCTCCGAGAGTATGAAGTGCTTCACGACCGCTTCGACCGCGGCGTAGCTGACAGGCAGCAACACCGCCAGGGCAACGACCGCCGCCGCAGCGATTTTGACACGTTTGCTGATCATAATCGTTCTCCATATTCTGGCCGACCTTAAGGCCGGCTGGAAGGGTTCGCATTCCTCGAGCTTCCCGGCCAGATCATCCAAAATCCGCCGATCCAGCGCGGGGCTTGTTCGATCACATAGGTTCCTGATCTGTTCTTCGAGATTCCGATCGATGTTTTCCACGTTGTCACCTGCTCATCAGTAGAGATCGTAGTTTTTCCAGGCCGTACCGGTATCGGCCCTGGGCGGTGCTGAGCGAGACGCCCTGGAGTTCGGCGATCTTTAGGAACGTCAGATCGCCTTGCAGATGGAGTAGAACGACCTCCCGCTGCTCGTAGGGCAACTGCGCCAGCGCCTGCTTGAGCCGGTGTGTTTCTTCCTGCAGGATGGCCTGCGCTTCAGGCAGGTCGTGAAACTCTTCGCTGCCTTCGGCCCAGGCCGGTTTCGCCTCATGGCGTTTGACGGCTCGGAGCCGATCCCGTGCACGGTTGGCGACCGACGCCGCCAGATAGGCTCCGAGACCACCGTTGACGTGGTACTTGTGCAGCGACTCGACGAACCCGAGGAACACGTCGTGGACCACGTCTTCGGCCGCCGACGCATCCCCGAGCAGGCCCCGGGCCAGCGTGAACAGGCGGTCCTTGTGGCCCTCATACAGGAGCCGCATGGCCTCGCTATTCCCGGCCCGCAAGTCCCGGATCAGTTGTTCCTCGTTCATCAGGCCCATCCGCATTCAGCACCGCGCCACAAGCGCTCGTCATTAGAATAACGATTTGGAGGTGATGATTAACATAGCGGCGCGCAACTTTTTCTGGACGAATGCGACGAATGGGGTCAACGCTCAACTCTTTACAGAATGACAGCCTCAAATCGTGTCCCTTTCGGGAGCGATGGGACGAGGAGTGTAAAGAGTTGAGCGTTGACCCCCGGGTGGGCCCCCGATCACAAGACGATGGTTACCTCGGCGTCTTCGAGGGTGTTTGAGAAGTAGCACGGGCGTCCCGCCCGTGTAGGCAGGGCCAAGATGGCCCTGCGACTCATGGGCAAGATGCCCATGCTACGGCAAAACCGACTTCTCAAACACCCTCTTACACATTCTTTCGAGGTGCTCAGAACTTCTCCGCCAGTTGGTTCAGGAAACTCGCGAGGCCGCGCAGAACCTCCCCGGACGGCACGGGCAGCTTGAGATGCCGCTCGCCGGTGGAGGCGTCGGTCTCAATCTTCAGTTTCGACTTGACCTCGGCCACCGTGTTCGCTGCGCCCGGCGCTGGGCCGGCCAACCGATTCAGCAGGGCCAGCCCCGCCGTGATCAGGTTCTCCCAACTCGGTTCGGCCGGGGGCCGCGCGTCGAGCGTCCCGGCGCGACCGCCCTCGGCGAGCGCGGGTCTGCGCTCCACCGCCTGATCTTCGTCCGCGGCTTTGTCGGATTCGTCCTCGATCTTCTCTTCCACCGGCATGGGGGCGGGAATGGATTGCGTGACCTGGTCCACGGAATCCATGAAGCGTTTGAGCCGGCTGCCGCCCAGGAAGACCTCGCTGGCGCCGCCATCGAGGACGCCGGCGAACAGGGACTGCTTGAAGGACAGCACCGAGAGCATGCCGTGCTCGATAGTCCCTTGCGCTACGAAGTTGACGACGCGAACGGGCCGGTGCTGGCCCAGACGGTGGACCCGGCCGATCCGTTGATCGAGGATCGCCGGATTCCAGGGCAGATCCATGTTGACGACCGTCGAGGCATTCTGGAGGTTCAGGCCGACGCCGCCGGCGTCCGTCGAGAGAAAGATGCGGCAATCCGGGTCCTGCTTGAACCGGGCGATCAGGTCCCTGCGCTCCCTCGAGTCCACCCCGCCGTGGAACAGGACGTGCCCCAATTTGGCCCCCTCCAGGCGGCTGACGATCAGCTCGTGCGTCCGCACCCATTGACTGAAGACGACGGCCTTGTCGCCCGGCCGCTCGAACGACTCCTGGAGCACCGACAGCAGCTCGTCCGCCTTGAAGCCGAAGTCCGTCTTCTTGTCGAGCAGGTACGTGCTGTTGCAGCTCATGCGCATGTTTTGCAGGGCGATCATCAGCCGCCGCTGGTCGGCCTCGGAGAGAAATCCGAACCGCCGCCATTTGGCCACGATCCGCGCGACGATCTCGCGATTCTCCGCGTGGTGTGCCATCTGCTCTTTGGTCATGGGCACGAAATAGTTCTTATCGAGCCGCTCGGGCAGTTGCTTGAGGACCTCCTTCTTCGTCCGGCGGATCAGGATCGGCTCGAGCGTGCGCCCGACGGTGTCGAGGTTCCGATAGCCGATGACCCGGCCGTCCTCGTCCACGTGCTGGTGCTCCGCGAGGAAGCGGAACACCGGCCCCAGCCGGAACCGATCCACGAACTCCACGATCGAGTGCAACTCCTCCAGGCGGTTCTCCAGGGGCGTTCCCGTCAGGACGATGGCGTACCGGGAGTTGAGTCTCTTGATCGTCTGGGCCCGGCGGGTCTTCCAGTTCTTGATCCGCTGGGCCTCGTCGAGAATGACGACATCGGGGCTCCACTTGGCAATGGGGTCCAGGTCCCGGTGCACGACCTCATAGTTGGTGATCTTGTAGAACGACTCGCCGGCGTAGAGATCGGCCCGTCGCGTCAACGACCCTTCCACGACCAGCGCCGCTCGGCCGCAGAACTTCTCGATCTCCTGCTGCCACTGGTATTTCAGGGAGGTGGGGCAGACGATCAGGACCCGCTCGATCCCGGCCGTCCGCGCCAGGATCTCGCAGGCCGCAATCGCCTGGATGGTCTTGCCGAGCCCCATGTCATCGGCAATCAGGCTCCGCCCGGCCCGGGCGGCGAACAGCGTCCCTTGCCGCTGGTACGGATAAAGCGGGACCTTCAGCAGATGCGTGAACGCAGGGCTCTCGATCCCGGCGGGAAACGCCTTATCGATCCGCGCCGTCAGCGCGGCGCGATCCCGCACCTCGGCGATGAAATCCAGAGCGTCATCATAGCAGCGCAACTCGTGGCGGAAGCTCCCGACCCGCCGGAGGAACGTCTCGAAACGCTCGTATGCCTCAGGCCGCAGAATTCCATCGGCACCGAAGTAATCGGTTGCCAGCGTGCACAGTCCGGCGGGACACTCGTTGCCTGGCCGGAACACGACCTCGCGCCGGGCCCCGTAGCGCAGATACACCTCCGAGTAGACCGGACGATATCCTTGGGCAAAGGCCTGCGCAGCGCCGGGTTTCCGCAATAACTTGCCGAGCACCCACTCGATATGTTTGCAGGTTCCCAGCGTGTTGACGGCAAAGTCCCGGCAGGAGCAGTAGTTGTCGCCCAGCCCCCGCCCGCGAATGGCCACGCGGTACTCGCCGCCGGTTTGTGGGTTGGCCACCGTGAACTCGGAGAAAATCGGCTCGGTGCCGGTGTTGGTGAGCCGGAAGTTCTGCTTTCGGGCAAACTGCTTGCGCAGAGCGACCTGCCACTGTTCGAGCGACATCTCCGGCGGCCGGCGCAGACGCGAGATCTTGAGGCCTTTGAAAGGACCTTTCGACGGCTGGCGTCGAGCTGCTTTCGGCACCGGGGCCTGAGCCTCGACCGACACTCGTGCATTCGTCATAGACCCAATCTCCTCGCAAGGACCCGTCCATAGACAGCGACAGCGAGTATACTATACTGGTTCCACGAGAGCCAATGGAGAACAAAACCGTGAAGACCCATGAACCGCGAGAGGCAGGACGGAGGCAGGGGCCGCGCGTTGTTGCCGTGTTCCTGTTGTCCTTGACGCCGCTGAATTTTTCGTGTGCCACGTTTGCGAAATCCGAGGCGTTCCTTTCGGGCCGGTCGGTAGGCAAAGTGCAGAGCGATTCGCTGCGCGAGCTTTCGGGCATCGCGGCCAGCCGGCGCAATCCCGGCGTGCTTTACGTGCACAACGATTCCGGCGACGGCCCACGCATCTATGCCCTCAACGAGAAGGCCCAATTGCTTGGCGCCTGCACCATCAAGGGCGCCAGCGAGCGTGACTGGGAGGATATCGCTGTCGGACCAGGTCCCGACCCCAATCGAGACTGCCTGTACGTTGGCGATATCGGCGACAACGGAGGCAAGCGTCCCGAGATCATCGTGTATCGAGTGCCGGAGCCCAAGCCGGATGCCGCGACACCGTTCGGCCCAATGACGATTGGTCCGGCCGACACGATTCGGCTCGTGTACCCGGATGGTCCCCGCGACGCCGAGACGCTGCTCGTCGATCCGTTGACCCGCGATCTTTACGTCATTTCCAAGCGCGAGCTGCTCCCAAAAGTCTATCGTGCGGCTTACCCGCAATCGACGACACAACAGATCAAGCTGGAACACGTAGCCATCCTGCCGCCGGGCACATTCCCCACCGGCGGCAACGTCTCGCCTGACGGCCGCCGGGTGATCGTGCGCGGCATGTTCAATGCGGCGCTTTGGGAGCGTCCCCTGGGCGAGCCCCTGTGGCGAGCCTTCGCCGACAAACCGAAAGCGATTCCGGTCGCCAGCGAGCCCCAGGGCGAGGCCATTTGCTTCGACAGCAAAGGCCAAGGCTATTTCACGATCAGTGAGGGCCAGCGCCCGTCTCTCTACTACTTCGGCCCTGCCGAACCCAACACCCCGAAGCACTGACCTGATTGTGGATTGCGGATTCGAACCACGAGGCAAATCCGTAATCCGCAATCATCAATCCGCAATCGCCTCGCCTTGGCAGTCCGGAAAACGTTGCCTATAGTTTAATCAGGGTCCCAGGATTGCCGATATCGGGATCGGATGATGTGCCAGTCTGCCGTGGTTGTCTTCGGTCCGGAGGTCCGAGGCTTCACCGCGAAAGAACACTCCCGGGAGCGGGGGTGCCACCGGGCACGGAAGGGTATGTCCGTCATGTTCTCAAAGATCACACGACTGGAATTGGGCATCGTAGTGGCGGTGTTGCTGGTCCTGTTCCTGTGCCGCCAGCCGCCCAAGTCCGGAAATGCCGACGTTCGCAGAGACGCCGAACCGACGCCGCAGCAGCCGGTACGGGACGTCGAGGAAGAGGGACCGAACACGCTGCGCAGCACCGCCCCAGATTCGCAGTCCGAAAGCCGTAGTCCGCAGATGCCGACCCTGCAGCCTCCAACCGGCACCGCACTGGCCCCTGCAACAGCGTCCCATAATGGGACTGTCGAGCCGCAGATTCCAGCACCGCGGATGAAACCGCTCGGCGTGGTAGACGCCCGAAAGTGCCCGGGCTTGAACTATGACGACGTCCTTTACGGCGAAGTGACCGTTCGAATGGTCTGGGACGGCGCGCGATTCGTGTGGCGCAAGGTCGTCGTCGTACGGGAGAAGAGCGGCGCCATCAGCACCTGGACCTTCGACGAGCGGGACGATATCGTCATGACCGAGATCCCGCAGCAAGCGCCGTAGTCCCCGGTTGCCAGGCCCCGGTTCTCGGTTTGCCGTCGGTGGGTGACTGACAACTGTCAACTGACCACCGACAACTATCTTCTCATTTCATCCCCAACCGGCGCTTGCACTCTTCGAGCATCTCCGCCGTCCGCGTGGCGCCGACACGGGTGACACCGAGAGCCCGGACTTCGAGGAGCTTGTCGAGATCGCGGACGCCCCCCGCCGCTTTGACCAGCACGGACCTGGGTGCGTGCTGACGCATCAGCTTGAGGTCATCAATGGTCGCCCCGCCGGTGCCGTAACCGGTGGAGGTCTTCACCCAGTCGGCCCCGAGTTGGCCGCAGATCTCGCACAGCCTGATCTTCTGATCGTTGTTGAGATAGCAGTTCTCGAAGATGACCTTGACCTTCTGACCCTGCTCGTGCGTCACCTCGATCACGGCGGCGAGGTCCGCGCGGACGTACTCCCAGTCGCCGCTGAGGACCTTGCTGATGTTCACCACCGTGTCAAGCTCCTGACCGCCGTCGGCCAGGGCTTGCTTGGCTTCGGCGACCTTGATCGCGGTCGTGTGGCCGCCGTGGGGAAAGCCGATCGTCGTACTCGCCTTGACCGTGCTGCCTTTAAGCACCTCCGCGCATCGTTTGAGCCCGAAAGGCATGATGCAGACGCTGGCGACGTCGTACTGCAGAGCGAGCCGGCAGCCCTGCTCCAGGTCGCGGTCGGTCAGCGTGGGATTCAACAGAGAATGGTCGATCATCTTGGCGATGTCGCTGTACGTGTAGTCCATCGAATACTCCTGTTAAGAAGACCCATAGGACAGATGGGACCTATGGGACCAATAGGACCTATGTGCGCTGCGGACGCCTGTCCCCTGCCTACGGCATATACTGCAGCAGGAAGCGCGCACTTTGCTGCAGAGCGGCCTTGCGCGTCTCCAGGGAGGCTTCGTAGGCCCGATCCTCCACCTCCACGCAGACCGGTCCGGCGTAGCCGATGTCGCCCAGCACCGAGCAGAAGCGGCCCCAGTCGATCTCGCCAAGACCGGGCAGCTTGGGCGTGTGGTATTGCACCGGCGTCGCGAGGATGCCCACGTCGCTCAGCCGGTCGCGGTCCAGCCGGACGTCCTTGGCGTGGATGTGGTAAATACGGTCTTTGAACTCCCACAGCGGCTTGAGATAGTCCATCTGCTGCCAGACCATGTGCGAAGGATCGTAGTTGAGACCCAGGTAGCGGGACGGGATGTCCTCGAACATCCGGCGCCAGATCTTCGGGCTGGTCGCCAGGTTCTTGCCGCCCGGCCACTCATCGTTCGTGAACAGCATCGGGCAGTTCTCGATCCCGATCCGCACGTCGCGGTCCTCGGCGTACTGCACCAGCGGCTTCCAGACCTTCAGAAAGCGCGGCCAGTTCGCCTCCACCGACTTGGTCCAATCCCGGCCGATGAAGGTCGTGACCCGCCCCACCCCCAGCAGGGCCGCCGCCTGGATCACCTTCTTGAAGTGAGCCAGCACCGCCCGGGCTTCCTCCACATCAGGACTGAGATAGTTCGGGTAATAACCGAGCGAGCTGATGCTCACGCCGGCGTTGTCCAGCATCCGCCGGACCTCCTCGGCCTGCCGCCGGCCGAAGTCCGCGACATCAAGGTGCGTCACGCCCGCGTACCGCCGCTCCGCCTTGCCTTTGGGCCAGCACATCAGCTCGACGCAGGAATAGCCCGCCCCGAAGGCGAACTCGACCACCTGCTCCAATGGCAAATCCGGCAGAATGGCACTGACAAATCCGAGTTTCACTGTCGTACTCCTTTCACGGGCACCCAGCGCCCCTGATGATGGCTCTGCAGAATCGCCTCGCACAGCAGGATCTCGCGATGGCCGTCGGCGAAGGTGGGGAAGCTCGCGGGTGCGGCGAAGTCCCCCGCCTTGAGGTAATCGTAAAACGCGTGGAAGCACTGCTTGAAGGTGTCCGGGAACCCTTCGTTGTGGCCGCCGGGATAGTTGGTGAACCGCCGGGCCTTGTCGCCGAGCAGCGAGGGATCGCGGATCAGGCTCTCGTTCGCCTTCTCGCGGTGGCCGATCCACATTTCATTCGGCTGCTCGCTGCACCAGGCGAGGGCCTCTTTGGAACCGGCGATCTCGTACCGCAGGCAGTTCTTCCGCCCCGCCGTCACCTGCGAGACCCAGAGGCACCCCCGGGCCCCGCCCGTAAACCGCAGCAGCACGCAGCCGTAGTCCTCCGTCGCGATATTGACCGATTCCGTCTTGACGACGGCCTTCTCCTGCTTGCCTTTGAAGGTCTCGACCTCGCCCAGGGGCCTCTGCCGCACGGGATGCACAGTCGACAGATCGGCACAGACGTCCTCGACCTCCAAACCGGTGATCGCATGGATCAGATCCAGCCAGTGCGTGCCGATGTCGGCGATGGCCCGCAGCGCGCCGCCTTCCTCCGCCAGCACCCGCCAGTTGTAGTCGGTGGGATAGAACAGCCAGTCCTGGACATAGCTACCGCAGACAGAGTACACCCGGCCGAGATCGCCCCGTTTCATCCGGTCGGCCGCCTCGATATTGAGGGGATAATAGCGGATATTGTAGTTGACCCCCGCCGCGCAGCCGCAGCGCCACGCCAGCTCGACCAACTCGGCGGACTCGGTCGAATTCATCGCCAGGGGCTTCTCGCACAGGACGTGCTTGCCGGCATTCAACGCCGCCTTGGCCAGCGGATAGTGCAGCCGGTTCGGCGTGGCGATGTGCACCACCTGCACGCTCGCATCGCCCAAAACTTCCTCGAAATCGTGGTACGCCTTGGGCAGCCCCAGGGTCTTGGCCGCCAGCTCCGACTCCGCTTTCGACACCCCCAGAATCCCGGTGATGTCCACGCCGATGCGCTGCAGCGACTCCACATGCACCGGCCCAATGAACCCCGCGCCCACCACCGCCGTGCGAATCTTCTGCATACCCGTTTCTCCTTTCGATCAGCCACGATCGCCCCCAACGGTAGCACCCCGCGCACCTTCTGTCAACCACGACCGACGATCCGCTTGTATTCAGATGGAGTACTCCTGCGTTTCACTGTGGAGAGGTGAGGAGGCGTACAGACCCCGACCCAAGTTCCGACCAAAATACGTAATATCGTAAATTGGTCTTGACCATTTTACGATATTACGTAAAATGGTCAGCATGGAAATTCGAGCTCGCGTCTACGACAGGGTGCTGGCAGACCACCTTGCCTCACACCGGCAGATGGCGATGGTCAGCGGCCCTCGACAAGTAGGGAAGACGACAACCTGCCGCCTGTTGGCCGACGCGTACCTCAACTGGGATAACGGCGATGACCGCGCCCTGATTCTACGGGGACCTGCGGCGGTAGCCGAGAGACTGGAACTCCAGCGGCTCCGACCCGCGCCACCAACCGTCCTCTTCGACGAGTTGCACAAGTTCCGCAAGTGGAAGCAGTTTCTCAAAGGGTTCTTCGACACCTACGCCGAACAGATCCGCATCCTGGTCACCGGTAGTTCCCGCATGGACATCTACCGTCGCGGCGGCGATAGCCTGATGGGACGCTATCTCCTTTACCGCATGCACCCATTCACCGTGGCCGAGGTCGCCTGGCAGGACCTGCCCGATCCGAATCGGATCGTCCGCGCCCCCCGTCCCATCCCGGCAGACGAGTTCTCGGCCTTGTGGACCCACGGCGGGTATCCGGAGCCTTTCATCAAAAGGGACATCCGGTTCACACGTCGGTGGCAGGCGCTGCGCACGCACCAGTTGCTCCGCGAAGACATCCGCGATATGACTCGGATTCAGCAACTCGGCCAACTGGAGACCTTGGCCGCCCTTCTGTCCGCGCGGTCGGGCCAACAATTGATCTACAGCAACCTGGCGGCGGAAGTCCAAGCGTCCGTCGACACGATCCGGCGTTGGATCGCAACTCTTTGCCACCTGCAAATGGGCTGCCTGGTCCGGCCCTGGTTTCGCAACGTTTCCCGGTCCCTGCGCAAGGAGCCCAAATGGTTCCTGCGCGACTGGTCAGGCCTTGACGATCCCGGCGCGCGGGCCGAGACGCTCGTCGCCTGTCATCTGCTCAAGGCCGTCGAGGGCTGGACCGACCTGGGTCTGGGCACGTTTGATCTCGCCTACCTGCGGGACAAGGAGCAACGGGAAGTGGACTTCCTGGTCGTGCGCGACGGCAAGCCGTGGTTCCTGGTGGAGGTCAAATCCCACAACGACCGGCTCAGCCCGGCCCTGAAACACTTCCAGGATCAACTGCACGCACCTTTCGCCTTCCAGGTCGTGTGGGAGGCGGACTTCGTCGAAGCCGACTGCTTCGCCGCGAGACACCAACCGGTGATCGTGCCTGCGAAGACCTTCCTTTCCCAGTTGCTGTAGATGGATCTGGTGGTCTCCCTTTCGGCCGGCACGATTACGGTGAACCCCCGCAGCCCGAACATCCCTTCCGCGTTGGTCAAGTAAGCCCATCCTTCTATCCGCGCACGGACTCTCAAGATCGTGCCGCTACCGGCTATCTTAAAGTCGGACTTTAGACCGCGAAATACGCTACATACGCGAACCAAGTACCCGGCCGATCTCTTCTTTTCGGTGGTCCGCGTAGTTCGCGGTTGCCACCTTCTGGGTGTAGTACCGCATTTCACAAGTCTTGTGACCATAACCTGCGTCCAGTCCCGTCACAAAACCCACCAGAGGCGGTTCAGGGAGAATATCGCATGACCCCTCTCCCAGCCCTGGGTCTCAACGCCTGACAACCCCGCCTCTCAGGCGCAGGCGACGTGCGGTTCATGGGCGGAATACTCTTGAAGACCGCCCATCAGCGGAGGCCCAGCCGCTTTTCGAAAAGGGCGACGCCGAAACCAAACGACTCCGCCTTCCGCCGGTAGCCGGTCTCTTCGGCTCTCCGGCTGCGGAAGAACGTCGCCTTCGTGCGCTGGCGGGCCGCGCAGAAGGGAGGTCCCAGCGAAGGAACAACTCCCTATCGTCACGCCCCTGAACCGCCTCTTCTCTTTCCTGGACTCCTCCGGATTTGAACAAGAGTGGCACTGATCCAGGCTCGAACTCTGACCAAAATACGGGGTGTCATAAATTGGTCGCGACCGTTTTACGATACTACGTAAAATGGTCGGCACGGGCGGCCGGCCCATCTCAGCCCCCTTCCGTAGACTACGGTCACCTCACATCCCACGGCCGGCAGGCCGCACGCAGGGTGAACAGAAAGAAGATGCAGCCGGAGACGAACACGCCCGCGAACAGTTCGCGCCCCAGTAGATCAGGCCACTTGCGGTACCAGAGTGGAGTAAGGACGAGGCTGATGAGCACCAAGACCCCGAGAACCTGGCTAATCTTCTCGTGTTTGTGACCCATCAGCCCAATGCCCATCGTTATCGGCACAAGCAGGCACGGCAGCAAAACGATGGCCGGCCCCATCTGTCCGAAAAGCAGGCCGTGGGCGCTGCCCCAGGAGAAAGCAGCCGCCAGAAAGATCGCAAAGACTTCCGACAGGACCGCGATGCTGCCTGCGATGCCGACCAGCAATAGCGACCCGATGACAGCCAGGGCGAGGGTCGCCCAGTACCTCTCTCTCTCCGCCCGCCCGGCACCAGCAGGGTGAACGTGGTGGGCGAGAGAAACTCCCCTACCCCGAAGAACCCTGAAAGGACGAACACCAGCTCGATCGTGCCGCTTCGAACGAAGTTCGCGACAAGGGCCGAGACGGCCACCCCTGCCAAAACCCATTTCCATTTCGAAAGCAGCCAGCCAAACGTCTCATAGAGACTCCCGCAGATGTACCGTCCGACCCCGAAGTACCGGTGGCGTTCCATCTCTCCTCGGAACGAGTCCTCCGCCCAGGGCGACGCCGTTGTCCCGGCGATCCCGCTCCACGTCTGTTCTCGCTTTGCGCCCTCGATGGTCATTCCTTGTGCTTCCTTGACACGGGCCATGTTCCCCAGGCGGAACCAGGTAAGAACACAGGCGACGGCGCAAACAGGTCCGCTGAGGAACGGATACTCAAAGGCCCAACCAAACACCCACGGGACGCCAAGAGGAAGTAGGACCGCCAGGAACATAATGACGTGCCAGGCCGATCTGGGAAAGATGATGCGGTATGCTCCCAAGCACAGGCAAGCCACCATCCCGAGTAGGAACGCCGCCATCATTTCCAGACACACGCCGAGGAGATCCGGGGCCGCGGTGTACTCGTGGGAAAGCGGCAAGAACACTTCCGTACCGAGCGGAATGGCAGACACGCCCAATCCCATTAGCAGGGCGGCATAGAAGTACCGTCTTCGCAACGATTCCCGGAAACCCGGCAGACAGAAAGAAAACGGCTTGGCCACAACGCCCGCAAGTCGCAAAGCCATCTCCGAACTCAGCGCAACAATCAGGAGCATCCCGACGAGAAGGGCTGCCTCGTATCCCATGACCAGCGCCAGAGGAATGCTTATGACGCCGACCACGAGGATCCGCTCAGTCATCCACCGCAGAATACCATTACTTCGATCAATCGGGATCATACCGATATTCAGCCCGCGCATCATTGGCTCCTCATCATGCGAACACACATGGTTCTCACTGCCGCACCAAGTCCCTGTGCATGGCGATCCGATACAGGAGCGACAGGCAGATGCCCCAGGATAGGACCGTGCCGGCAATGGCCAGGGCGGGCGTGATCGCACAGTAGAGGCCCAGCGGCGTGGACGAGATGATTATGAGGGTGGTCACCAGGGTGATCGAAAGCATCAGCCAGGCCGGCTTTCGGCAGAACAGGGTCTGCACCAAGCCCACAAGAGGGACCAGTACCAGCGGGATGCCCAGCACCTGGAAGCTGATCGCGTGCAGGCTCAGGGTGACACCTCGCACGGTGACGGCGGGCACGAGGGGAGCCAAGAGATGGGTCAAACCGACCAAGAGCCCGAAAAGCAGGACCCAAAGGATGCTGAGCCCCAGGATCAGGGCCGCCGTCGCGAAGAACCTCTCTTTCCGGCCCCCTGCGACGAGCAGCGCCGTGCCGAGAGGCGACTGCAGGAAACCGGCCGTCATCAAGGGCAGGAAACTCATGAACATGGGAGCCAGCGGCGGAAAATACCCGGCCAAGGCCACCCCCACCAACGCGACCGTGAGGACCCCTCTCCACTGGGGGGCGACCAGCACACCGGTTGTGTACAGGGCCCCCCAGGCGTATGTGCCCAGATCGGACAGGGAACGGTGGCCCATTATTCGTTGGAAGAGCCGGTCCAGCCTGGGAGTAGTCTTGGTGAATCGGGTCGCATAGAGCTCGCGGTACCTCTGAACCTGCTTGCGATCCCACGGATCGAAGAATCCCATCCAGGGCCGGCTGCAACTGCGGCGAAGCCACGCGCGGCGTCCCAGCCACCACCAGCTTGCCACGCCCACGATCAAGGCCAGAACGATCACCCCGACCGGCCAATGGAGGATCGGATACTCAATTGTCAGGAACAGGTCGAACATCATGCAGACGACAACCACGGAAACCATCACGCTCAGGGTCGAGGCACTATGGATAAGCCGGAAAGCCGTGCCTGCCCCGAGCAGATAGGCCGCCATGTTCGCGCAGAAATACGCGCCCAGCACCACGACAAGCAATCTCGGCGGCATAATGGACCGCTCGAAGAGGCCGGTGAAGGATCCAGAGGCGAGTAGCATGACGCAAATCAGTAGAAAGGCGAGGCTCACGATCAGACCGACCAGGAAGAGGAGCCTTCGCACCGCGTCCCGATGACCCGGCAGACAGAAGGAGAGCGGCCGGGACGCGGTCTCCATCTGCAGCGTGGCCAGCAACAGACCCCAGAGGAAGGCGCACACCAACAAGGCACCAACCAGGCCCCCTCCTTTGGAGGCGGAGAAGCCCCCCTCCACCACGAACAACAAGACAGCAAGGCCCAGCCCCGCATAGACAATCCACAAACCCCGACGCTGATAAAGATGTCTGAAGTTGGCAAGCAGAACACGCATAGTCTCACTTCCTCCCAAGATCGCTCCGCATGGCGATCCAGTAGACAATCAGAAAACAGATGATCCACGATGCGGCAACACCGCCAATGACATGGAGGGATGGCGTCCCCGCGAAGGACATGAAATACACTATGAGCAGGATGCCCAGTGACGTAGCCAAGACCCCTAATGGTGCCGGCTGGATGGTACAGGACAGGATGTGCAGCACACTCACGATGGGGCAGACGATGATCGGGTACCACACAGCCCTGAGGCTGATGGCGCGGTAGCGGAACGTGAAATCGCCCATACTGACCTCCGGGGCCAACAAGGCGATCATGTTCGATATGACAGCGAGGGATACGATGATGAGAACTGCCTTGCTTGTGAGCCCAGTCAAGACCACGATCAGGACGATAAGCTTCTCTCTGCGCCCGTCTGCCACGAATGATTTCAAATAGAGGGACACAGGAAAAGAGGTGATCCCCAACGGAACAAAGATGCCCGCGACAAAGGGGACTATTGGAGGGATGTATCCCGCCAACAGGAGCACCATCAAGAACGTGAAGACTCGTTGCTTCCAGAACGGGATCTCCTGTAGAGCCATGGCATACAGAGCGCCCCAAACGCCCCTCAGCCGCTCACAGCGCCGGTGACGCGCCATCATGCTCCGGAAGAATCCGTCAATATGAGGGTAGGCTCTGGCCTTCGGTCTGGCCCAGGCAGAGCTTTGGCGATACTGATATATTTTTGAGGAATCGTTGACGTCGGAAAATCCTATCCACAATCGAGTGCATCGGTGGCGGAACCAAGTTGAACGACTCAGCCACAGCCAAAAGACTGCTCCCGATGCCACTGCGGCGACAATAACGGGGACCGGCGCATGAACGATGGCCCATTCGATTCTCATGTGTAAACCAAAGAGAATCCCACCAAGGACAATCCATGGCGCGGGAATCAGAATCAAAAGGGGGAACCTGACGCACAGGCCAAGTCCGGCGCCGCTCAGGTATGCAATCATGCCGGCAGAAAAGGCGGCGGACCACACGAGAGCAGATCGGTCGGAGGTCATCCCGGCTTGCCCAGAGTGCCGGCTAAAAAGTAATGGTACAGCGACACTAACTATGAAACCGATGAAGAATATGAATCTCCCGACAGTGGCACGATGGTAGGGCAGACAAAAGGAAGACGCCTTGGATACAACGTCCATCTGCATCGAGGCTATCGTCACCCCGACGGCAAACTCCAGGATAATCAAGGCGGGCAAGGCCATTTCTTCCTTTGCCTGTGCGAACACAGCTAAGCCCAAGAGAAAACAGTAGACAACCACCAGCATCAAGACCCGATGCTGGTAAAAGTGCTTCAGATTGGCAAGCAGAACACGCATGGTTCCACCTTCGATTCGCGTTGCACCATCACTTCCTCTTCACGACCAGCCGGTAGATGTCTTCCAGGGGCAAGGGCTGGATTTCCGCTTCGCAGTCGAGGGCGCGGGCCTGGTCTTCGATGCGTTGCGGCGTCTGGTCGCGGACCGTGAGCAGAGCCTCGGTCTCGTTGCGGCGGCAGTCGAGGACGCCAGCGAAGGGCAACTGCGTGGGCAAGGGGCCGTGCAGGGCGGTCAGACGGATGCGGTGGTATTGCTCGCGGAGTTCGTCGAAGTTGCGGTCGCAGATGATCCGGCCGCGATCCATGATGACCACGTGGTCGATCACCTTCTCCACGTCGCTGAGGATGTGCGAGGAGATGACGATCGTGCGGTTCTCCGTCTGGATCAGCTCCAGGAGCAGGTCGAGAAAGCGGGCGCGGGCGATCGGGTCGAGGGCCGAGGCGGGCTCGTCGAGAATCAGCAATTCCGGCGCGAAGCCGATGGCGATCAGAATCGCCACCTTCTGCCGCTCGCCGGGCGAGAGTGACCCCACGCGGGCGGATGTGTTGATCTCGAAATCGGCGACATACCGCCGCTCCAGGTCTTCGTTCCAGTCCGGGTAGTACGCGCTCACGTAGCGGATGAGCTGGCCGACCGTCATCCAGTTGAGCAGCTCGCCCTCTTGGTGGACGTAGCCGATCCGGGCCAGCTCGCGCGGGCCGAGGTCGCGGGCGACCGTGCCGAAGGTCGTGACCTTGCCGGTGTCGGGCAGGTACAGGCCGATGATCGTGCGCAGCAGCGTGCTCTTGCCCGCCCCGTTGGCCCCGAGCAGACCGATGATCCGGCCGGAGGGGACCGCCAGATCCACCTCATCGAGGGCCTTGGTGCTGCCAAACCACTTCGTCGTTTTGCTCACTTCCACGATAGGACCGGCGTCATTCATGGGATCGCCTCCGCAGTTTAGAGTTGTACTTTTGATAGAGCTGCGCCAGCATGTCTCTGGCTTCGTCTTCGGGTATCTCAAGCTGGATGGCCGTAACGACGGCTTTGGTCAGGGCCTCCTCCAGCATCTCCGCCTTGGTCCGGCCGGCCTTGTCCTTGCGCAGCGCGACGACAAAAAGGCCTACTCCCCGCCGCCGTTCGAGTAGGCCCTCCAGCTCCAGCAGGCTGTACACCTTGCTGATGGTCATCGGGTTGACGCGTAGTTGCCCGGCCAGGTCCCGCACGGACGGGAGCTGCTCCCCTTCGCGCAACTGCCCCGCCACGACCTGCCGGCGAATCTGGTCGATCACCTGCCGGTAGATCGGCTGGCCACTATGATGGTCGATCTGCAACAGCATCCATTCACCATCGTCGGACGGTTGCGACGCTCGTGGCGAGGGCGTCCCGCCCTTGTTCTTCCGTGGCGAGGGCCTCTGGCCCTCGTATCGCGGGCAGGATGCCCACGACACGCAAGGGCGGGACGCCCTCGCCACAAAATCCCACGTCTCGCGCAACCCAAACGAGCTGCGCCGCCGTAACCGCTTGCCGATCAGTACTGTATTATTGTAGTAATACAGTATACACCGGTGATAATGCGTGTCAACGGGAAAAAATGTCCGCCGCGGCGATTATTTTGAATTGTTTCTTGATTACGTCCGTCTATATTATATGATGTCTATCGAACGAACTTGATGAACGAGAATAGAACGTAGCGGACCCGAGATAGGAGCAACCACCAGTCCCTCGGAGGGTTCTCCCATGACCCGCACCGCAAGAGTCCCCCTGAATCGCCGAACTGTCGCGACAGTACCTGTGCCTCTCCAGTGCGGCCTCCGGCCGCAACCAAAACCTGCTCGCGCAGAGACGCGGAGGCGCAGAGAAGAGCCAGATCGAACCTCTTTCATACTCTGCGTCCCCGCGTCTCTGCGCGAGACATAGTTCTTTCTGCTTGGAGGGCTGACACAACCTTGGTCGAAGATGCTTCTCAGGAAAACAAACCCAATTTCGAAGGGTCCAGTCGGACCCGGAGGTCAGTTACGCAAAACAAAGCCAATTTGCCCCGGAGCGATGTGGAAGGCAAGTACTGTGCGGCAAAAGAGTTATGACGAATTGGAGCAGCCAACGGCTTGGGCAAAACAAAGCCAATTTCGGGGCGTCCGGCGGGACCCGGGGGGCAGTTGCGCAAAACAAAGCCAATTCCGGAGAACCGAGTGGCGGGCAAGATATCCCAGCATTCCAGTACTCTATCATTCCAATATTCCAGGGTCCGCTTATCGCGCAAAACAAAGCCAATTTGCCCCGGAGCGATGTGGAAGGCAAGTACTGTGCGGGAAAAGAGTTATGACGAATTCGAGCAGCCAACGGCTTGGGCAAAACAAAGCCAATTTCGGGGCTCATCCGGTTCTTCCGTACTTCGCCCAAAGGAGCAAGAGGGCGACGGAAAGACGGAGAAGAGAAGAGGCGGTTCAGGGGCGAAGCTCGCTGGGGCGGTTCCATCCCGGGGTTGGCCGCCGCCGCGCGCACGTTCCCT
>CAYHAJ010000383.1:0-3298 GCA_964354535.1 uncultured Pirellulales bacterium
GGAAACGGGGGTTGGCGCACGAGCAACATGCAACCATCCCCAAGGCCTTCCGGCCTTGAGGCTGCCACCCGGAGGACTCTCTTAGCCTTTGAGCGGGTCGTTGAAGAATAACGAATGAGAAGTCTGCCCCTGAGCGTTCTGGCCCGGATTCTGGCGTCCGGGCGAACCGAAGGCTTTGATATCGACATCACGGGCGTGAGCACCGACACGCGGACGATCCGCCCGGGCGACTGCTTCTTCGCGATCGCCGGCGAGAACTTCGACGGTCACAATTTCGTCCATGATGCTCTCGCCAAAGGCGCCGCCTGTGCGGTCGTCGAGCGGCCGGTCGAAGGCATCGCGACGAGCGGGGCGCCCGTGGTACAGGTCCAGGGCACGATCCAGGCGCTGGGCGACCTCGCCCGCGCGTGCCGGCGCCGGGACGGCTTCAAGGTCGCCGCCATCACCGGCTCCGTGGGCAAGACCACGACGCGCCAGATCGTGCACCATGTCCTGAGCCGGTCCCTTCGCGTCCACCAGGCACAGAAGAGCTTCAACAATAACATCGGTCTGCCTCTGACTCTGCTGGGCGCTGCGCCGGGGACCGAGATCGTCGTCGCCGAGCTGGGGGCCAACCACCCGGGCGAGATCGCCGGCCTGACGCAAATCGCCGAGCCGGATGTGGCCCTCGTAACCAACGTCCACCCCGCCCACCTCGAAGGTTTCGGCGACTTGGCTACGATCATTCGCGAGAAACTGTCCATCGCCGAGGGCTTGTCGGCCGATGGAGTGCTGATCATCAACGGCGACATCGAGCCGCTCGTCGCCGCCTGTCGCAAGATCGGAAGGCCCTTCCGCACATTCGGCACATCGGCGGGCGTTGACTATCGAGCCGAGCGGGTCGCCTGCGAGGCTCTGCACGGCAGGTTCGTGGTCGAGGGCGTGGAGGTTCGCCTGCCGCTGCCCGGCCCCGGCAACATCGAGAATGCCTTGGCGGCTTGGGCCGTCTGCCAGCGGTTCGGCCTGACGGTCGAAACTTTCGCCGAAGCTGTCGCGAGCCTTTGCGGCGTCTCGATGCGGGCAGAAACCGTGCAGATCGGGGGCTTGACGGTCCTCAACGACTGCTACAACGCCAATCCCGCCTCCATGAGGAACGCCTTGGCGATCCTTCGCAACCTTCGTGCCGCCGCTGCCGCGAATCACAGCCGCCGGCTGGTCTTCATCTGCGGCGAAATGGCCGAGTTGGGCCCCCAGACCCAGGCCCTGCACGCGGAACTGGGCCGCGCGGTGGCCGAGGCCGGCGTCGATCTGCTCGTGACAGTCGGCGCGTCGCCCCAGACGACGGCCCAAGCCGCCCGCGAAGCCGCCCGGCATACCATGCAGACTCGCTGCTTCGACGATACGCTTTCCATATGCCGGCATATACAGGAATTCCTCCGCCCAGACGATATAGTATTGGTCAAGGGCTCCCGCCGGGCCCGCCTGGAGCAGGTGGTGAGTGAGTTGATTAAGGATTATGGATGATTGATTATTGGACAGGGAGTCCGATCCTCCTTCTAAATCATCAATCATCAATCATAAGTAATCAATAACGATGGTTTATCATCTGCTCCGACACTTCAGCGGCTTCTTCTCCGATACGCTGCATTTCTACGCGTATCAGCACGTGCTCTTCCGCTCCGTCGTAGCGATCCTGACCAGCCTGGCGATCTCCCTGCTGATAGGTCCGAGAATCATCCGCTGGCTGATGCGGAAAAAGATCGGCGACCGCCCGGAGTTCTACCACGCCGCCCTCAACGAGCTGACCAAGGAGAAAGCCAACACCCCCACCATGGGCGGCCTGATCATCCTGTCCTCGGCCGTCGCGACGACCCTCCTGTGGGCCAAGCTCAACAACCCGTTCGTCCAGAAGGCCATCTTCGTGCTCCTGTGGTTTGGGGCCCTGGGCGCGGTGGACGACTGGCTCAAGCTGACCGCCGTCGCCCGCCAACGCGGCCGTAACGGCTTGCTCGCCTGGGAGAAGCTCGTCTTCCAGATCGCCGGTGCCGTCCTGATCGCGTCGTTTCTGTTTTTCGACTTCAAGGCGTTGGCCCAGGAAGGCAATTTGGATGGCAAGTCGCTGTGGCTGCCCTTCTACAAGAACGGCCTGCCCCTGGCCACCGGGACCTTCATCCTCATCGCGATCTTCTACATCACCATGACCAGCAACGCGGTCAACCTCGCCGACGGCATGGACGGCCTGGCCGGCGGCTGCGTCGCCATGGTCAGCCTGGTGCTCGTGATTCTGTGCTATGTGGCCTCCGAGACTATGTCGCGGACGACCCCGGTCACCTGGGCCAGCTACCTGCTCCTGCCCCACATCCCGGGGGCAGGCGAGCTGAGCATCTTCTTCGCCGCGATCCTCGGCGCGGTCCTCGGGTTCCTGTGGTTCAACTGCTATCCCGCCCAGACCTTCATGGGCGACACCGGCTCGCTGGCCCTCGGGGCCGCGATGGGCTACGGCGCCCTGGTCACCCGCAACGAGATCCTCCTGCTGATCATCGGCGGCGTCTTCGTGATCGAGCTGATGAGCGTCGTCCTCCAGGTCGGCTACTTCAAGTACACGCACGGCAAGCGCCTCTTCCGCTGCGCCCCCCTGCACCACCACTTCCACCTCGCCGGCTGGAGCGAGCCGCAGGTGGTCGTCCGCTTCTGGCTGATGGCTGCCGCCTTCGCCGCCCTCGCCCTGGCCACGATCAAGATCCGCTAACCGCCCGGGGTTGGAATACCGGAATGATGGAATAGTGGAATAATGGGATATCCCGCCTGTCCGAAGCCAATTGGCTTTGTTCTTACCACCGCCTACCGCCTACTGACTACCGACTACTGCTTCTTGGCTTTGTTTTGCGCAGTTGTCCCCCATGACGGGTGGCAGCCTCAAGGCCTCCGGCCTTGGGGATGGTCTTCCCCACCCACCCGAGGCAAATTGGCTTTGTTTGTACGGCCTCCCGTCCCCCGTTGTCACCCCTGCGGAGGCAGGGGTCCAGACAAGTCGCCCCGTCGCATATGCCTCCCTCAATTGGGTTCTCTTGCACAGATGGCCGGTGCCAATTGGCTTTGTTTTCCGAAGCGCGTTCAGAACCGAATCGCTCATAATCGCTGTGCCAGAAAAGACTTGTCTCATGTTTGGCCCGGTGCGAATTGGCCTGGTTCAATACTGTTGGGGCCAGGGTAACACTCGCTCGACTCACAACCAAGGCCGTGATTACTGTAAAGTCTTTTGCCACAATAGTTTACGCTCTCTCCGGAAGGGCTTCGGCCGGCGAAAAGTGTTACCCTG
>CAYHAJ010000384.1:0-14825 GCA_964354535.1 uncultured Pirellulales bacterium
GCAAAGACAACCTGGAGCGATGACCCCAAGCCGCTGATCGGCGGAGGCAAGGAAGATATGCCGATACCGAACCTCGTCTTCTCCACCCGGAAAGGCTCGGGGGATTCGCTTGTTTTGGGACTAGTCCCGTGCGTGATTACATTCGATTTGTGGGCACGCCCTCTGCCAATACGCGGCTTTTCTCGATCAAGGGGATTGCCAGCGGCGGTTCCGTGGCGGGGATCAGGATATACGACGGCGGGATCAGGTTGTACAACAACGGCTGTCTCAGATTTCATTAGAGAGGCGTGCGCTTTCACCTGCGAAGTGCGACACGGTGCGGGCTGAGAACAATCAATGGGCAACAACGGTGACTTCTCCCGAAGGGGAAAGAACGATGAAGACGACACGAATCCTGCTGACAGTCCTGCTGACACTGAATCTCCTGGCGGCGGCCAGCGCCGACCTGCCGCTGCCGTATGAGAGTTCGGTCTCGGAGGCAGGGGAGGCCTTTCGAGTCAACAACACCTACAGCGGCCCCGGCAAGAGCTACGGGGGCTGGTTTGAGGCGGCCGGAGCCGAAGGCCGCGGGCTCTACGGCCGCAGCACCAGCACCGTGCCCGACGCGAACAGCTATGGCGGGTTCTTCTATGCCGCTGGTCCCAAAGGTCGTGGGGTCTTCGGGCAGTCGGCCGGCGCGCAGGAAGGCATCGGCGTCAAAGGCTGGGCCTCGAACTCCGGAGATGTTCAGAACCTTGGCGGTCACTTCGTCGCCGCCGGGCTGCTGGGTATCGGCGTCTACGGCTGGGCCGAGAGCCGCGATGACACGACGAACTATGGCGGCTATTTCCAGGCCGACGGCCAACGGGGCGTTGGCGTGTACGCGATTGGCGGGCCGCAAGGCGCGGCCGGTGTGTTCGAAGGCAATGTCAGAATTGACGGTGCCAGCAATGGCATTATCTTCCCTGATGGCTCCAAGCAAACCACGGCGGCTTCTCCCGGAGCAGGCGGCAGTAGTTCCGCTGGAGGCCTTCCGCGTCCGAACTATGACAGCGGCTGGGTGAACATTGTGCCAGGTGGGTCCAAAGCGCTCCCCCACAATCTCGGCGGCAATGTTGACAACTACTTCGTTGACATGCAGGCCAAGCGTACCTCGCCGGACGCCTTCGGCATCAACAACATGAATATTGGCTACTATCAAGACGAGCGTGCATCTGGCATCGTCTCAACGCATGGCGCCCGGTATCAGTTCTTAACGACGACAGGTCTGTCTGTGTCCCGTATGCCCGGCGATACCGTGTGTGAGTATGTTCGCATCCGCATCTGGGTGTACAACCAGGAATGGGCCGGGTTCCAGAGGAGCCAGGGCAATCGCAAAGTCAGGCAGAGCACACCTTCGTTGAAATGGCCAAGACTCGATCTGACACTTTGACGAGAACAGAGGAGAAGTGACGGGTGTGACGAAACGGAGCGCAGTCACACCCGTCGGCGACCTCGCAACCGGGGCACTGATGACGGAACTCCAGTATTCCGGCCGGTCAGGAGGCGGGCCACTGTCCTCACAGGCAGTCGTCACCGACGGGACCGGAAGTGAACCTGCGGCGAGTGGCCTGTGATCCGCCATGATTGAGGAGGGAACGTCCGTGATTGGGTCATGAGACCGCAAGACACGTGACACGACGTGCTCAACCGACTGTGTCTGGCCGTCTGGGATGCCGCCAACGTTTCTTCTGTACGATGGCGACTTTGCCAAGGGGGCGTAGATGTGCTTATGGCGGTCCGCTCTGTTCAGGCGAACCGCCATGGACGAGTCAAGGCCCGTTACCCTCCCGAATTGATCTTACTACCAAAGACCGAGAGACCTGACTGCGGATCCCACGTGACGGACATCCCTGCTCAGTCTGTCCCCGGAAGACGCCACATTGCGGGCCCCCTACTGGTGAGCACCCACCCGATTGCGACTTCTCGCTCTCGGTCCTACAATCAATGACATGGGCAGGTCCCAGGCGACGTGAGACCAGCCCACGGGAGGCTTGAAATGGCAGATAGCCCGAACCTGAGCTCGAATGCTTTCAAGAATAGTGGGTTTGTCACCACCCATTGGAGCGTGGTGATGGCGGCGGGCAAGGACCACTCCGCCCAGGCTGCCGATGCTTTGGAGCAATTGTGTCGCACGTACTGGTATCCTCTGTACGCCTTTGTCCGACGACACGTTTCCGAGGCCCATGATGCCGAGGACCTGACGCAGGAGTTCTTCACGCGGTTTCTCGCGAAAGAGTACTTCGGGCGCGCGGACCCGGCGCTGGGACGGTTTCGCAGTTTTCTCCTGGCCTGCCTGAAGAACTTCCTCGCGGAGCAGCAACGACAGGCTCGGCGGCTCAAACGCGGCGGTGGGCAGACTACTATTTCCTGGGACAGCCAGACGGCGGAGGAGCGGTATCGGCTGGAGCCGGCGGACCCGGTGACGCCGGAGCAGGTCTATGATCGGCGCTGGGCCCTGACCTTGCTGGAGACGGTGTTGGCCCGCCTCGCGGAGGAGCAAGCCGCGGCCGGCAAAGGGCATGTGTTCACCCAATTGAAGGACTACTTGTGGGGAGAGGCTCACGAGACTGGCTACAGCGAGATGGCAGAACGCCTCGGCATGACCGAAGGGGCTGTGAAGGTGACCGTGCATCGATTGCGGCGACGTCTCCGCGACCTATTGCGCGAGGAGGTGGCGCACACGGTGGCGGCCGGCGAGGAAATCGATGAAGAGCTTCGCCATTTGATTGCGGTGATCCGGGGCTGACCCGAAGGGGAGCACACCTTTTTTGGCCAAGATTCCTGTAACCTTTCGGTGCGTTTGTCATAGGAAAGGGTAGAAGGCATCCGCGTGGATGAGCCTTCCGCAGATGCAAACCATCGGCACTGAAAGGGCAATTCATGAAAAGGCCAATCACAAGCCAACCGTCATTGTCCGATAGTTCCTTGAGGGCAGGCGTCTTTTTCTTTGGTGGACCGGCGGAGGCTCGTTATAATTAACCATGCTTGGGTGAAGGTCACATCGTCCGCGTGGTTCTGCAACACTCACCGCGCGAGCGGGAGAAGAAGGGCATACATTACAGGTCCAAGGGGTCCATACGAGAAGTCCGGCTCGGGCTTGCGCTGAGGTTTGAATTGGGTGTCCCACTTGGAGGACCGTGTCACGAAGAAGCTCGCCGCCGGTGAAGCCTCGGTGAATACTAACCATTGGCAGTAAGGAGGAAGGGTTATGAATGCAATAGCAGGAAGGAACAGCGTGCTGGCAGCGATTGTTATCGCAAGTATCGTGCTGGCGGTCGCCGGCACCGCAGCGGCAGAGACGCTCTACGTCCCGGACGACTATGCCACCATTCAGGAGGCGATCGATGCGGCGGTCTCAGGAGAAGACCAGATCGAGGTGGCACCAGGATGGTACAATGAGGCCATCGATTTCGAGGGCAAGGCCGTCTGGCTGTATAGCGCCGAGGGGCCGGGAGTTACCAGTATAGACGCCACCGGTCTCACGGGCGTCTATCACGTGGTCCAGTGCGTCAGCGACGAAGGGCCCGACACCGTGCTGGAGGGCTTCACGATCACCGGCGGAAACGCCAATGGCTCTGCATCCTCGGACCGGTCCGGCGGCGGGATGTACAACCTCTCCAGCAGCCCCACGGTGACCAACTGCACCTTCACAGGCAATAGGTGTACCTGGCTGGGCGGCGGGATGTGCAACGAGAGGGGCAGCCCCACAGTGACGAACTGCACCTTCACTGACAATACGGTGTGGTACGGCGGCGGAGGAATGTGCAACTATTTGGGCAGCTCAACCGTGACCAACTGTACCTTCACCGGCAATACGGCTGTGTACGAGGGCGGTGGGCTGTACACCTGGGGTGACAGTTCGCGCGTGACAGACTGTACATTTCGCTCGAACGAGGCCATTGGGGAATACACGGGCTGGGTTAGCGGCCTTGGCGGCGGCATGGGCAACTACGCAGGCACCCCCACCGTAAGCAACTGCCTCTTTGATGGGAACAAAGGGCGGGCCGGCGGCGGGCTCTCGAACTCTTGGGCCGGGGCTACTGTGACCCACTGCACCTTCACCGGCAATGAGGCTACTGCTCAGGGCGGCGGAATTCTCTGCTGGGGCGAGTTCGGCGGCGCTACGGTGGTGTCCGACTGTACGTTGAGCGAGAACGCCGCTGGCGCAGGCGGTGGACTGTTCAGCTATGAAGCCAACTTAACCGTGACCAACTCCACCTTCAGCCACAATACGGCTGATTACGACGGCGGCGGGATGTACAACGAGCAAGGTACCCACACGGCAATCAACTGCCTCTTTGATAGGAACAAGGCCCTGAACGGCGGCGGGATGTGCAACTATAGCACCAGTCCCACGGTGACCGACTGCATCTTTCGTGGCAATACGGCTACGGGGGACCGAGGTGGCGGCGGAATGTGCAACGGCTGGGGCAGTCCCACGGTGACCGGTTGCACCTTCAGCGGCAATACCGCTGATGTGAAAGGCTGGTGGGGCGGTGGCGGCGGGATGTGCAACAACGACAACAGCAGTCCCACGGTGACCGGTTGTAGCTTCAGGGACAATACCGCGGCCGTGGAAGGCGGGGGCGGGGGCGGCGGAATGTTCAACGGCGGGGGCAGCTCCACGGTGACCAACTGCACCTTCAGCGGCAATACCGCGGCCGTGGAAGGCTGGTCGGGCGCGGGCGGCGGGGTGTGCAACGGCGGCGACATCACGGTGACCAACTGCACCTTCAGCGGCAATGTGGCCGAGGGCCAATTCTCGGTCGAAGGTGGGGGGATGTCCAATAGCGGCGGCGCCACAGTGACTAACTGCACCTTCAGCGGCAACATAGCTGCCAGCCAAGAGTGGGGTGGCGCGGGCGGCGGGGTGTGCAACGGCGGCGACATCACCGTGACCAACTGCACCTTCAGCAACAATACGGCTGGGTACGGCGGCGCGATGGAGAACTACGGCTTCATCGCCGCCGTGGTCAACTGCATCCTGTGGGGTGACACGCCGAGCGAAGTTGACGATTGGGGCGGCCTTGCTGTTAGCTACAGCAACGTACAGGGCGGCTGGCTGGGGACGGGCAACATCGACACCGACCCGATGTTTGCGGACAGCGGCGGGCGGCTATTGGCGTTTTCGCCCTGTATCGACGCGGGCGACAATGACGTCGTTGAGCAAGACACAGACTTGGACGGTAATCCACGCATGACCGACGGCGACGGTAATGGTGACGCCGAAGTCGATATGGGCGCCTATGAGTTTCAGGCGGGTGCGGTCGATCTTATCAAGTACCTGAGCCGGGCTCTTGATGGCCTGAATCTACCCAAAGGTATCGCAGGCAGCCTGCATGCCAAGTTGGATGCGGCGGCCAAGAAGTTGGCGGATGCGAACAAAACGAATAACGTGGCGGCGATCAATGATCTCAAGGCATTCATCAACGCCGTGAAGGCCCAGCGAGGTAAGAAGATCCCTGATGCCCAAGCCGATACGCTCATCGGTCGCGCGCAGCAAAGCATCACCATGCTTGGGGGCCGGTAGCGTCGGGTGGCCCATTGCCACCGCGTCGGCCTTGTGTAGGACGGCTCGAACCGGATTCTCTACATCGATGACATGGAAGTCGCTCGGGGCACGCAAGCCAGGCAGCCGGACTCCATCGTGGGGCTGTACATCGGTACGGACGGCAATCTCGCCCCCGGCACTTTCGGGTCCGGTCTTATCGACGATGTCCGCATCGACGACCGGGCCGTGAAACCGTAGGCCCTAGGCCGGAAGCCGCGGGTGAATCCAGACGGTGGGTGTCGCTACTGCAAGTGAGCGGAGAATCCGTGCGCTCTCTTGCCGATTCCGTCATAGAATGGAGTGCCGGTGAGGACGAGGCTCGAAGCAAGGAACCGTGTATGGCCGGCAAGCACGTCTGCGGCAAATGTGGCGCGGAATTGACCGAGGTGGGCACGGAACGGCTTTGTCCGGCCTGCCTGCTCGAAGGCGGGCTGGACGGAGACGAATCGGTCGCGGACCAGCCGCCCTGGGCGGTGCCGCGCGCGTCATGTTCCGCGCAAGAGACGACCGTGTTCCACTCCTTTGGCGACTACGAGCTGCTCGAAGAGATTGCGCGGGGCGGCATGGGGGTCGTGTACCGCGCCCGGCAAGTGAGTCTGAATCGGATCGTCGCCGTGAAGGTGCTGCTATCGGGTCTGCTGGCCAGCCCGGAGTTTGTCCAGCGGTTCCGCGCGGAAGCGGCGGCCGCTGCCAGCCTGCAGCACCCGAATATCGTGGCGATTCACGAGGTCGGCTTCCGGGAGGGGCAGCATTTCTTCGCCATGGATTTCGTGCTCGGCAGCAGCCTGGCCGAACTCACGCGCGACCGGCCGCTGCCGGGCCGGCGGGCGGCGGGCTATGTCAAGACCGTCGCCGGGGCGATTGACTACGCACACGGGCGGGGCATCCTCCATCGGGACCTCAAGCCGGCGAACGTGCTGATCGATGAGAACGACCAGCCGCGCGTGACGGACTTCGGCTTGGCCAAAGACCTGCACAAGCAGACGGACCTGACGTTGAGCGGGCAGGTACTGGGCTCGCCGAGCTACATGTCGCCGGAACAGGCGGGGGCTTGGCGGGGCAAGGTTGGGGTGCGCAGCGATGTGTATTCGCTCGGAGCGATCCTCTACCATCTGCTGACAGGCCGGCCGCCGTTTGCGGCCGATACGGTGGCCAAGACGCTGCACCAGGTCCAGAATGATGAGCCGCCGGCGCCCCGGCTGCTGAATCCCGCCGTGCCACGTGATCTGGAGACGATTTGCCTGAAGTGTCTGGAGAAGGAGCCGGACCGGCGTTATGCCACGGCGCAGGACCTGGCCGACGAACTCGGGCGTTTCCTGGAGCGCAAACCGATTCTGGCCCGGCCCGTCAGTCGTCCGGAGAAGGTGTGGCGCTGGTGCCGGCGCAACCCCGTGGTCGCCACGTTGGCGGCGGCGGCGGTGCTCATCTTCCTGCTCGGCTTCGCCGGAGTGACCTGGGAGGGTCGGCAGGCGCGGAAGGCCCGCGACCTGGCCCAGGACCGGCTCTACGCCACCCAGATGAAGCTCGCCGTTCAGGCGTACGAGAGCGGCAGTTTCGAACACGCCCGCCAACTGTTGGCCGCGCACCGTCCTGCGTCCGGTCGCAGGGATCTGCGCGGCTTCGAGTGGCGCCTGCTCGCGAATCTGTGTCGTGAAGAGAGTCTATACACATTTCCCCAGGACGGCAGAACCGGCGGCCGCCAGGGAATGACAGATTGGGCCATCGCCTTCTCGCCCCCGGGGGACACCCTCGCCGCGGCGGGAGACGACGGGATCATTCGTCTTTGGGATGTCGCCTCTCACCGGCTGGTCAGGAGTCTCACAGGTCACAGGGATTTCGTCAGTTGTATCGCCTTCTCTCCCGACGCACGGTGGTTCGCCTCGGGAACCGGCGGCCTCTTTTCGGGGAATCGGCCGATGGAACTGAAACTCTGGGACGCGAAAACAGGGGAGTTCCTCGGCGACCTGCCGGGCCACTCCTTCTGGATTACCTCCGTGGCGTTCGCGCCGGACGGCCGGACCCTCGCATCCGCCAGTGGGGACAAGTCGGTTCGACTCTGGGACATCGCATCCCGAACGCTGCGAGCCGAACTACGGGGACATACGGAGATGGTCGCCTGCGTGGTCTACTCGCCCGATGGGAACACCCTGGCCACCGCAAGTCTGGATAGGACCGTAAGACTATGGGACGCCGCCACGGCGCGGGAAGTGGCGATCCTGAACGGGCATACTGCGGGGGTCTGGTCGGTCGCCTTATCTCCCGATGGGAAGACTCTGGCCTCGGCCAGCGACGACTGGACCGTGCGCCTATGGGAGGTGAGTACGAGGCGCCAGATGGCGGTCCTGAAGCACCGAAGTTTTGCCAATGCGGTGGCCTTTACGCCGAACGGCCGGCTCCTTGCCTGCGGTGGGATGGCGGCGGTCACATTTTGGGATGTCGATACGCGGGAGGAGATCGGGCGGCTGAGAGGGTTCGCCGGCGCCGTCCAGAACGTAGCTTTCTCTCCCGACGGTGAGACCCTGGCCACGGGGTGCGAGTTCACCACGGCCCAATTGTGGCCGGGAAGACCGCGCTCCCAGGTCCTCCAATTCACGCCCCATGCCGACGGCGTGACGAGCGCCGCGCTGTCCCGCGACGGAAAGGTGCTCGCCACCGGCAGCGGCGACTTCTACCAACCGCTTCGTCCCACCGAGATCAAGCTCTGGGACGTTGGCTCGGGGCATTTGCTGAGGGTCCTCCCGGGACATCGCGGCGACGTGATGTCGCTGGCCTTTTCCCCGGATGACACGATTCTGGCCTCAGGCAGCATCGACAAGACCGTGCGGTTGTGGGACGTGAAGTCCGGAGAGGAACTGGCGGTCTTCGAAGGGCAGACGGACGAGGTCTTTTCCGTAGCCATCTCGCCGGATGGCAGGACCTTGGCGGCCGCGCGGGGATGCAACAACACGGTGGCCCTCTGGGACATTCCTTCCCGGCAGCCCTTGGCCCCCCTGCAGGATACGGCGATAATGCAGCCGGTCGCCTTCTCTCCGGATGGGCGTCTGCTGGCCGCAGGAGATTTCACGGGTTTGGTCCGGGTGTGGGACACGGTTCACTGGCACGAGAAACGGTCCCTGAGACACGAGGCCGGTCAGGTCAGCGCCCTGGCGTTCTCCCCCGACGGAACGCGCATCGCGGCCGGCAGTGACAACAAGCTCATCCGTCTCTGGAGTGTGAGGACGGGGCGAGAACTGGCCACTCTTCAAGGCCACGAGCACGTCGTCCACTCTATCGCCTTTTCGCCGGACGGCAGGACACTGGCCTCCGGCGGTGTGGGCCTCACCTGCAAGCTCTGGAATCTCGTCACCTTCCAGGAAGTGGCCGACCTCGCCGGTCATAAGGAGCCCATTTTCACGGTCATGTTCGCGCCGGACGGCAACGTACTCGTCACGGCCAGCCGTGACCGGACCGTCCGGTTCTGGCGTGCCCTGTCGCTCGACCAGATCGAGGCATGGACCCCGGCCAGAGACGCCGGTCTCCGGAGAGAGCAGACGCCCTGAAAAAAGGAAGCTGGAATCGGGCGAGAACAGTGGTTGGATGCTTGGCCCAGGCCCGTTCGCCAATCCGCCGGCTTTTTCTGCGCCCCGGAGGATTTCCTGTAACCTTTCCTTCGGTTTGTCATAGGAAAGGGCAGAAGACACCTCGAAAGGTGGCACAAACCGAACGGAAGAACAGGAAAGGGCAAAGCCATGAGAGCGACGACCAGGAACCACGCGGTCCGGAGGCTGGGCTACGATATTGAGACTGGCGGGACGGGTACGCACAGGAAGACAGTAACCCACATAGCTGCTGTCGCGTCGCTCGCCATCCTGTGCTTCCTACCCGCCGCCCGGGCCGGGGTCTACACGATCACCGTCGGGAACGAAGAGCTTCGTTTTGTCCCTCAGCCGGAGCGCGGATACCTGGTCAAACTCGCCGAGAGGACCGGCGACATTACCGTGTTGAGTCATATCGCCGGTCTCGATCCGGACCATACGAAGCCAGTCGGCGGGACGGACCGAGGCTCTGTCTACATCGTGGAGAACACGGGTCCCGCGGCCGAGAATGAACGGGCCACCGTAAGACTCAGACAGCAGAGACGGGGCACTTTTGCGGCTCCCTTGTTCTCATCCAACGGCCAAACAGTGGGAATCATCCCGGAAATCGTGGTACGAATGGCGCCGGGCACGGAGATGCCGCAGTTTGCGGCCCTGTGCGAGAAAGCGGCTTGCCGGATCAGAAAGCGGATGGAGTTCACGGAGCAGGAGTATCTCCTGGAGGTCCTGGGGCCGGATGCAGGGGCCGTCTTTGCTGCCCTTGAGGTACTCAGCCGCTCCCCCGAGGTCGAGTGGGCGGCTCCGAATACTGCATTCCTGCTGCGGCTCAGTGGCCAAGCGTTGACGAACGACTTCGCTTCTGTTGGACCATGGCAGATCACTGCGGCAGGACAAGAGGCCAATACTCCCGGCGTGTTCCCGAACGACCCATACTTTCCCCTGCAATGGCACTTGCACAATACCGGTCAGTCCGGCGGCACACTGGGTGCAGACATTCGCGCGCCGGAGGCGTGGGAGATCACGACAGGCGATCCGAACATCGTGGTCGCCGTCCTCGACTGCGGCGTCGACACCCGCCATCCTGACCTGATCAACAACCTGGTCGCAGGATACGATTTCCTCGAGAATGACCCGTTCCCAGAACCTATCTATCACTCGCCCTTGCCGAACGACGCCCATGGGACGGCCTGTGCCGGACTCATAGGTGCCCTAGGCAACAATTCGATCGGCGTCACGGGGGTCACCTGGAACTGCAAGGTGATGCCCATCCGACAGGCTGCTCAGCAGTACGCCCGCCCCGTCACGGAAGACATCGGGGCGACCGCACTCCGTTGGGCTGCGGCACACGGCGCCGATGTCCTAAGTCAGAGTGGAAGCACGGACTACCCAACTCCCATCATTCACTCGGCGATAGTGGATATCACCAGACCAGGAGGGATCGGTCGAAACGGCAAAGGATGCGTTCTGGTGTACTCTGTGGCTAACTCCAACACGTCCGTGTGTTACCCCGCGAGATACCCGGAGGTCATCGCAGTTGGTGCCACCGACCACCAGGATCTGCGTTGGGGCTATAGCAATCACGGGCCGGAGCTGGACGTCATGGCTCCGGGCGGCCCGACACCCGGCTCGCCGCTCGTATCTGGCATCTGGACCACCGACATTGCCGGAAGCCCCGGCGCTCATGCGACCACCGCGGACCCCACCATTACAGACTACCTCATATTCGGTGGGACTTCTGCTTCTACTCCAATCGTAGCCGGCGTGGCGGCCCTGATCCTGTCCGTGGAGCCCAATCTCACCGACGACGAGGTTCGGCACTTCCTGGAGCGGTCTGCCAAGGACCTCGGCGCTCCGGGGAGGGATGATTACTACGGCTGGGGCCGGGTCGATGCCCGAGCGGCACTGGATATGGTCCTGGCCAGGCGGGCGGACCTGAACAACGACTGGAAAGTGGATGAGCAGGATCTCACAATCCTGAAGGCACGCATGGAGACCAACGACCTCTCGGCCGATATTGCTCCGGCGAAGAAACGGGACGGCAAGGTCGATCAGCAGGACCTTGAGCTTCTGACGCGGTACCTGGGGACGGTCATTCCGGAACTCGGCTTGATCGCTCACTGGAAACTGGATGAAACCGAGGGCATGATCGCTCACGACAGTGCCTGGGGCCATCACGATGCCGCTACGGTGGGCACACCGCTCTGGCAGTCACAGGGCGGCAGGATTGGTGGTGCCCTGCAGTTCGACGGCGTGGATGATTGTGTGACGACGGAGATGATTCGCGATCCATTCGAAGGCCCCATCAGTGTTCTTGCCTGGGTCCACGGCGGGGCACCCGGACAAGTCATTCTGTCCCAGGAAAAGGGGGCCGATTGGCTTATGGCAGGTGCCTCGGACGGCGGATTGGCCACGGAACTGAAGAGCTCCGGGCGCACCGGGAAGGCTCTGAAATCCACCGTGAGTATCACCGATGGTGCTTGGCACCGCGTAGGCTTGGTCTGGGATGGGTCCAACCGCGTGTTGTATGTCGATGACGTCGAAGTGGCCCGGGACACGCAGACTTCCCTGGTGGGAACGTACCGGGGTTTCCATGTCGGTGCCGCCAGTACGCTCGCCCCCGGCAGCTTCTGGTCCGGCCTGATCGATGATGTCCGTATCTACGACCGAGCGGTCAAACCATGAGGTGACATTCAATCGCCTTCGCAGCAGAAAGGATCAAGGAGAATGGAACCGTTCAGGCTTGCCAGTTGTGTCACGTTGGTACTGATGAACCCCTGCTTTCTCACAAGCCCACAGGCCAATGCCAGTTCCCGCTATGCGGTCCAGTGTGGCCAAGAACGGCTGGAGTTCGTGGCGCAGGTGGAGAAAGGGTACATCATCAAGCCGGTCCAGAAGACGGGGGGCATTCACGCATTAGCCGGCGCGTCTGTCCTGTATGCCGAACGCGCTGGAGAGGTGCGCGGGTTGGATCGGTCGGACATCTGGATGGTCGAGAATGAAGGCCCGGCTGGGGGCAACGAAGACACACTTCGCTCGCTTCGAGCCAGCGGCAAGGTGGCCTACGCCGCGCCGCTGTTCTCGTCCAACGGGGAAACGGTAGCGATCATCCCGGAAATCGTGGTACGAATGGTGCCGGGCACGGAGATGCAGCGGCTTGCGGCCCTGTGCGAGAAGTTGGATTGCCGGATCAGGAAGCGAATGGAGTTCACCGACCAGGAGTATCTGCTGGACGTCCTGGGGCCGGATGCCGAGGCTGTCTTTGCCGCCCTTGAGGCATTCAATCGCTACCCCGAAGTCGAATGGGCGGCTCCGAATACCGCGTTCCGACCGCAGCCGGGCAGCCAAGTGTTGACGGGCGACTTCGCTTCTGTAGGACCATGGCAGATCACGGCGGCAGGACAAGGTGCCAACACTCCCGGCGTGTTCCCGAACGACGAATACTTCTCCATGCAATGGCACTTGCACAACACCGGTCAGTCCGGCGGCACACCAGGTGCGGACATTCGCGCGCCGGAGGCGTGGGAGATCACGACAGGGGACCCGAACATCGTGGTCGCCGTCCTCGACTGCGGCGTTGACACCAGCCATCCAGACCTGATCAACAACCTGGTCGCAGGATACGATTTCTTCGAGGATGACCCGTTTCCAGACCCTGCCTTGGTTCAGACGACATCCCCTTTTCTCGCGGACGCCCATGGCACACTGTGCGCAGGCGTTATCGCAGCCCAAGGCAACAATACTATCGGCGTGACGGGGGTTACCTGGAACTGCAAGGTGATGCCCATCCGACAGGCTCAGGGGTACGCCCGCCCCGCCACGGAAGCCATCGGGGCGACAGCACTCCGCTGGGCCGCGGCACATGGCGCCGACATTCTGAGTCAGAGCGGGGGCACGGCCTCGCCAACTCCCGTCATTCACTCGGCGATCGTGGATATCACCAGACCAGGAGGAATCGGTCGAAACGGCAAAGGATGTGTTCTTGTGTACGCTGTGGACGAGGCCATCTCGTCGGTGTACTACCCCGCGAAATATCCGGAGGTCATCGCTGTCGGTGCCACCAACCACCAGAACCTGCGTTGGGGCTATAGCAGTCACGGGCCGGAGCTGGACATCATGGCCCCGGGCGGGCCCCATCCGCCTATCTCGACCGCGGACGTATTCGGCGTCTGGACCACCCATCTCGGCCCTACGTACAGCATTATAGGTTACACCGCATTTGGTGGGACTTCTGCTTCTACTGCAATCGTAGCGGGCGTGGCGGCCTTGATGCTGTCTGTGGAGCCGAATCTGACCAACGACGAGGTTCGGCACTTCCTGGAGCGGTCTGCAAAGGACCTCGGCGATCCGGGGAGGGATGATTACTACGGCTGGGGCCGGGTCGATGCGCGGGCGGCACTCGATATGGTCCTAGCCAAGCGGGCGGACCTCAACAATGACTGGAAAGTCGACGAACAGGATCGGACCATCCTGATGAAAGCGATGGAGACCAAAGACCTCTCCGCCGACATTGCCCCTGCGGCCAAACGCGACGGCAAGGTCGATCAACAGGACCTTGAGCTCCTGACGCACTACATGGGAACGGTCATCCCAGAACTGGGGTTGATTGCCCACTGGAAGCTGGACGAGACAGAAGGGGCCATAGCCTACGACAGCGCCGGCTCCCACCATGGCAGCGTACAGGGCAATCCGATCTGGCAGCCAGCCGGCGGCAAGCTCGGCGGAGCCCTGCAGCTTGACGGCGTGGATGATTGTGTGACGACGGAGTTCATTCGCGATCCATCAGAAGGCCCGTTCAGTATTTCTGCATGGGTCAAGGGCGAGGCACCGGGACAGGTCATCGTGTCCCAGGTGAAGGGTGCCAATTGGCTGATGATAGGCCCGAGCGGTGTACTAATGACGGAACTGAGACAATCTGGCCGCCAGCAGGGAAAGCCTTTGACAGCCTCGGCCGTTGTCACGGACGGCGCCTGGCACCGCGTGGGTTTTGTGTGGGATGGCTCCAACCGCATTCTCTATGTGGATGATGTCGAAGTGGCCAGGGACACGCAGACAACGCTGACAGGAACCTACGCGGGTCTGTATGTCGGGGCCGGCAGCACGCTCGCCCCGGGCACCTTCTGGACCGGCCTGCTCGACGATGTCCGGATCTACGACCGGGCCGTGAAACCGTAGGGGTAGCCCCCTGTGGCTACCCCCAAGATCGGGCAGGCACGGTGGCCTGCCCCTACGTGACCGTGGGCCGGCGGCCAACGAAGCCGCCGGCCCTTTGGGCTTCTGCATGTCAGGCGGTTTCGGCTTTGGCGCGGGCGGCTTGGTCGAGGGCGACGGCGCCGATGATGATGGCGCCGATGACCACGAGCTGGATGTTGGTCGAGATGCCCAGCAGGGTGCAGCCGTTGCGCAGGAAACTGATGAGCAGGGTGCCGATGATCGTGCCGATGACGGTGCCCCGGCCTCCGGAGAGGCTGGCCCCGCCGATGACCACGGCGGCGATGATGTCGAGCTCCAGGCTGATGCCGGCGGTCGGCTGGGCCGAGACCGTCCTGCTGGAGGCCGAGACGCGGTTCCATCGCATCCAGGGATACCGTCAGCTGCCGCTCCTGATCAACGCGTTGCGCAAGACCCTTGACAAGCAGGAGGCCGCTGCGTAGAATCGTCTATTGTCACCCGATCGCAGG
>CAYHAJ010000385.1:0-50069 GCA_964354535.1 uncultured Pirellulales bacterium
ACCGGGCGGCAGAGGAGTGGTGCCGGGACTATGCCCTCGAGGGGGTGGATTCCCTGCCATTGCATCATCTGTATCGGGCGATGGCCTGGCTGGGAGAGGAGTTGGCGGCGGATCAGCAGGCCGGGGCCACGGGGTTCGTCCGCCGCTGTATCAAGGACCGGATCGAAGAGTCGTTGTTCGCTCGCCGTCAGACGCTGTTCAGCGGTCTGGACCTGGTGTTCTTCGATACCACGAGCGTGTACTTCGAAGGCCAGGGCGGCCAGACGATCGGACGGCACGGCCACAGCAAAGATCACCGGGCGGACCTCAAGCAGATGGTTGTCGGGGTGGTGATCGACAGCACGGGTCGGCCGATCTGTTGTGAGTTGTGGCCGGGCAATACCACCGATGTCAAGACCCTGCTTCCCATTGTGGACCGGCTTCGCGAACGGTTTCATATCCAGCGGATTTGCATTGTGGCGGATCGCGGCATGATCAGTAAGCAGACGATCGCAGAACTGGGCCAGTCGGCTCGCCGCGTGCATTTCATCCTCGGCGCTCGGATGCACTTGGTCAAAGAGGTGCGGCAGGTCGTGGCCTCGGACCGCGGGCCGTATGAACAGGTGCATGGCCCCAAGACCCAGAGCCAAGACCCCTCGCCGCTGGAGGTCAAAGAGGTGAACGTGGGTTCCCATCGCTACGTGGTGTGCCGCAACGCCGATCAGGCGAAAAAGGATCGCGAAGATCGCCAAGCGATTGTCGCGCATCTGCGGGACCAATTGAAGCAGGGCGACAAATCCCTCGTGGGCAACCAGGGCTATCGTAAGTACCTCAAGATCACGGATTCGAGCCGGCGCTTTGCGATCGATGAGGACAAGATCAAGGCCCAGGAGAAATACGACGGCCTCTGGGTCCTCCAGACGGACCTGGACCTGCCGGCCCAAGAGATCGCCCTGCGGTACAAGGAATTGTGGAGGGTGGAACAGATCTTTCGAACGATCAAATCCATCCTGGAGAATCGGCCCCTCTATCACAAGGTCGATGTCACGATTCGCGGGCACGTGTTCTGCAGTTTTCTGGCGTTGGTCCTTCTGAAGGAGCTGCAGGCCCGCCTGGAGCAGCGGGGCTGGGTCTGTGAGTGGGACCGTCTCAAGGCGGACCTGGATCACCTGCAAGAAGTCACCGTCCAGGCAGCGGGCCAGCCCTTTGTGATCCGTACCCAAACCCGGGGCGCTGCCGGCCAGGCGCTTCAGGCCGTCGGCGTGGCTCTCGGTCCCGTGGTCCGAGCCATTCCAGAGGAGGCCCCGTGAACACCGAACACCCACGGCTCCATAGGATCCGATGTAGTGCCAAGAGCCTCGGCCAAACGCGCAACTCCTGCGCACACAAGGAATTGCAGTTTCATGGTGTCGAAGATGGGCTTGGGCCTCCAGCCTACGGCCTGCAGCCTGCGCAGTTTTTGCCTTGAGGTGCAGGACAAGGGGGAGTATATTGCCGCCATCGAAGGGTATGACCTACCGAATTCTCGAACCTTGGTAAGGGGATGGCACATGACACACGAAAACGAGACACGAAATCCGATGCGTACCACCTGTTGCCCGTGCGGCTGCGGCGAGGGACATTCGGCCTCGGGACTGAGCCGGCGCGGCTTTCTGGCCGGCGCCAGCGGGGCCGGGGCGATTGGCGTGGCCTTGAGTGGCTTGACGTGGTCGGCGGTCGCCACGGCGGCCCAGGAGGGCAGCCAGACCGGACCGCAGCGGCGGGCCCTGGTCGTCAGGCCCATCCTCGTTTATGAGATTCCGAGGCGCCGGCCGCAGACGAGCTGGCGGTCGTGGGGCGGCATTCAGACCCAGCAGGATGCCGACCAAGAGTTGGTCCGCATCGAGAAAGAGCTGAGCACGCTCCGGAAGAAGGCGGATTTCCCGGTCGAGTTCGCCAAGCCGATCGGCATCCGCAACGGGGGCGACGTGGCGAAGATCGAGGACCTGGAGAAAGCCGATGTGACGATCGTCTACGCGGCGGGCGGGAACGCGTTTGATGCGCTCGCCAAGCGGAGCAAGAACATGATCTTCTTCTGTCGGCACAAGTCCGGGCCGGTCTATCTCTGGTACGAGATCATCAGCCCCCGCTATCTGCGCCAGCACACGGACACTCTCAAGGTCCAGGGCGTCGATGACGGCGACGTGATCGTGGACAGCCAGGACGAGATCCTCTGGCGGCTGCGGGCCTTGTGCGGACTCCAGAACACCCTCGGCACGAAGATCCTCGCCATCGGCGGCCCCGGGGCCTGGGCCCAGCCGGCGGGCGTGGTGCCGGAGCTCGTCAAGAAGATCTGGAAGTTTGACATGCAGACGGTCCCCTACCCAGAACTGGGCCAGCTTATCAAGGAGGCGAAGGCCGACAGCGCCACGGTGAGCCGGGCGAAGGAGCGGGCCGCCGAATACCTCAAGGCCCCCGGCGTCACGCTGGAAACCAAACGGGAATTCGTCGAAAATGCTTTCCTGCTCGAACAGGTGTTCCTCGGATTGCTGAAGAAGACTGACTGCCGCGCCATCACGATCAACGGCTGCATGGGAACGATCATGCCGATGGCCGAAACCTCCGCCTGTTTGACGTTGTGCCTGCTGAACGATGCGGGCTATCTGGCCTTCTGCGAATCGGACTTCGTCGTCATCCCGTCCGGCGTGCTGCTCGTGAACATCTCGGGCAAGCCCATGTTCCTGAACGACCCGACCTATCCGCATGATGGCGTGATCACGTTGGCCCACTGCACCGGCCCGCGCCGGATGAACGGCAAAGATCTCGAGCCCGTCCGCCTTCTGACCCACTTTGAGTCGGACTACGGGGCTTCGCCCAAAGTCGAGATGCGCAAGGGCCAGATGACGACCAACATCATCCCCGACTTTCTCATCAAGCGCTGGGTGGGCATCAAAGGCCCCATTGTCGATGTTCCGTTCATGGACATTTGCCGCGACCAAATCGACATCAGCTTCACGTGCGACAGCAAGCTGCTGGCCGAGCGGATGCCGGGCTTCCATTGGATGACCTGCTACGGGGACTACATGAAGGAAATCGGCTATGCCTGCAAGAAGCTCGGCATCCAATGGGAGGACCTGACGGCGTAGGGCATTCCAGATGGCGATTTTGTCCTTTAGGTCCTTTGAGTCCCTTGGGTCCCTGAGGTCCCTTGTGACCCAAGGACCTAAAGGACCTCAAGGACCCAAGGGACCTAAGACAGGAGGTGACGAGATGAGGAAATTGTGTCCCGTTATCGTGCTTTTCGCTCTTGCACTGCCGACCTATGCGGCGGTGGCGGCTACCTATGTCTCGCCCCAGGGCAATGACAACTGGTCCGGCGGGCTGGCCCAGCCGAATGCCGCAGGCACGGACGGCCCCGTCGCGACGCTCGAACATGCGCGGGACATCCTGCGACAGAAGAAGGCGGCAGCCGCCGAGGAAAGACGTGTCGTCGTTGCCGAGGGGCGGTATCAACTGACCAAGCCCTTCGTGCTGACCCCGGAGGACAGCGTCGCCACCTACGAGGCGGCGCCCGGTGCACATCCGGTCTTTTCCGGAGGCAAAGTGATTCGTGGATTCCAGCCGGGGGAAGACGGCCTCTGGACGGCCCGCGTTCCGGAGGTGGCCAACGGCTCGTGGTACTTCGATCAGTTGTTCGTCAACGGCCACCGTGCCACGCGTGCGAAAACGCCGAACAAGTTCTATTCCTACATGGGGCCGACCAAGGAAGTGCCCATCGAGGGCAAGTCAAACCAGTTCCTGCGCACCACGAACGTGCCGGCGGAGACCCTCGCACCGCTGAAGGGCTTGAGCGAGGCCGAGATTCGGGACGTCGTGCTTGTCGCCTACCACAAGTGGTGCATCACGCGCAGGTATCTCACGGCCATCAATTTCGAGAACAACCAGATCATCACGACCGGCGAGAAGCTGGCGAGCTTCTCCGACTGGCCGGAAGGCACTCGTTTCCATCTGGAGAACTTCAAAGCCGCTCTCGATGAGCCGGGTGAGTGGTTCCTGAGCCGGAATAGAACGCTCTACTATAAGCCCCTGCCGAGCGAGGACATGGCCAAGGCTGAGCTTGTCGCACCGGTTGTGACCAAGCTGGTGATCTTCGAAGGCCAGCCCGAGGCCGGGAAATTCGTCGAACACGTCACCTTCAAGGGCCTGACGTTCCAGCATCAGCAGCGTGTGCTGCCGGCGACAGGCTATGCCCCCTTCCAGGCGGCTTTCGCCACCGATGCAGCGCTCATGCTCGACGGGGCACGGAACATCTCGATCCAGGACTGCGAGATCGGCCATGCGGCGGAACACGCCGTGTGGTTCCGCCAGGGCTGCCGCGATTGCCGCATCGAGCGATCTTATCTGCACGATCTCGGCGCCGGCGGGGTCCGGATCGGCGAAGGCCGGGCACGCGCGGATGACAATTCCCGCACAGATCACATCACCGTCGACAACAACATTATCCGCAACGGCGGCCGCATCTATATGGATGCGGTAGGAGTCTGGATCGGCTTTAGCCTGGACAACGTCGTCACCCACAACGAGATCGCCGACTTCTTCTACACGGGGTTCTCGGTTGGCTGGCGCTGGGGCTATTCCGACAGTACCGCCAAACGCAACAACATCAGCTTCAACCATGTCCACCATCTCGGTTGGGCGGTGCTCAGCGACATGGGCGGCATCTACACGCTCGGGCCCTCCGAGGGGACGGTCATCAGCAACAACATCTTCCACGATATCTACGCCTACTCCTATGGCGGCTGGGGCATGTACACGGATGAGGGCAGCACCGGGATCGTGATGGAGAAGAACCTGGTCTACGACACCAAGACCGGCAGCTTCCACCAGCACTACGGCAAGGAGAACATCATCCGCAACAACATCCTGGTGAACAGTAAGCTCCATCAGATCCAGGCCACGCGCGTCGAGCAGCACCTGTCGTTCACCTTCGAGAAGAACATCGTCTACTGGGAGACCGGTCCTCTGCTGGCGGGTCCCTGGACCAAGATCACGATCAACATGGACAACAACTGCTACTGGAACACGGCGGGACAACCGATCACGTTTGCGGGCCTGTTGCTCGACCAATGGCGCGAGCAGAAAGGCCACGACAAGAACTCGATCGTCGCCGACCCCGGCTTCATCGATCCCAAGAACCATGATTTCCATCTGAAGCCCGGCTCCCCAGCCCTGAAGCTCGGCTTCGAGCCGTTCGACTACACCAAGGCGGGCGTCTACGGTGAGGTGGGGTGGGTGGCCAAGGCCAACGAAGTCACCTATCCGCCGCTGGAATGGCCGCCGCAAGGCCCCAAAGGGGCACAGTAACATTCCAGAGAAGCAACGTCCGGGTGGCAGCCCGTTTGTAGTGTGCCCGTAAGGGCATAGAAAGAAACGCCTCACGGCGTCACTACGAACCGAGGCCTCCGGCCTTGAGGCTGCCACCCGATAAGAGAGACCTGCATCATGAGAAACCGAACTCGTGTCATTTCATCGTTCGCACTATTCCTGATGGCCACATGGGGATTCTCAACACGAGTGGACGCCCTGACCGTCTACGTCTCGCCCAATGGTAACGACGCCTGGTCCGGGCAGCTCGCCCAACCGAACGCGGCAAAAACCGATGGTCCCGTGGCGACCCTGGAGCGGGCGCGCGATATCATCCGCGAAAGCAGAATTGGAGGAGTGTTGCGAGAACCGGCGCGGGTCGTGGTCGCCGATGGCGCGTACACCATGACCACGCCGTTTATTCTGGCCCCACAGGACAGCGGCTCGGCCCGGTCTTCCATCGTCTACGAAGCCGCCCCGGGCGCCAGACCCGTCTTCACAGGCGGAAGAAGAATCACCGGGTTTCAACCGGATGCTGACGGCACCTGGAAGGTTCGTGTCCCCGAAGTCGCCGCCGGCCAATGGCACTTCGAGCAGCTCTTCGTGAACGGCCATCGTGCCGTGCGGGCCCGCAGCCCGAACCAGTTCTACTTCTACATGCTCGATGTGCAGGAGGAGACACTGGACAAGAGCGCTGGGCAAAGGCCGGCCCGTGCCCGGCAGACCGTGACCGCCCGGCCCGAAGATCTCAAGCCGCTGTTCGGGCTCAGCGATCCGGAACTGCACGACGTGCAGATGGTCATCTACCACAAGTGGGACAACACGACACGTTTCCTCGGGCGGATAGATGACAAGAATGCGACCATCATTACGACCGGGCAAGGTCGCAAACCCTGGAATGCCTGGGGCAAAGGCGACCGCTACCACCTGGAGAACTTCCGGGCGGCGCTCGACGCTCCCGGCGAATGGTTTCTCGCACGCGACGGCTGGTTGTACTACAAGCCGCTGGAAGGCGAGGACCTGCGAACCGCTGAGGTCATCGCGCCAGTTGTCGAGAAACTCCTTCTCTTTGAGGGCGATGTCCCGAATAGCAAGTATGTCGAGAACGTCACGATCAAGGGCCTGACGTTCCTTCACGCGGAATACCACATGCCGCCGGGCGGGTTCGAGGCGAGCCAGGCCGCGTCACCCATCGATGCGGCGGTCATGGCGGATGGTGCCCGGAACATCGTCATCCAGGATTGCGAGTTCGGCCACCTCGGCCGTTATGGCGTCTGGTTCCGCAAGGGCTGTCAGAATTGCACGCTGCAGAAATGCTACGTGAACGACTTCGGCGCCGGTGGTGTTCGGATTGGCGAGGCCAGCGTGCCCAAGATGGAACAAGAGCAGACCGGCCACATCACGCTCGACAACAACATCATCCGCGCGGGCGGACGGATCTTCCCCTGCGCCGTCGGCGTCTGGATCGGCCACAGTGCCGATAACACCGTGACGCACAATGAGGTTGCCGACATGTACTACACCGGCATCTCTGCCGGCTGGATCTGGGGCTACTCCGGCAGCATCGCCAAGCGCAATAACATCAGCTTCAACCACATCCATCATCTCGGCTGGGCGGTGCTCAGCGACATGGGCGGCATCTACACGCTCGGGGCGTCCGAAGGAACCGTGATCAGCAACAACGTCTTCCACGATATCTACGCCTATTCCTACGGCGGCTGGGGCCTGTACACGGATGAAGGCAGCACCGGGATCGTAATGGAGAAGAACCTGGTCTACAATACCAAGACCGGGAGCTTCCACCAGCATTACGGCAAAGAAAACATCATCCGCAACAACATCCTGGTGAATAGCATGCTGCACCAGGTTCAGGCCACGCGCGTCGAGAACCATCTGTCGTTCACCTTTGAAAAGAACATCGTCTATTGGGAGAAGGGTCCCCTGCTGGCGGGTCCCTGGACCAAGATCACGATCAACATGGACAACAACTGCTACGGGAACGCGGTGGGCCAGCCAGTCACGTTCGCGGGCCTGTCGCTCGACCAGTGGCGCCGGCAGCAACAGCACGATCAGCACTCGGTCATCGCCGACCCGTTATTCGTCGATGCCGGGAATCTGGATTTCCATCTGAAGCCCAACTCCCCCGCTTTGACGCTTGGCTTCGAGCCCTTCGACTACACGCAGGCGGGTGTCTACGGCGATCCGGTTTGGGCAGCAAAGGCGAACGAGGTCATCTACCCGCCCGTGGAGTGGCCTCCCGATGCGCCGCCGGTGGCCATCAAAGATGACTTCGAGAAGACAGCCGTCGGCCGGCCGCCGCAGGGCGCGGAAATCCACGTCGAGAACAAAGGCGATTCCATCGCAGTCACCGATGAAACCGCGGCTGGCGGCGTGCACAGCCTGAGAATCGTGGATGCTCCGGGTCTGCAAAACGTCTGGAATCCCCACCTCGTCTATTCCCCGAATCACGGCAGCGGCACGACGCGCTGCGCCTTCGACCTGCGGATCGAGCGCGGCGTCTCGGTCAATCACGAGTGGCGCGACTGGCGTAACTCTCCCTATAGTGTCGGCCCCAGCTTCTCGATCCTCGGCGATGCGCTGCAAGTGGCCGGCAAGACGCTCCTGAAACTACCTGGAGGCAAGTGGGTCCACATCGAGGTCACCGCCGATCTCGGCCGGAAGAACACCGGCACCTGGACCTTGACGGTCACCCACCCCGGCGAATCGCCCAAGGTATTCAAGGCCCTGAAGGACGGCAGCACCACCTTCGAGAAGCTCACCTGGCTCGGCTTCACCAGCAACGCGAACGACAAGACTGTCTTCTATCTCGACAACCTTTCGATCACGAATCAGCCCTGAATGCGGGCGGCGGGAGAGAACCACTCCGCGTAGGGCGAGCGTCCCGCTCGCCGAAAGACGTCGTGCGAGACGCACGACCTACGAAGAGAGGCCTCACGGCGTCACGATGAGCGACTCGCCTTGCCAGTCAAAAACGGCCAGAACCGGCTTGTGATCCGACACGACCTGTTCGTCGAGGATGGTGACCTCTTTGACCTTCCACGGATCGCAGGCGCGCACGAGGACGTAGTCGATGGCCGAGCGGGGAGCGACGACGTCCTTCCAGCCGGCATCGAGCAGGATCTGCATCGGCTCGCTGCCAGGGCGGGTGTTGAAGTCCCCCGCCAGGATCGTGGGACTGCCCCCCTGCTTGGGGAACAGCGACTTGATCCGCTGGGTCTGCTGGGTGCGGTTCTCGACCTTCTGATGGCACAGGTGCGTGCTGACAAAGGTGATTGGTCCCATGCCGTCGGGCTGGATGCGGACCTCCACAGCCGTACGCGGCTCCTGCTCGAACTGATAAGGCAGAGGATGGACGGCTATGCTCTCAATGGAGAAACGGGACAAGATCGCGTCGCCGTACCGCCCGCCCTGGTAGGGCATGGCCTGACCGAAGGCGTAATGCATCTTGCAGAGCTTGCCCAACAGTGCCGCCTGATCGACACCCGACGCCCGCTCCGTCCCGACATCTACCTCCTGCAAGGCGACGAGATCCGGGGACAGGTCATTGATGACCTTCGCGAGCCGCTGATAGTCGAACTGCTTGTCCATCGCCTCGCCATGATGAATATTGTAGGTCAGCACGCGAAGCGTCCCCGGCGTCTGCGGCTTGACCGCTCCGGCCTGGCAGCCAGGCAACACCAGAAACGCCAATCCAACGAGTGCCGAAACGGCGAACCCTCTTCTTGTCTGTCGCATGACGGTCCTTCCAACCTTTTTCCGAGAACCAGCCTGTCTGCGAGCCGGTTGCGCATTCTAAGGAAATCCCCGCCTGCATGTCACGCGCTATTTGTCGGTGAGCCAGGAGGGGCCGCATTTGGTGTCCACTTTGAGCGGGACGTCGAAACGGATGGCATTGATCATCTCTTCCGCGATCCACTTCGCGTGTTGGTCCGCTTCAGCAATGGGCACTTCGAAGACCAGTTCGTCGTGGACCTGGAGGATCATCTTGATGGGGAGATTCTCGGTCTTGATGCGGCGTTGGATGGCGACCATGGCCACTTTGATCAGATCGGCGGCGGAGCCCTGGATCACGGTGTTGACCGCCAAGCGCTCGGCTTGGGCGCGGCGGCCCTGGTTCTTGCTCTTGATGTCCACGATCCGGCGCCGGCGACCCAGAATCGTCTCCGCGTAGCCGGTGCGCTTGGCCCTGGCGATGCACTCGTCGATGAAGGCCCGGATCGAGCCGTAGCGGGCGAAGTACGCCGCGATGAACTGCTTTGCTTCCGCCGGACTCATGCCGATGTTGCGGGCCAGGCCCAGGGCCCCCTGTCCGTAGATGATGCCGAAGTTCACCGTTTTGCACCGCGAGCGCATCTCGCTCGTCACCTGGTCGAGCGGCACGTTGTAGATCTGCGAGGCGACGAACCGATGGATATCCTGGTCGGCGGCGAAGGCGGCCCGCAGGGTCTCATCTTTGGAGAAATGGGCGAGCAGTCGCAATTCGATCTGGCTGTAATCGGCGCTGAGGATGCAATCATTCTTGCTTTCCGGCACGAAGGCCGCTCGAATCTTGCGGCCCAACTCCGTGCGGATCGGGATATTCTGCAGGTTCGGATTGCTCGACGACAGCCGGCCGGTCGCCGTGACGGTCTGGTTGAACGAAGTGTGTACCCGGCCGGTCTTCGGGTCGAGAATGGCGCCGAGCTTGTCCACATAGGTGTTCTTCAGCTTGCCCCACGTGCGGTATTCGAGGACCAGATTCGCAATCGGGTGCTGGTCTGCAAGATCGTCGAGCACCTCGGCATCGGTGCTGCGATTGGCCTTGCCGAGCCGGCCGGGCATCAGCTTGAGCTTGTCGAACAGCACCTCGGCGAGCTGCTTGGGCGAGTCGACGTTGAAAACCATCCCCGCCTGCTCGTAGATCTGCTCGGCCACCTTGCCAATCGCCTCATCCAGCTCACCCGACATCCGGCGCAGCAGGCCCGTGTCGATGGAGACGCCGCTGCACTCCATGTCGGTGAGCACCTCGACCAGCGGCATCTCGACTTCATGAAACAAGCGGTTGAGCTGCGGTTCCTTCTCCAGCCGGTCCTTGAGGCACAGGTACATCTGGTACGTGATGTCGGCATCCTCGCCTGAGTACTCGCACGCGGCGTCCAGGTCCACCAGATCGAAGGTGAGCTGGTTCTTGCCCTTGCCGATCAGGTTGGCGATGGGAATGGATTCATAGTTGAGGAAGTCCGAGGCCAGGTTGTCCAGCGAATGGGACATCCGCTCCGGGTCGAGAACGTATGACGCGATCATCGTGTCGAAATAGACGCCGCCCAGCGGCATCTGGGCGTTGCGCAGAACGGTCCTGTCGTACTTGAGGTTTTGGCCGATCTTCTTGACGCGCGGGTCCGCTAAAATGGGGCGGACCTCCCGCCGGACCGCCGTCATGTCGAGATGCCGCGAGCCCAGCGGCCCTCGGACCGCCAGGTAGTACGCCCGGCCCGGCTCCCAACTGAAGCTCAGACCCACCAGCTCCGCCCGCATGGCGTTGCGCGAGGTCGTCTCCGTATCGACGGAAATGAGCGTCTGCTTACGCAACTGTGCCAGGAAGGCGTCGAACTTCTCCAGCGTGTCGACGAGTGTATAGGTATGGACGAGGGTGCGGGCCGATCCCCGCTGCGAGAGATCGCGCGGACCTGATAGCACGGCCGCCCCCGGCTGTGGGGCTTGTTCATCACCCTCAAGGGCGGGTCGGGCTCCCAAACGCGAATCTATTGCGTTTGGGGACCCGGTGCTACCTGACATCTCGGTCGATTCAACGGGCGCACTGGGCTGAGTCTGCTGCTGCTTTGTGCTAAGCTGGCTCAGGAGCCGATTGAATCCAAGCTCGGTGAAGATCTCCGTGAGCCTGTCCCCGTCGGGATCCTTGCGGGTCAGCGCCTCGTAGTCAATCTCGACTGGCACATGGCAGTCAAGGGTCACGAGGCTGCGGCTGAGATACGCCTGCTCTCTGGCGTTGCGGAGGTTCTCGCCGCGCTTTCCTTTGATCTCGTCCGCGTGGGCATACAGGTTATCCAGGTCGCCGTATTGGCGAATCAGCTCGCGGGCGGTCTTTTCGCCGATCAGTGGCACGCCCGGCACGTTGTCGATCGCATCGCCCTCCAGGGCCAGGCTATCGACGATCTGCCCGGGCTCGATCCCCATCTCCTGTTTCATCGTCTCGCTATCGGTGATCTTGCCCGTCTTGATGTCGTAGGTCCGGATGTTGTGGTCGAGCAACTGGAGGAGGTCTTTGTCCTTCGAGCAGATCAGCACGTCGACCCCGTCCTCAGCCGCCTTCCGAGCCAGCGTGCCGATGACATCGTCCGCCTCGTAGCCGTCGGAGCACAGGACCGGGATGCGCATCGCCCCCAGGATCTCCTTGATCCGGTCTACCTGTACCGGTAATTCCTCCGGCATGGGCGGCCGATTGGCTTTATACTCGGCGAAGACCGTGGTCCGGAACGTCGGGGCCTTGCAGTCCATCGCCACCGCGATCATGTCGGGCTTCTGCTTCTCGATCAGCCCCAGCAGAGCAGTCGTGAAGATGTATGTTGCTTTGGTCGGCTCGCCGGAAGGGCTCGAAAGCTGTTGCCTCATTGGGGCAAAATGAGCCGCATAGATGTGAGCATGGCCGTCAATGATATATAGGGTCTTCGGCATTCTTTCTACTCTATGTGTTGTGGAGCCGCCTGTCAAGCGCACACGAGGTAGCGTGCAGGCCCTCGCAACAGATCTCTATACGCTCGTCGCCCCGCCCAAGTGCAGCAAGCCAGAAGTCAAGGTTGCTCCTCCGGATTTTGATCTTTGATCTCATGTAGACCTGCCGTAAAATGACTTTGACAGCGATCGTTAAGCATGTGCTGCACAGCGCGATTTCGCCCAAAGAAGCTGGACCAAGATACAAAGTCCACATGAGTTACAGAAGTCCGTCATACACGCGCTGATGAGATACATAAGAGACCATGGACTGCGGGAGAAAGCGTAATGATCTGCCCTTTGACACACGATGCGTGTCGGACCAGTGCTTGCGCGATGTGGGTTGATGACCACTGCGTCTTGGCTGTCTTGGCCAGGCGCCTTCACGATGCATCACATCCTCAAGGATCGCAGGAAAGCAATCCGGAAGAGATGCTGAACGAGTGTGCCAGGTGGGTGGGTTCGCCTTCGATTCAGGCATTGCATCGCAGAGATGTCGACAACTACCTGGCCCATGAGCAGATTGCACTGGACTTCGAACAACGGCGTGTCCTTTTCAGGATGTGGCGTAATGCGAGACGAGCCAGTCGACAAGAGCGTCGACAGGAACAAAGGGGACAGGCAAGACCATGGAAGATCAGAGAGGCCAACCATGGTGCCGTATGGTCTGACGATGAAGACGCAGAACTAACGGCATGGTTCAGGTCGGGAGTGTCGATCGAATCGATTGCCGCCCATCATAAACGGTCGTCTTTGGCAATCGAGTGCCGTCTCCGCAAACTGGGTCTTACATACCCGCCAGATCTGGAGGAAGGAGAATGAGGCACATGATAAGAAGCTGCTGTTCGCCCCCGCGATCGTCCGGGCCCGACCAGAGCCTTTGTCTCTTGTCGCTATCGAACCACGCGAGCGGAATACGTCCAATCCTAACGGATAGGAGGTCATGTGATGGCGCCCTGGTACATCGCCGTTGAGCCCTTTGATCCCCGGGACGGGGAGAAATGGACTAACTACATCTCGTGGTCAGGATTGGCCCAGCTTGTCGAAGTAGTGTCGCTCGATAGCAGCCTTTGCCCGTGCATTATCAAGGAGTTGCAGGAGGAAGACTGGAAACACAACGTGCACGAAGACTATGTGATCGACTTCTTCCTTGATCTCGACTATCTCCTGCATCGGGTCGCCGACCTCGGCCCGGCAAACATTCTTGCTGGTGTCCGCGACCCGTCGGAGGAATGCAGAGATCGCCTTTGAGATGCTCGATTCGAAATGAACTACCTCGCAGCAAGCTGCGAGGTATCGAAACAATCGGCTTACCGCTTCCACGCGGCAAGCCGCGGGGAATGAACCCGAATGATTCAAGGGATACGATCTCATTGGGTTCGGCATGAGCGCCTTGACCAACTGCGGAGGCTACCCGTTGGCATTCCGGAATCAGGAACTCTCCGCTTGCGGACTTATCGGCAATCTCGTTCGTGCGAGAGAGGTCCAGAGTTTGTTGTTGAAACACTATCCGGACGGCGATCACAGCGACTGTGACATTTGGGCGTTATGGAAAATGCGGGCCGAACGAGCGGAGGGAAGGTCTGAGACGACACACAGGAACAGAGAGCACCGCCGCGGCCACCGGGCCTATGGTTTGGCACTATTCGGGTCGGTCGAGAGGTCTTCATCCCGGATTTGCCTCTTTCGATACTGCAGATAGGCGTCACGCATGGCGATATATGGATCCACCGTCGCCGCCTTCAGACTCTCGTATTCTCCCACGCGAAATGACATGTCGTTCACCGTGCTGATCGCGGAGATGCCGATCGCAATCGCTTCCGGTTCGACGTAGAAAACCGGGTCCAGGAACATGTCGCCCAGCAGGCCCACGGAATTGCGCAGGGTTGACGGACCCAGCAACGGCCACACCAGATAGAATCCATCGCCGAGACCGTACACCGCCAGCGTTTGCCCCAGGTCCTCCTGGACCGGTTTCAGCCCCCACCGATCGCGGGCCGGGTCGCCGAAACCGAGCACACCCACCGTCGTGTTGACCGCGAACCGCTGCAACTCGATGTCTGCCCCGGAATTTTTGCCCTGCAAAATGCAGTTCACCAGGCGTGCCGGGGTGGCCAGGTTGTAGAAGAAATTGCGGATTCCCATCCGAGCCGGCTTGGGCATCGCGCCGACATAGACCTGCCGGACCGGCTTGAGGACCCAAAAATACAGTGCGTCGTTCGCGCCGAATATGACCCGATTCACAGGCTCCAGCGGATCCGCAACGGACACCTGCCTCTGCGTGAGCTCCGCCTCCAATTCATCGAGGTCCGCCGCCCCGGAAGAATTGGCGTCGCTTGGAGGGGTGGTCTGAGCCTGCGGATTGCCCCGGGGGGAGCGGTTCGGGTCCCCCCGTGTGGTCTCCGGCACTCGCGAATCCTTCCGAAACGCGGAATCATGCGTTTTGGATCCCGTAGCACATCCCGCGCCCGCGATGATCCCGACGACAATCAGCAAGCATGCTCTCATGCATCGTTCTCCTGGTGATCCTGCCCGGCCTTGGGCTCCGGACTCCCAACGCGCACGGCCGCACTGGGTAAGGGCTTCCGCTGGCTCTGTTTCGCGGCTGACGATCCGAACCGCTCCTTGCCATAAGGTTTGATCACCACCAGCAACTGTGGCAGCAAGGTCAGTGAAGCCAGCAAGGCGGTGGTGATCGCCAGCACGGTCAACAAACCGAAGTAGACGGTCGGGATGAAATTCGACAGGCTCAGGATGGAAAAACCGATGACCAGAGTCACGGTCGTATAGTAGATCGCGTGGCCGATGCTGTCGTGCGATCGGTGCAAGGCCACCCGATAGCTCCCTTCGGCCTGCACCTCGTGCTTGAACCGGTGGATATAGTGGATCGTGTCGTCATCGGCCAAGCCCACGCCGATGGCGGCAATGGTGATCGTCATCATGTCCAGCGGAATGCCCAGCCAGCCCATCACGCCCAGCACGCAACTGATCGCCAGCAGGTTCGGAAAGATCGCGATGAACGCGACCCGCAGGGATCGGAACACGATCACGAAAGTCCCCATCAGAAACAGGGTGGCAAAACCCATGGTCGCGATTTGGGACGTGTACAGACTCTGGAGCATGTTGTTGTACAGCACCAGAGTGCCGGCCAGATGCACCTGCTCAGGCCGGAAAGGCTCCCACGGGCGCGACGCGGTCCGGAGGGGCTCCGGCGTGCGCGGGCCGGTCAGGTCCGCCCGAATCTTCTTCAGCAGTTCGTTGCGCTGCAGGCCCGGGTCCGAGTCCCGGATCCGCACGGCGAGCCGCACCTCGTTGTGCTCCACCGACACATACGGCGTGACCAGGATCTCCTTGAGCCGATCCGGGATCTGGTCGAACAGCAGGGCCAACTCCAGGTTGTCCAGGGGCTTGCCCCCGTTGACCCTCTCAATCATCCGCACCAGGGTCACGATGGACAGGACTTTGCCGGTCTCCGGCAGCGCGTCCAGGTAATCATGGGCAGCCGCGATGCGGGCCATCTTCTCCGGTGTGAACCAATACTTCTGCTTGTTTTCGGGCGTGGTCGTGTCGAGTTCCTCGAACTGGTCGAACACGGACTCTGTGCCGCCCGCATCCCGGGGCGGGGCCGGCGCCGACGGCATGGTCGGCTCAAAATCGATCACCACATCCAAGGGCGTGGTTCCCCCGAGTTGCCGGTCCACGACCTTCATTCCCTGGTGGATCTCGGTGGTGGACTTGAAGTAGCTGATGAAACAGTTCTCCACCTGAAGCTTGCGGATTCCGACAGCATTGAAGACCACCAAGGCCAGACTGGCCACAATGACCAGGGAGCCGTGGGCTACGGTGAACCGGCCCAGGATCGGCGTGGGCGACCACTTGGACTGGCCTTTCGACCAAGGCCTGTCCCGGGGCAGAAGGATCAGCACGGCCGGCAAAAGCAGAAAGGGCACGATCATGGAGAAAGCCACCCCCACAACCATGATGTACCCGAAGGTGATCACCGGCCGGATATCGCAGAACATCAGGGACGCAAATCCGGCCATGGTCGTCAGGCCCGAATACACGCACGGACGGAGCATGTTTCCAATCGTGTTGCGGATCAGTTCCCGCTGGCCGGCATCGGGCTGCTCGGCGGCATACTCCCGATATCGAACCATCAGGTGGATGGTCATGGCCAGGGTGATGATCAGTTGCAGGGAGATGAAGTTGGAGCTGACCACCGTGACTTCCCAGCCGAACCAGCCCAAAAACCCCACGGTGCACGTGATGGAGACGAGACAGACCAACGTCGGCAGGAGGACCCAGTAGGTCCGCCGGAAGATGATCGCGATGGTGAGCACGAGCAGCAGGAAGACCGCGGTCCCGAAGACCCGCAGATCGCTCTTGATGAAGCTGATCATGTCGTCGGCGATCATGCTCACCCCGCCCAGGAACAGGGTGCCCTCCTGGCGATACCGGTCCCTGATCGCGCGGATGGCCAGGATGTTCTGGTGGTCCCGTCGACGGCTCTCGTCGCGGTACTGGGCAAATTCCCGGACCACCTCCCGGAGCTCGATCTGCTCCGCCGCGGTCAACGAGCCCGCTGCCCGCTTCTCGTGCAGAGCATTTCTGCGGTGCACGAGGGCGGCGTAGCGCTCGTCACGCGGGAAGGTGATCAGGATCACCGTGGTCTTCAAGTCCGGGCTGACCAGCAGGTCCTGGTACAAGGGGCTTTCCCTCAGCTCCTTGCGGGCCAGGGTCTTGTCCACCTCCGGCGACCCCAGGGTGCGTGTCACGGAGCCCAGTTCCTTCAGGGGAACCGGGGGGCTCTCCAGCAGAGGCACGTCGAGAATCGTCAGCACGGACTCGGCGGTAGTCGCCTTCGTGAGGTCGTCCCGGAGCCGCGCCAGCACCCCCAACGTCCTGTCCGAGAGAAGGTCCTCCCGCGGCCTGAATGTCACGACCAGAAAGTCGCCGCTGCCGTACCGAGAAGCAATCACCCGGGCGTACTTGAGGTCCTGATCATTCTCCAGAATCAGGGTCTCCGTGGAAGCGTCCAGGCGGAAATGCCTGGCCTCAAACGTGAAAAAGAGGACCACTCCCAACAGGCACGCCAGCACCACGTAGGGATGTTGCAGAACGACCCGGTCGAAGAAGGATTCGGACAGCGACCGATGCTTCGCCCGCATACTGGTTGAATTCCGTGGATTACGCGTCATCTACTGGGCGGTCTCTCCAACTGCGCCAGAAGGTCCTGCACGCTGCCGCGGCGCAAAATATCGTCGAATTGCGACCGGTAGGTCAGGAGGATACTGACGCCCTCGATTTCCACATCGTAGATTCTCCACCGTCCGGGGGCCTTGCTCTTGCTCGGCTCGTCCATCTTGTGAAGTTTGTACAGGATGGTGATCTCTTTGCCCTCCGAGATCAGCGTCATCGGGACCTGGGTCGTGGTCTTTTTGGGCACGGCGGGCTTCAAGATAAACTTCTCATTCGTGTAGAGGGCGGTCTTCTCAAGATACAAGGCCTTGAGCCGGTCGGCGAAGAGCCGGATGAACTTCTCGCGTTGGGCGGCGTCCAGCTTGGGCCAGTGGGTCCGGCCCAGGGCGAGTTGCCCCATCAGCGGAAAATCGAACATCGGGCTGACAATTCGGTCGATGATCTTCTCTTTGGCTTTTTGATCCAGGTCTTTGGCTTGGAGGACCTTGAGGACCGCACTCCACTTGACCGCCAACAATTCCCTGGGGTCGTTGGGGTCCTTCACCTGCACATCCCACCGGCGCCACCACAACTCGTTGGGATCGCTCGCGTCTTCCACGCGGGAAGCCGATGCGCTCCCAGGCTTCTCGTTGGCATCCGTCGGACGCCTCTCCTCCCCACGGACGACCTGCCCCAACACCAACAGAACCAGAATCGCCCGTCCAATCTGGGATTGTGCGATCCAGGAGCTTTGCCTGAGTAACCTTTCCATAAGCACACCTCAATAGCAGTCATGATCCTTCCGACTGTCGTCCATCCATCCAACCAGCCGATCATGCCATCCGACTTCACGACCCGTATTCCAGCATCGTGTGGGTCCTATGATACCAAGGTACGGCACTCGAACTCAATAGCTCCGACCATCCAAGCGGCCTACTCTCCGGTCAGCATACGTCGTTCGGCGATAACATGCAATCGGTGGCGATCGTACCTCGCCGGGCGCGGGCTCTTGAAACCCACGTCCTATTCGGCCTGGTACCCTCGAACGATTTCGGCTTTCCGAGGAGTCCGAGGAAGCCGAGGGCAAGCGGAGAACAGGAAGGGAAAAGTGTCTTGGACTGCGGTGATTCCGGCTGTGTTACTGGGCGTCGAGGGTGGTGCGACCACCTCAGACCAGAGGGCCCATGTGGCCTTCGGACTTGGCTGCGCCGGCAAAAGATTTTCGGACGATACGTTCCCCGTGGTGGTCGCCGCCCAGCACGCCGCGCCCGCCGTCACTTGGCGTGGCTCCCTCTACTGTCAGGCCGCCGAACTGACACTCCAGCACAAATGCCGGTATTTCGCCGTCATCCGGCCGCCGCGCCCTTTGTTCGAATACAGAATCGTCTACCGCCGCCGGGAGGAGGACGTACGTCATTCCGGCCGACGACGGACGGCGTTGGCACTCGATCCGGGGCTTCGTATGCTCTTATTGGACGACAATGTCCTCAGAAGATCTGTATCTACACGGTAGCAAGGGATAGACTATGCAAATCAAACGTGGATTTAGCCTGGTTGAGGTGCTCGTCGTCGTGAGCCTCATCGGCATTCTGGCGGCGATCGTGGTTCCCAAGTTCCAAACCAATACGAGCGAGGCCCGGGTAGCGTGCCTCAAGAGCAATCTGCATGCCATACGCAAGCAAATTGAGTTGTACAAAATCCAGCACAATGGTGCTCTGCCGGCAGAGGTGGGGGACACGGGAAACGATTTTATCCGCCGGATGACGACCGCCACGGATGTCTCCGGGGCCGCGGGCGGCCCGCTTGGGCCGTACCTGGAGCGTATGCCGACCAACGTGTTCAACAACCGCAACACGGTCCGCATCGGAGATCCGGCCGCCGGCGCGAATACCGATGGCTGGCGTTATGATCCGTTCTCGAACGTATTTCAGGCGGACAGCAGCGATGACACGGACGGCAATGGCGAGCCGGACCACCTCACTTTCTGAGGCCAGCCTTCGTCTTTGAGGCGTGGTTGGGCAAGCCCCGTCAGGGCTGACGACGCGGCGGGGCGTAGACCGGGGCTTCGGCCGGGTAGAACTCGGTGCGGAAGACACCGATCAGCGGCTCGGTCAAGTACTCCATGGAGAAGTACATATTGCCGTGCGTCCCCTGCTGGCGGCAGAGGGCCTGCTGGCGACGGATCAGGTCCAGACTGCGCGGAGCCGCCGTGCCGGTGCTGTCCTGGTAGATCGACAGACCAGGAAGAATGCGCTGCAAGGACGGATCGACCTTCTTCCACTGGGCCATCTGGCCGGACAGCTCGGCGGTGTTTTCCGTGTAGGCCATGGGGATCACGTAATCGATGGTCTTCTCTCGGAGCCAGCGGGGCCATTCCTGGTACGCCGCGTCGGCGGCTTGGGGCGTATTGAAGACCGCGGCGGTCACCTGCACGTTCGGCTTGAGGCCCTTGGCACGCCGATAGACGTCCCGGACCAACTCGGTCACGCCGAGCTTGCGGAACTCCGCCCACTTGCTCATCCGCCGTTTCCAGTCCCACAGATTCATCTGGTGCTTGCTTTTGGGCACGAGCGGGCTGCGGCCCGTCGACCGGATGACATCGTCGCGGCGGAGGTATCGCCCGGACGCGGCAAAGCCGGTAAGGCGCTGCACCGCCGGAAGCTGCATGGACTTCGTGGGCCCATCGATGATCAGCAGCCGGCCCCCCTTCCGCACAAACCGCTCCAGGTCGTCCGCCACCTTCTCCGGGAGAATATAGACCGCCGGCAGGACGAGAACACTGTTGCTCGACAGCCGGTCAATGCGCTCCGCGGGGATCGACGTAGGCGGGTGCCCCAGCCGGGTCAGACAGATCCGTGCAGTCTCCAGGGCGCTATTGCCGTATTGCGCGCGGTTCGCCGCCGTGGTCGTCAGGTGCAGGGGGCCCCCGCCGGTCGTCCACATTCCCAGAGCCAGCTTGACCGTCTCGGCCACCGCCGGCGGCATCTCCTTCTCGGCATGCCAGTTCAGCAGCAGCACGGTCCCTTTGCCCAGCTTGTTCAGGGCGATGGCGGGCGTGCCGTCATAGAATTCCGCCAGCACCATCGCCGTCGTGGGCTTGGCCAAGGGATTGGCGGTCATGCTGACGCCGGTCGGGAACGCGGTGCGACGCTCCTTGGTGATCGGCTCAACCCCATACCGGCGCGCGAAGGTCTGCTGGCAGTAATCGCAATAGCACTGGTGCGGGCCGTAGCGGACGTAATCGAAGTGGATGCCGTCTACCTCGTACTTGCGCAGGCACTCGATCATCAGATCGCTTTCGAAACGCCGGACGTCCGGCTTGCTGAAGTCGTACCACAGGCTCCCGGCGCCATCCTGCACAGCCCAATCCGGGTGCTTGTCGAGCACATGGCGAACCGCCGGCGCGCCGTAGGCGCCGTTGACGAACCAGGCGTGTACCTGAATCCCGCGCTTATGACACTGCTGGATCATGTAGCCGAGCGGATCATAGCCTGGTTGCACGCCGTCGGCCATCGGGCACAGGCTGCTATGGAAGTACGCCTGACCGCCCCAGTACCAGACGAGGACGAAAGCCGCATTGAGGTTGGCACGATTGATTTTCGCGACGACCGCATCGGCGGCCGCGGGCGTCTTGAGCTGCGTGCCGTGGACCCAGATCCCACGCAGCTCCGGCCGCCGGGCGCCCAGCGACAAGGACGCGGGGATAAGAAGGATCGCCAGAAACGGGGCCATGCGACCTGTCATCGAGCATCTCCACTGCGGTCCAACCTGGTTGCGGAACGATTCTGAGAGAGCATACCAGAAGTGCGGACGGATTGCGACAGATTTCGCCTCTCGCAAGACTTGGGTGTGACTCCATAGGGCGGGGGACTCACCCTGGCTTTCGAGGTCCGAAGCGTGACGCTTCGCGTTTGGGAACCTGGGTCCGGCGGAGTCGCAGCGCAGCGGGTGTCCGGAAGAAACCCCGGCTTGGTCTCTGGGCGCCACGCCCCAGCGTAGCGTGAGCGTGTCTCCGCACACAAGGGAAAGCACGCTCAAACGAGTTTGGGCGTGGCACCCATCAGATGCCAGAGTCATACCCAGGTTTGGATCAGGGCAGATCTCCGTACAGGCAGGAGGAGCCCCTTGCGCCACGCGCGGGCTACTGGGCTTTCTTACCTTGCCAGGTGCCGGCCGTCTGAAGATGGGCCGAGGTCACATAGATCTGGAGCCTGCCACTCTTGACGGTTGTGTCCAGCAGAACGTCCTGTTGCCGGCAGGACCACTGGAAAGTCTCGGCCACGCGCGCCTTCAACTGATCCGGCAGACCCGACGTATCGAAGCTCCCCGGATCGCCGGTCGCGAACTCATCCACCTTCTCCACCACACCAAGATCGAGCTTGCCGCCGTCCACGGTGGCCGAGCCGTTGATGGTGAACGATTCATCGCTGCCGGGCAGACGGCTGCCGGCGGTCGTCGGAAAGGTCAGGGCCTTCGCGTCAATGCCAAAGGGTCCGCGCACCGTGCGCCCCCAGAAAAGAACACTGGTAGATAAGACGACAGGAATCTGCACGCCCTCGGTCCCCCCTTGCCCGATGGTCACGGTTTGCTGCATGACCTTGCTCTCCGCCAGAAATTCCTGGAGCGTGGTCGTCAGCGCCGTCAGATCGACCGTCATTTTCATGTAGGCGTGGTCCGGGCTGTAGACGAGATTGGGCTCACTGATCGTGGCCTCTTTCCCGTCGAGGTACGCCTTGAGAGTAATCGTACACCGGACCTCTTGCGGCCCACCCTCGAACTCATAGACCGCGGCTTTCGCGGCCACCGGTTCTGTGGAGGACGTCTCGTAGGCATACCAAGCGATGCCCTCCGACAACCACGCGGTGGGTTTCTGGTTGAGGAGCTTAGCCTTTTCGGCTTCCGACATTGTGTAGAAGTGACCGCTCCCCCGGTCGGACCAGAACCGATAGACGGGCTTCGTTCCTGCGGGCTGGCTACCCGCCGGATAGGCATAGAAGGCCGTGCCCTCTGAAATCCAGACCGGCGGATTCTGCTTGAGCAGCTTGTCCTTTTCCGTCCCATTGATCGTGTAGAAGTGGTAACCATCCTTGCTGGACCAGAACCGGTACACGGGGAGCAGATTTGGTGCGGCGGCCCGTGTGTACGCGTAGAAGGCGATCCCTTCGAACGTCCAGACGTGGGCATGGCGACCAATCAGCTTATCCTTCTCGGCCTCGCTCACGGTGTAGAAATGGTCTCCTGTCACAGAGGACCAGAACCGGTACACCGGGACCAGCATCGAGGACTCATAGGCGCCCAAATCCACGGCCGCATCGGCCAGCCGGGGTTTGCCACTCAGATCCGTTTCCCCCGCCGCCGGCACGTAATTCGGATCGCCGGCATCGAACCACGGAGAGGTCAACCGCAGATGGTAGTCGCCCGGCACCCAAATCGCCTCGGGATCATCCGGCGGAACCTTCTTGCCGGGGTCTTTGGCGTCGCCCCAACCGCCCGGCCGAACAAACACCGGATCGGCCAGATCATTGCTGTCTTCCTTGGGGCAGTCCGTCTCACCGAAGTTGCAGTAGGCAATGTTGTTGCAGTCGAAACCCGCCAACTCACCGGGGAAATTCTGGTATATGATCGAACTCGTCAGGGTCGTTTTGGCCGTCATGAACATCCCGGCGCCACGGCCCGCGGACGCCACCGCGCCAGCGTTGGGGTCCGCGGCGGACCGGCACCCCGCGTTCTCCACGATCGTACAGTTCCGGACGGAGCCGCCCGCGCACCAGAGACCGCCCCCGTTGCCGTGGTCCAGCCATCCGGAGGCATCCACCGCGCGCCCCCGGCCGGCCCGGTTGCCCGCGATCAGGCTGTTGGTGATCGTCAGAGAGCTGCCACAAACGCCGCCGCCGTCACCGGCACTGGCGCCGGTCTTGTCCTTGGCATCGTTGCCGGCCAAACCACCATCCCCGGCCCGATTGGCCTCGATGGTACACCGGTCCAGTTCGGCCAGATCGGCATAGACACCGCCGCCTCGGCCCCCGCGCCCGCTGGGCGAGCCTTGCCCACCGGCGCCGGCCAGGTTGGAGGAGAGAGTGGAGTCGGTCACGCGCACGGAATCGCCACAGAGGCCGCCCCCATCGCCGCCGTTGCCGGCGGCCCCTTGTCCGTTGTCACCGCCCTGACCCGCCGCATTGCGGGAGATCGTGGAGGAGAGCACCTCCACCGTGGATTGCACGCTGCAGAGACCGCCGCCATTGCCGCCCGCCCCCGCCGTACCCTCCTTGACGGAGGTCCCGCTGCCCGCGGCGTTGCCGCTGAAGAGGCATCCGACCACCTTGACGGTGGACTTCTCGCAATAGAGGCCGCCGCCCGGACCGCCGTTGGCATACTCGGTCCCGCCTGGCAGTGCCGCGTTGGCCAGAATTTGGCAGTGCGCCAGCTCCAGCTTGCTGCCCTGGCAGTAGACCGCCCCGCCGGCTGAGGCCAGCCCCTGGGTGATGGTCAGGCCGGAAAGCGTCACGCCGTTGCAGTCTACGATGTAGAACCCCCGGTGCGGTTCCTTCGCCGATCCGGCGCAATCGATGACCGTCTCGGCGACCACGTTGGGATCGAGGGGATTGGTGCTTTGGATCGTCAGCGCCTTGCCCCGCAAATCGATGTCGCAATTGCCAGGTCCGGTGTACGTGCCGGGACTCACCACGATCGTGTCACCGGCAGCCGCGGCGTCCACCGCGGCCTGAATTGTTGTCAAATCGGTCTTGCCATTCCCTACCTGCAACGTTGCCGCACCCGCCCACGGGGACAGGACCGCGCACAGGAGAACAGTCAGAGACCACCAAACATGAGATTGGGCTTTCATCGTCACTCCTCCTAACACGACCTCGAGTTATGGCAAGGCCATCTTCTCTCCGTCGCCTCCCTGCACATTATCCCCCGCGGCCACCCCCAGCCGTGCGGCCCATCCGATGCCCCCAGATGAGGACCCATTAAAGTATACCAAAGCGGGGGTACAAGTGCAAATAGAAATGCGACTCACCGCGAAACCGACGCGTAAGGAGGGAATCTGAAGCACGGGGTCCGCCGCTGATGGTCGCCGGCTATTTCGTCCCGGGGGACGGCCAAGACGCCAGGACCTGCCGCAGAACAGGGGTCAGTGCCTGCGTCCAGACCGCGTAGCCCTTGGCATTGAGGTGCAATTCGTCCTGGAGGAACAAACTGGAATCGGGCAGGCCGTCGGCACGGAGGAAACGGGCGCTGAAATCGGCGAAGATCAGGCGAGGATCGCTTTGGCAGAATCTCTGAACGAGTCCGTTGACCTTCTGCATCTCGGGCCAAAACTTCCAGCGTGAACGGCTCGGATTGATGGCGAGAACGATCACACGGACCTGCGGCTGGCGGGCCTGTAGGAGTTGAAGGAAGCGGCGATAATCCGCCACCACCCGCGCGGTGGACTTGCCGGCGGCAATGTCATTGCCCCCCGAGTAGAAGACCACGACCTTGGGCTGATACGCCAGCACCAAGCGGTCGGCGAGGTGGATGGCATCCGAGATCTGAGAACCGCCGAAGCCGCGGTTGACGACGGGCAGATCCGGGAAGCTCTCGTGCGTACGCCACAGGCGAATGCTGGAGCTGCCCACGAACAGCACCGGATCGGCCGGCACGGCGTTCTTGCTGTCCCACTCCGTGAAAGCCTTGATCTCCTGGGCAAAGCGGTTCGGGTCCGGGTCCGCCGGCTGATTCTCTCCACCCCAGACACTTCCCGAGAACGACAGGACGCACAGGAGCAGCACTTCTCTTGCAGACATGCACTCACCCTTTCAGGGAACGTTATTCTGCGCCGCGAAACCGGGGAGGCTCGCGCTCGTGCCATCATACCTCGGCGATGTCGCCCGGACAAGTTCTCCGCGCCGGTCAACATCAGGCGAGGTGCGTCCCAGGGATTCCCTCCACCCTGTTTGAGGATTCCCCTTACCACTCGTCGAATCCTGCCTGACGTAGAGAACGTGGCGTTAGCGTTATTGGACGCCGCCCTGTGGAGCCTCTCGTGGGTTTGTCTCACGACACACGCGGCGGACCTTCCCGGCATCTTCCAACAGGGGCTTTCCTGGACAGGTTGTGAATTGTGAGGCGCAAAAGAGATAGTGACATGACGGATAGACAGGTGCAGCACATGATCTCTCATGCCATCGCGGCGGCCACGTGGTAAACCCGAAACTGTCGATTTTCACGCAGACCGGCCTGGCGATGTTGGGTCGGAGAGTCGACGACCGGATTGACGACTGGCGGCGGATTCTCGATCTGCCGTATCAGCCGGAGGCCGCCAGCAACTTCGACCTGTAGGTCGCCGGTCCGGCATTGAATAGGGCGATGGCGCGGGGTAGAATAATTCAGGGTGCCGATGGCCTCCTGCAGGCAAGTCACTCTGGTGGAGAACACACCGACACCCCGTGTGTAAGAAGCCGATAGGAAAGAAGACCCTCACGCGGTCGGCATAAAGGGTGCCGATGGTCTCCGATGCCCTACTTCCCGGCAAGAAGGATACCCCGGCACCCCTTCGTATAGGAGCTTGCTCAAGACGCGTGCGGGGGTCGGTACCGCCCGCGCGTGTCTCTTACAGTCCTCGCTTCTTCAACGTCACGCTGACGCCACCTCCTTGCTGGTAAAAGATGGTTTCCAAATCCGGGTTCGTCGTGATGGCGGCCAGGAATTTTGGATCGGCCATGCCGGGGCTGATGTTGTGCGCGATGATCAGGCCGCCGGGACGAACCTTCGGAAGCAGCTTGGTCAGATAGTCGTTGTATCCCTCTTTATCCGCGTCGATGAAGCACAGATCGACCGGGCCCTGCACTTGGGAGACCTTCTCATGGGCGTCCCCTTCGACCAGGGTAACGATGTCGTCCACGCCAGCCTTCTTGAAATTCTGCCGAGCCAGGGCGGCACGTTCCGCGTCGATCTCGAAAGTGGTCAGTTTGCCGCCGGTAGCCTTCAAGGCCAGGCACTGCCAGAGACCCGAGACTCCATTCGACGTTCCGATCTCGACAATCTGCTTGGCCCCGATAGACTCGGCCAGAAGTCGCAGGAGCCGACCATCCACCTCCGGCACGTTCATCAGGCCCCGGCCACCACTGTTCAGCTCCTCCAACACGGCCAGAATCTTCTTCTCGGCCTCATTCCTGGCCGTTGGGGGCTTGCTCATGGATGATCCCATCTCACCTCGCGGCCCCATCCGGCCCCCCGGCCCACCGCGCATCTGTCCGGGAGGAGGTCCGCCGGGACCCGGGAATTGCTGCCGCTGCTCCTTCATCTTGGCGATCAGCTCGCCCACTTTGTCCATGTTCTTTTCCTGGTACGCTTTATCGAGATCGTCGAGCCAGGAGCCCATCGGCCCACCCGCGCCGAAACCGCGCCCACGGTCCTGGGCAATCAACAAGCCGGCGCCGAGCAACAGGCTGACTCCGGCAAAAATCGCTACCGTCTTCGTTGCCATTTTCAGTCCCTTTCCGAATTCAGTCGCCACGGAAACACTGGTGTACACCGTGCTTGATTACTATAGTAGTGTTCGTTCCGGAGCCCTGGTTACAACTTCTGTGTGGAATCTGAATCAGGGCGCTGGGGCCGACCCGATCGCGCCCAGGAAGGAGACCGGCAATGCGGATGAATCGTCGCGAGTTTTTGAAGTTGGGTGGCATCGGCGCAACTCTGGCTGGCTTCCACGGTCGGCCGGCGTCGGCCTCCTTGAAGAACAGGCCCAACATCGTGCTGTGCATGGCCGACGACCAGGGTTGGGGTGACATGGCCTACAACGGCCACCCCGCTCTGAAGACGCCGAACTTCGACCACCTGGCGGCCACCGGCTTGCGCTTCGACCGGTTCTACGCCGCCGCTCCGGTTTGCTCGCCGACCCGCGGCAGTGTCATGACGGGCCGGCACCCCAACCGCTTCGGCTGTTTCAAGTGGGGCTTCCCGCTTCGGCCGCAGGAGGTCACGATCGCCGAGGTTCTCAAGAAAACCGGCTATGTCACGGGCCATTTCGGTAAATGGCACCTCGGCTCGGTCTGCAAGGGCAGCCCCGTCAATCCGGGCGCCAAGGGTTTTGACGAGTGGTTCTCGGCGCCGAATTTCTTCGACAACGACCCGATCATGAGCCGGGAAGGCGTCGCCGCGCCCACACCGGGCGAAAGCTCCATGGTCACGGTCGAGGCCGCCTTGGCGTTCATCCGCAAACACGCGGCGGCGCATCAGCCCTTCCTGGCCGTCGTCTGGTTCGGCAACCCGCACGCGCCGCACGAAGCGCTCGAGCCGGACCGTTCCCGGTACCCGAACCAGAGCAAGAAGCTTCAGAACTTCTACGGCGAGATTACGGCCATGGACCGCGCCTTCGGCAGACTCCGCCAGGAACTGCGGACACTGGGCCTCCGCGAGAATGCGATCCTGTGGTACTGCAGCGATAACGGCGGCCTGCCCGACGTGGGCGTGACCGGCGGCCGGGGCAACAAGGGACAGATCTACGAGGGCGGTCTCCGCGTGCCCGCGCTCCTGGAGTGGCCCGTCCGTGTCGCGCGGCCCCGGGTCACGAACATCCCCTGCAACACCTGCGACATCTACCCGACGCTGCTGGAGATCGCAGGGGCCAGCACAGACGTGCGGCGGCCGCTGGATGGGGTCAGTCTGGTCCCGCTGCTCGACGGCCGGATGGAGTCCCGGCCGAAACCCATGGGCTTCTGGGACCATCCCACCCCCGGCCTCGCCGTGCCGAGCAAGCAGTGGATGGCCGGCCTGTATGAGGCACAGAAGGCCGGCCAGGAGGTCGATGATCCCGCGTACCAGGTCCTGGAGGCGGGCCAGATCACGAAGCAATATCCCGAAGATAGTTTCCCGGGCCACGCCGCCTGGCTGGACTGGCCCTGGAAGCTGCATCGCATCGAGAAGAAGGGCCCCGCGAAGATCGAACTGTACAACCTGGCCGACGACCCTCAGGAGAGTCGCGACCTCGCCGCCCGCGCTCCCGACCGTACGGAATCCATGCGCGGACAGCTTGAGGCCTGGCTGCTATCGGTCGTGCGCAGTCTCAACGGCAAGGACTATTGATGGCCCGCCGCAAGCCCGTACGGTGTGGGCAGGACAATCAACATAGGCAAGTTTGAGGATGCAAGTCCGCCGACCACGACAACAGCCGGAGGACGCCGGATTTCGTAGCGATTGCGGCCGTAGCGAACGAAACGCCGGTGTGCATCCCTGGAATGCCGTGGCGGAGTTGGATGACGTCTGCACGTTTCATTGACTCTCCGCTCATGGCATGCTACCATCTTTGTTATATGCTTAGCTATCGGAATTCTCACAGAGACCGGCCCGCACACGCGTACGGACATGGGCATGGCTCCCCTGCCCATACGCATGGCGCAGTAGACCCGTCCCTCCTCACGACCGAACGAGGGATCTGGGCGGTCCAGTGGTCTTTCGTCGGACTGCTTGCCACCGCCGCCTTTCAGGTGGTCATCGTGTTGCTTTCGGGAAGCGTGGCCCTGCTGGCCGATACGATTCACAACTTCGGTGATGCGGCTACCGCTATCCCGCTATGGTTCGCCTTCGCTCTGGCCCGGCACAGGCCGAGCAACCGCTTCACCTACGGCTACGGTCGCGTGGAGGATCTGGCCGGCGTGGTCATCGTGCTCATCATCCTCTTCAGCGCCGTGGTCGCCGCCTCTGAATCCATAGACCGCCTCATTCACCCCCGGATGGTCACGCATCTCTGGGCCGTATGTGTCGCCTCGGTGATCGGTTTCCTCGGCAACGAAGTTGTGGCACAGTTTCGTCTGCGGGTGGGCCGCGAGATCGGCAGTGCGGCGCTCATCGCCGACGGCTACCACGCACGCGTCGATGGATTGACGAGCCTGGCCGTTCTCGTCGGGGCCATCGGAATCTGGCTGGGCCTGCCCTGGGCGGACCCCATCGTTGGTCTTCTTATCACGGTTGCCATCCTCCACATCGTGTGGGAATCCGGCAAAGCTGTCTTCACTCGTTTGCTGGACGGCGTGGACCCCGAGGTTCTCGATGAGATTCGACATACAGTGCATCACACGGCCAGTGTTCAGGACGTATCCGAAGTCCGCGTGAGATGGTTGGGCCACAGACTCCATGCCGAGGTGAACATCGCCGTCGATCCAGGGCTCTCGGTTGGCCAAGGGCACGAGATTGCCACGGAGGTTCGACATCAGCTTCTGCATCATTTGCGGTATCTGTCCGACGTCACCGTCCACGTCGATCCGCTGAATGCCTCGGGCGAGCGTCATCACCACATCGCGGAACACACGCACGACGATTTGCCCGCTCATTCGCACTGATCGGGCAATTACTTGCGCATGGGCTCGCCGACCCTCTGCTCCAACTCGCAAATCGCGGTGGCAAGCTCCAAGCGGGCGGCAATGTCGCCGCGCCGGGATTCCAGCAGGACGCGCTGGGCCTCCAGCAACGTGAGAATGTCGGTTTGGCCCGCCAGATAGGAGTTGCGGGAGTACTCCAGATTCCGCTGGGCTTGGGGGACCATTTCCTGTTGGTAGTAGGCCGTGTTCTGGAGAGCGGTCTGCGCCTGATCCACCGCCATGCGAATCTCCTGGACGGCCTGAAGATAGTCCGCCTCGTACCTCTTGAGTTCCTGCCAATAGAGATACTGGGCCTTGGCAATCTGCGCCTGGTTCTGGTCGAAGAGGGGCAATTCCAGGGCCAGCGAAGGGCCGAAGATCGACTTGATCGCTTCCGTATCACTCTCGCGCCGCTCATTGCGTTGGAACATCGCGCCGACACTCACGTTGGGCAGGACGTTGCGTTTCTGGACTCCGAGTTCGGCCAGTCGCGCTTGGGCGGCCGTCTCCAGGGCGCGCAGGTCCAGGCGCTTCTGACGGGCGGTTTCCACCAGCTTCTCAAGGTCCAGCGGCCCGATTTCGGGCGCCAGGGGATCGGCGAGAGTGACATGGTCGATCGTCCGTATGATGCCCATCTGGCCGGCCAGTCGCCGCTTGGCGTTGGCGGCCGCCAGCCGGGCACTGCGTACCCCGATTTCCGCGGATAGAACCTGTCCGCGCGCGAGATTCTCGTCCAGGTCGCTGGCGGCGCCGGCCTGTCGCTTGGTCTTAATGGCGTCGTGCGACTTTGTTGTCACCCCAAGGTTCTCCTGGGCCAGCCGTAGAGACTCCTCGGCGGCCACCGCCTGGAAGTACGCTTCTTTTGTCTGAGCAACCAGCGCAGTCGCCGCGTAGGCGATGCGGAGCACGGTGGCGTCCAACTCAGCCTGAGCAACCTGTTTGCGTTTGGGAATCCGCCAGAGGTCCACAATGTTCTGGGCAAGGGACGCCTGCACGTTGCTCACCCCTGGGCCTTCTGGAAACTGCACGGAGAAACCGAGCCCGGGATTGGTGAACAGGCCGGCCTGAACCCAATCGGCCTTGGCTACGCCGATAGACAGGAACTCCGCGTGGAGCCGGCGATTGTTCAGCAGAGCCATCCGAACAGCTTCTTCCAGGGTGAGCCCATCCGTTAGAAACGCGTCCATTTCCTTGTCGGTCGGCAGCGGAGCCTCGGGATCGTAGACGGCGTCAGCGCCCGTAGCCTCGGTCACCAACTGCCTGGCCCGCTCGTAATCGGCTTTGGGTTGCACCTGGGCACAGCCGGTCAACACCACGGCGACGAGGGCAACCCCGATGGTTTGCGGGAGGGCGCTCCTTGCGCCCTGGAACGCTGATCCTGTATTGCGTTGTTTGTCCATCATATCTCTCGAAGAACGAAGCTGCATTGGGGGTCCGTCCACGGGAAAGAAGCAACTTATATGGGCGATGCCGGTAGCGCGTGCTCCATTCGAGCTATCTCCGGTTTAATGTCCACGGCCGGCTCGGCCTCCACCGGACGTCCGAACCACACGAAGAGCGCGGGGACCACGACCATGTTGAGGAAGGTCGAGGATAAGAGGCCGCACACGATGACAATCGCCATCGGAGTCAGGATCTCACGTCCCGGCTGTTCCCCGCCTATCACCAAAGGAACCAGGGCCAGACCCGCCGCCAGGGCGGTCATCAGAATGGGGGCCAGTCGTTCCATCGCCCCACGGCGCACGGCCTCGCGAAAATCGGTCACCCCTTCGAACCGTTGCAGGTGGCGGATGTGGGAAACCATCATGATGCCGTTGCGGGCCGCGATGCCGAACACACTGATGAAGCCGATCACGGAGGCGACCGACAATACTCCGCCGGAAGCAAAGACGCCCGCCACGCCCCCGATCAGGGCCAGCGGCAGGTTCATCATAATCAGCAACGTATCGCGCACGGAGCGAAAGACGATGTGCAGCAGGAAGCCGATTCCCAGAATCACCATGAGACCGAGCATGCTCAGACGCTGCCGGGTGGCCTCGGCACTCTCGAATTGTCCGCCGTACTGGACGTAGTAGCCCTGCGGCAGCTTGACCTGCTCGGCTACGGCCTGCTGGATATCCGCCACGACCTGATCGAGCGCGCGACCGGCGACATTGCAGGTCACCTCGATCTTGCGCTGCGCGTTCTCCCGGCTGATCATGTTGGGCCCGTATTCCTCGCTGATGCGGGCCACGGCCTTGAGCGGGATCTTCGTGCCGCCGGGCGTATCCACCAGCACTTCGCCCACTCTCTCGGAGGAAGTATTCTCCCAACTCTGGGGATGCGCCGGGTCTCCGCAGCGGACGATCAGGTCAAAGGGATAGCGTCCTTCCAGGACCTGGGTCACGGCATCGCCTCGGAAGGCCGTCTGAAGAGCCATGGCCACGTCGGCGACCTTCAGGCCATAGCGGGCCATCGTCCGCCGGTCGAACTCGACCCGCCGGATCGGGATGTCATTCTGCTGCTCGACAGACAGATCGACCACGCCCGGGAGCTGGCCTGTCACCCCTTCCACCTCCTTGGCCAGTTGGCGGAGCTTGAGCAAATCCTCGCCGAAGATCTTGATGGCGATGTTGGCCCGCGTTCCGGAGAGCATGTGGTCGATACGGTGGCCGATGGGTTGGCCGAACTGGGCCTTGACGCCGGGAATTGTCGCCACGTCTCGGCGAATGGCCTCCAGCAGTTCCGCCCGGGTCCGTCTCGGCTTACCCACGCGGACGGGTCCCTCCATATCCAGCGACAGGTCAATCTCACTGCCTTCCGTGTTCATGCCGTGCGCGTCGGCCTCGCCGCGGCCGGTCCGGCGGCCGATGGCCGCGATTTCCGGATGCTGCATGAGCGTGGTCTCCACGACGTGGGCGAGCTTGTCGCTCTCGTCCAGCGAGATGCCGGGAACGCTTACCAAGCCCACCACGAGGGCGCCTTCGCTAAACTCGGGCAAGAAGCTGCGTCCCATCGTGCTCACGCCCACAACGGAGGCCACGAGCACGACCGTCGTGGGCACGACCACCCACCAGGGGTGTCGCATGGCGGCGTCCAACGGACGCGCGTAAAGCCACTTGACCGTACGGACGAGCCAAGGTTCCCGGCCTTGCCGGACGGTCCTGCTGGTCGGAAGCAGGTAATAGCTCAGCGCGGGCGTCAACGTCAGGGCGGACACCAGCGACGCTACCAGGGAGACGACAAACGCCACCCCCAGCGGGAACAGCAATCGGCCTTCCACGCCGGACAGGAAGAAAAGCGGCACGAAGACCAAGAGGATGATGAGCGTGGCAAAGACGATTGAGGCATTGACCTCGATGCTCGCGCGAAGAATGACCTCGATGGGCGGTCGTCGTTGTACTTCGGGAAGCCCGGCATTCTGTCGCAGCCGGCGAATGATGTTCTCGACGTCAATGATCGCATCATCGACGAGAGCTCCCAGCGCGATGGCCATGCCTCCGAGCGTCATGGTGTTGATGCTGGCCCCAAAGGCTCGCAACGTCAGGATGGCCGTCAGGAGCGACATGGGAATAGCCAGCAGTGTGATCGCGCTGGCCCGCAGACTGACCAGAAACGCCACCACGATCAGGATGACCATGATCCCGCCGTCGCGCAGGGCGGCGGTGGTATTGTGGACCGACGCCTCGATGAAGTCGGACTGGCGGAACAGCCGCTTGTTGACCACCATGCCGGTCGGCACGGAGGCCTGGATGTCGTCGAGCGTCTTGTCGAGTCTTTGGGTCACCTCCAGCGTATTGGCGTGGGGCTGCTTCATGATGGCCATGACGACGCCCGGTTCGACGATCGGCTCCCAGTTAGGTCCGCGCCGGGACGCCGCTCCCGTACCGCGCCGGATGTCAGCGCCGACGGTGACGGCGCCCAGGTCAGCAACCTTGATCGGCCGTCCCTGGCGGACGACGACCACGGTCTGACCAATGTCGTCGGCGGTCTGGACGCGGCCCACCCCTTGGAGAATGGATTCCTGCCCCCCTTCGACCAGGAACCCGGCCGCTACGTTTTCGTTGGACTGACGGAGCGCTTCGGCCACTTCCGGGAGGCTGATTTGGTACGCCCGCAGCAACTGGGGCGACAAGACAACCTGGTAGCGTTTCTCGTCGCCGCCGAACAGGGCCACCTCCGCCACGCCCGGCACCGAAAGCAACCGGCGTCGCAGGGTAGTGCTGGCCAGCGTGCGGAGCTCCAGCAGGCTGTGGCGGTCGGAGGTCAGCGAGGCAAAGAGGATTTCCCCCATGACCGAGAACATCGGGGCCATGATGGGCGGGTCCACCCGCTCGGGCAGCTTGTCGGCGACCGTCGCCAGTCTCTCCGTGACGGTTTGCCGCGCCCGGAAGATGTCCGTGCCCCACTCAAACTCGACCCAGATGGTGGAGAAGCCCACCGCCGTCGAGGAGCGCACGCGGCGTACATCCGCCGCGCCGTTGACGGCCGTTTCGAGGGGAAACGTGACCAGCGTCTCCATTTCTTCCGGGGCCATGCCGTGACCATCGACGAGGATGGTTACGGTCGGTGCCGTCAGGTCCGGGAACACGTCCACGGGCATGTTCATCGTGACGTAGATACCCGTGATCAGCAAAGCCACCGCAATAATCAAGACGGCCAGCCGGTTGGAGAGCGACCATCGAATCAGTGCATTTATCATGTGAGAGTCCTCCCGGTTTAGTGGCCGTGGCCGGCGCCAAAAGAAGCCGACGAAAGCGTGGACAATTTGATCGCGTAACCGCCTTTGGCGGCAACGCGCTCGCCGACTTGGACGCCGCTCTTGACCTCGATGTAGCCGCCGTCTTTGACTCCGAGTTCCAGCTCACGCCGCTGGAACTTCTCGCCGCTCAAGAGCACAAAGGCGATGGGCCGGCCATTATCCATGACGATTGCACTCTCCGGGATCGCCAGGGCTTCGCTGGCCGTGCGCGTCTCCAGATATACCTCGGCAACCATCCCCGGCCGCAGCAGCCCCTCTGGATTCGGCATCTCATAGACCACCGAGACGGTTCGGGTTTCCGCCTCGACGGCGGCGCCGATGTTCACCAGTCGCCCGCCATTGGGACCCAGGATATCGAAACGCTGGCCCGGATACGCGGGCAGGGTCATGGTCGCGCCCGGCTGGTCGGACAACTTGGTCAGATCGAACTCGGAGACCTTCGCCTCGATCCAAACCCGGTCCCGATTGAGGATGCGGAACACCTGTGCCTGGGCATCGACGTGTTCTCCCTCAATGTGCCCGGCGGCGAGGATTTGTCCGGTGATCGGCGCGCGCAGGGGAAGCTGAAGCGACGTGCCCGGCAGGGCCTGGCTGTCCGCGGGCAGGGTCTTGGAGCGCAGCGCGGCCAGTCTCTCCTTCGCGCTTTGGTAGGACGCCTTCATGGCGTTGGCGGCTTCGTACTCCGCCTGGGCCAGACGCAAGTTCTGCTCGGCCTCTTCGTACTGTTGTTCCGTCCCGACGCCCCCTTTGCGAAGCGTGCGCTCGCGGTCCATGACGCGCTGGGCGAAATCCAGGCGGGCCTGGGATTGAATGATGGATCGTTCCACCTCCAGAGCCCGGGTGTCCAGATCGAGTTCGCGGAGCAACAGCTCCGTTTCGAGGGACTGCACCTGGGCGCGATTCGCGCTCAACTGGAACGCCTCGGTCAGAGGCATCGGGGGCTCGATCACGGCCAGAACCTGGCCCCCCTGCACGGTGTCGCCGATCCGAGGAAGCTTTCCCCCCGGCGCTGGGAGCAGCCGGCCGGCGACCGGGGGAACGACAATGGCCAAGGCGCCTTGCGGGGCCAGGATCTGGCCGGGCAGCGCCAGGCGATGGACCAGGGTGCGTTTGCCCACCTGCTCCAGGAGCACGCCGATCTTCCATTGCTGCTCCGCCAGGAACGGAACGACTCCGGGTGGGTCCGTTTCATTGGAAGCCTGGGCGGCCACGAGGGCCGCCTGCTCGTCCGGATGAACGACCAGTTCTCCAAGGTCCAGCGTGTCTTCGACCTGCGGACTCTGAAGGACCAGACGGGCGATGTAGCGCCCCGCGTTCTCGAAGGCGGGCTCCGGGATGAAGATCCCCTCCCGCGCGGGCGCGTCCACCTTGAGGGTCAGCGCCTTGCCATCCGGGGCCGTGGCTTGGAGCGTCACGGTTCCCTTGCGTACCGGCTCGCCGTTGCGCAATACCGTCAGATGCACCAGGACGCGCGTCTTCACCCCCCGGACAAGCTGCGGATACTCCAGGTACAGCCCGACCTTGGGGGTAAAGAGCGTCAGGCCCACCGGGGCCGGGCCGTGGTCGACGGCGGGTCCCTGGGGGGCCGCTGCCTGGCCGTGGGAGTGCCCACCGGCACTTTGGAGTGGTGCTTTTCGTTCACAGCCGCTGCCCAGACCAAGGCTCAATATAAGCACAGGAAGGATCACGCAGACGTCACAAGAAACATGCTTATTCATTCTCAGACGACCTCCAGATTCCCAGGAGTTAGGTGTTGGAAGCAAGTGGCATGGGTGCCGGAGAGTCTCGGGCAGCGTCGCGCAAGCACAAGGCGCAGCCTACCCTCTCGCACACCGAAGCACCAGCCCTGAGTGCGTCTCCGAAACTGCGATTACCGATCACAGCAGCAAAGACTGCGCAGAGAGGTAGCGCGGCAGCCCCGGAGCAGGTGGGCCAAGAGCCCGTCTCAAAGCGATGAACAGATGTTCCTGGGGCAGAACGCCGAAGGAGTGGAATACGACAGGGGTCCCAGGTAGTACCAGGATCTTGATGATCGGTTTGGCAGGTGCGCTGACCGCACCTCCGAAATGCCCGTGAGAATCACCGTCATGATGGCCGTCGTGCGTATCTGGTGAGTCGTCGGGCCTGGCCTCTTCGTCACGATGTTTGCCGGCGAACTCAGCGGCGCAACTGCAAGTGCCCGCATGGGCCGCCACCTCATGGGTAGAAACCGACACGAAGCAGACCAGAACTGCCAACCAGAACCATCGCATGAACATTGTATACCGGAGCCTTCGGGGCCCTGTCAAAGGAAATGCGGGCCTCGCTCGTAGCGGTGCACCTCAGGAGACCCGGTCTTCCAAGCGCGGTCTCCTCGCAGATCAATGGCTCTGGGAGCCCGCGAGAGCTCCGGGGCCCCGCTATTCGTGTCGCAAGGCGATGATCGGATCGACGCGGGCGGCGTGCATCGCGGGGTACAGCCCAAAGATGATCCCGACCACCATGCTGATCAACAGCGGCAGAACAATGCCGTTGGCCGTGAGGACCGTGGGCATGCCGGAGAAATACGTGATGAACATGGGGATCAGGACACCCAATCCCAAACCGATGAGACCGCCGATGGTGGAGAGGACGACGGCCTCGATCAGGAATTGATAGGTGATCTGCTTGCGCTTGGCCCCGAGGGCCCGGCGGATGCCGATTTCCCGGGTCCGCTCCGTCACCGAGGCCAGCATGATGTTCATGATCCCGATGCCGCCGACGAGCAGGCTGATGCCTGCGATGGAACCAAGAACGATGTTGAATGTCCGCTTCGTGGCCTCGGCCTGCTGGAGCAGGGCCAGAGGGACACTGACCGTATAATCCCCTTTGTCGTGGAAGGTTTCCAGCATGTTCTCGATCGCCGCGGCCGTCATCTGCACGGCCGTCACGTCCTCGACCTGGACAATCACCTGGTGCAGCTCCACGCGCTCCCGCACCCGCGAGCCGGCCGTATACTTCGTGTAGATATCGCCGAAATAGGTCGCGGCGACCTCAATCGGGATATACACGTCCACCTCCTGGTCCGGCACCTGGATGCTGCCGGCATTGCCGCCTTCACTCTTGATGATCCCGATGACCTCAAAGTTGTCTCCCCCCAGGAAGATCAGCTGGCCGATCGTATTCGAGGTCGCCAACAGCTTGCGGGCGCCGAATTCGGTGAGCACCGCGACCGGCGCCTGCCGTTCCTGATCGTACGGCAGAATCACCCGGCCGGCGAGGACCTCGCGCGGAACCAGATCGAACCACTCGGGCGTGGTCCCCACCACCCGCAGCTCGATCGCCCGTTCGAGCAGGCGGGCATCTTTTCGAATCAGTTTGGCGGGGGCCGCCTGCCGGATGTTGCCGCAGCTTTCCGTGATCCGGGCGTAATCCTCGTAGGTCAACCCGTAGATGCTCATGTGCGAGTACTGGGCGACCGCCTGCTCGTCCTCCGTGGACTTGGCCGAGGAAATGATGATGTTTTCGCTGCCCAGCCGGCGGATCTGTTCCAGCGCTTCCGTGCTGGCGCCCTCGCCCACGGACAGCATGGCCACCACGCTGCTGACCCCGAACACGACGCCCAGCATCGTCAGCACGGAACGCGTCCGGTGCAGCAGCAAATTCTCTATACCCAGCAGAATGTCCCGTGCGATTCTCGTCCGTCCCATGCACACGTTGCCAAACACACTGTTCTTCCCTCACCCTGGTACCATTGTATCAGAGGAAGCCGCGACGTGCAAGACATAGGCCCGATGGGTCCGTTTCCCGGGCCGATAAATCGCGAAGACGGTTGTGCGAGGCAACACAAATCCTCCGAACGAGCAGATGTTTCCATTGCCGGGTGATCGTTGTATAATGTATAATGTTGGTATTGTCAACACGAGGCCCTTGAAACAGGATGAGCGACCCTGCTGAGCTTGGCGGATTGCCGGCGTTGGGATACGAGCCCTGCGTGTGACCGCGTACACAATGGATGGATTGTCACGAGCCGCGCAGAAGAGAAGGGGCATTGCCACAGGGCCGGTCCGGAAGAGTGACTCTGGCGAGCAGACTCGGACATGAGCGAGGTTGGTCGTGAAGATTGGGAGAAGTAGATGCGGTTCTTCTTGATCGACAGAATCACCGCGTGGCGGATTGGAACCTCGGCGGAGGCGACCAAGAACGTGGCGTTGAGCGAGGACTTTTTTGACGACCATTTCCCGCGTCGCCCGATCATGCCGGGCGTGCTGATCATCGAGGGCGTCGCACAACTGTCGGGCCTGCTGTTGGAGGCCACCCTCAAGGACCAGTACCAGCGCGACGCCAAGGCCATACTGACGATCCTGGAACGGACAAAATTTCGGGAGCCGGTCCGTCCAGGGGATTGCCTCACGTACCAGACCGAGGTGAAATCTGTGAACATGAGTGGGGGCAAAGTCTCCGCCACGGCTTCCTGCAACGGTCGGATCGTTGTTACCACAGGAATGGTCTTCGCCTTCAAGCATGTCGATGACCCACAATTGGAAACGAAACGCTCCGCCCTGATGAACTTATGGCTGTCCGGGAGTTGAAGAGGAGAACGTGTCCGTGGCAGTGAATGTCGTCGTAACCGGCATAGGGCTGGTGACCCCGCTGGGCAACAGCGTCGGCGCCGTCCTGACCCGCATGGACCGGGGTGAGGTCGCGGCCTCCGCCCCCGCGTTCGACACGACGTCATTCCCATGTCACTGTTGCGCCCCGGTCGTTGGTTTTGACGCCGAGGCGTATTTCCCCGAGAACAAAATGCTTCGCTTGATGGCCCGCAGTGCGCAGATGGCGGCGGTCGCCGCGCACCTTGCGCTGGGCGACGCAGGGGTTCGGCCTGATGAGACGTATCCGGCTGAACAAATCGCCCTGTACGGCTCGACGGGGGTATCGAGCATGCCGGCCTCTGAGATCGGCCGGATTGTCAGGGATGCCGCCGGATCTGATGGCGGCCTGGACCCGGAGCGGTTTGGGCGGGTGGCCCTGAGGAAGGCTCGACCGGTATTGTCGTTTCGCATCCTCGCTAACATGCCCGTCTGTTTCGTGTCCATCCTCCAAAACATCCGGGGCCCCAACGCCGTTTACACGCCCTGGGAGGGCCAGGGGGCCCAGGCCATTGCCGCCGGCGTGCGTGCCATCCAGCGGGGCGATGTGCCCTGCTCCTTGGTCGGGGGCTGCGATGTCAAGACCCGTGAGATTTCGTTCCTACACCTGATGCAGTTGGGCCTCTTTGAATCCTGGGGGCAGCATGGACGGGGCTGCATCCCTGGAGAGGGAGCGGCGTTTCTGGTGCTCGAATCCGAGGCGCATGCGGGCCAAAGGGGAAAGCGAGCCTACGCAAGAATTGCCGATTATGCTCTGCGGTCAACACCGGGCGAGTCGGCGATGAAAGACACATTGTCATCTGTTATCTCCGGGCTCAGAACCAGCGTTAGCCCCATAGTTGTGGCTGCCGGTGACGGCGAACCCGTGATTTCAGACGCGGAGGACCGCGCGTTGACCGAGGCAGGGCTTATGCCCCGGCATTGGCTACGGCCGAAGCGACATTTGGGGAATCTTTTTGCGGCGGCCGCGGCTGTTCAGGTAGCGCTGGCCGTTGGGCTCTGTGGCAGGGAGGCGGGCCGTCAGAAGGTGCTGGCAGATTGTTTCGGGTATGGAAGCGAACAGGGGTCGTTCGTTCTGGAAGAAGCATGCGTCGCATCGTGATCACTGGTATTGGCGTGGTGAGTCCGCTGGGCAGCACGGTGAAGCGATTCTGGTCGAATCTCACAGCGGGTCGGTCGGGTATTGGCCCGATCACGCTCTTCGATGCCTCGGCACTGCCGGTTCAGATTGGAGGAGAAGTGACCGATCTGGACTTTGAACGGATTTGCGAGCGTTTCCCCGCGTCGCGAGGTTGCCGCGATCGCAAGGTGTTCCTCGCGTTGGCGGCCGCGACCGAGGCGGTAAGCGACGCCGGACTGTCGGCCCGCGAGCTGCGGTCCGGCCTGTTGCACGTGGGCGTCGGTCTGGAAGCGATTCCACTGGAGGAGTTGACCCTTTGCGCCGACTCAGTAGATTTCGGCCAAGCCCTGGTCAGTTCTTTTGTCGCCCATCCGATGGATCGACCCCTGCAAACGCCGCTGGACTGCACGAGCAACCTTCTCGGTGCTGCCTACGGTCTATTGGCCGGCCGGTACACGAACGGTTCGGCCTGTGCGGCGGGAGCCCAGGCGATCGGTGAGGCGTGGCAGATGTTGCGCGAAGGGATGGCCGACCTCGCCCTGGCCGGCGCCACAGACAGCATGCTCAGTCCGCTCGGCCTGGGAGGATTTGCCCTGCTTCGGGTGCTCTCCGAGGAGAACGACAAGCCCCGGCAGGCGTGCCGTCCCTTCGACGCCACGCGCAAGGGCACCGTGCTGGGCGAAGGAGCCGCTTTTGTCGTTCTTGAAACTCTGGATTATGCATCGGCCCGCGGGGCGGGCATTTACGCGGAGGTCGTCGGGTACGGGAGTTCCCTGGATGCCTACCGGGTCTCCGACCCGGACGGCTCGGGAAGGGGCGCGATTCAGAGCATGAAGGCGGCGCTGCAGGCGGCACGCCTGGAGGCACGTGAGATCGACTGCGTGAGCGCCCACGGCACGGGAACGGTCAAGAACGATGCCGTCGAGACGGCGGCCCTCAAGAGCTCGCTGGGCCCTCACGCCTACCGCATACCCGTTCACGCCGTCAAATCGATGACCGGGCACATGGTGGCCGCCAGCGGCGCCGCCGAAGCGGCCGCCGCGGCCCTGACGATCCATCATGGCGTGGTGCCCCCCACCATCAATCTCGAGACGCGGGATGACGAGTGCGACCTGGACTATGTGGCGGGCAGCGCACGACCGTTCACCGGATCGACCGTCCTGTCGAACTCCTTTGGCTTCGGTGGCCAGAACGCCACTCTCATCCTACGGAGATATGCCTGATGGACTTTCCGGAGCTTCTCGAACTGATAAGGTCGCGACGATCCGTCCGTCGGTTCTCGACCCGCAAACCGGCCCGCGCGCAGATCGATGCCCTGCTCGAAGCGGCCCGCTGGGCTCCGTCCAACCACAACCGTCAAGGGTGGAAGTTCCTTGTGTTTCAGGACGGACAGACCCTCGCCAGGCTGGCGGAGCAGATACGTGGGTCGCTCCGGAGATCGCTCTGTGCCGCTCCTCGCCTGGTCGCCGGCCATGCGGAAGAGATCGTTCATTTTGCGGGCGTATTCGAGCAGGCGCCGGTGGTCATCCTGGCGCTGCACAAGGCAAGTCCCGCCGTAGGCAAGTCGCTTCTGTCTTCCGGGACGAGCGACCTGGTCTCCGGCGAGGCGATCAGCACGGCGATGGCCTGTCAGAATATCCTGCTGGCCGCCCACGCCCTGGGCCTGGGTGCGTGCGTCATGACGGCTCCCTTGCTGGCGGCGGATGTATGGAAGGCGACAGGGGATTGGCCCGCCGGATTCGAGCCCACCTGCCTCATCGCCGTAGGTTACGCGGACGACATGCCGGTACCCCCTCGCAGAAAAAGTCTGGAGCAGATCGTAGAGTATAGAGGCAACCAATGACAGAGGACGCAGTCTTTCGGGAGTTGATACCGCTCATCCGCGAGGTCACGGGAGTGCGTGAGGAGCAGGTCAAGATGGACAGCGTCCTGATGGGCGACCTCGGCGCCGAATCCATCGACCTGCTGGATCTCAGTTTTCTGATCGAGGAGACGTTTGGCATCACGATCGAAGCAGATGAATTCGAGAGACAGGCGAGTCAGCGGATCCCGGGCGGCATATACGAAGTCAATGGTTATCTGACAGAGCAGGCCCTGGCGGAACTGCGCCAGGCCCTGCCGGAAGTGTCTCCCGAATCCCTCCGGCCGGGGCTGAAGAAGATCGAAGTGCCCAGCGTACTGACCGTAGCCGTGTTGGTTCACTTGATCCAGCGGAAGCTGGCGGACAAGGTCGGGGAGGCCGAGAGTGCTTAGGGATAAGATCGCCTTCGTCACCGGTGGCAGCGGTGCTGTCGGTCGGGCTATCGTACGGGTCCTCGCGCGGGAGGGTTGCCGCGTCGCCTACTCGTACCAGAGCGGCCGGAACGTGGCGCAGCGGCTGGACCAGGAACTCGCCGCCGAAGGCCTTCACGTGACATCGTTCCCTCTGGACGTCACGGAGGCAAAGGCGTTGACCGGGCTTGCCGAGCGTATCGAAGGAGACGTCGGTCCCGTGGACGTGCTCGTCAACAACGCCGGCATTGCGCAGGTCTTGCCTTTCGTCATGATCGAGGAGGCCGACTGGGATCGCATGATGGCCGTGAACCTCAAAAGCATGTTCTTGGTCACGAAGGCGTTCGTTCGCGGCATGATTCGGCGCAAGCGCGGCAGCGTCATCAATATCGGATCGCTGGCGGGAGTGCGCATGTTGGAGGTGCCCGTGCACTATGCGGCGGCGAAAAGCGGCGTCACGGGATTCACTCTGGCGCTGGCGCGGGAATTGGGCCGCTATGGCATCCGGGTCAACGCCGTCGTCCCCGGCATGCTGGACGAGGGTGTCAGCCGCAACGTGCCCGCGAAGCAGAAGCAGCAGTATGAGAGCCACTGTGCCCTGTCGCGGGCGGGCGCCTGTGACGAGGTCGCTCAGGTCGTGGCCTTCCTGGCCAGCGACCGCAGCAGCTACGTGAACGGGCAATCGATTCAGGTGGATGGCGGAATCTGATGAAGTTTCGCATGGTTGACAGGATCACCAGCTTCCGGCCGCGCGAGAGCATTCGCGGGGTCAAGACGGTGTCGTTTGAGGAATACCAGCTCAAGGCGCCGCTCTCGGATGAACCCCGTCTGCCGGAGAGCCTGCTCCTGGAGAGCCTTTTCCAATTGGGCAACTGGCTGATCGTGCTGTCTTCGGAGTTCTCGCGGATGGGTCTTCTGGTCCGTATTCAGCAGGTGCAGTTTCATGGGGCCGTCCGGCCGGGGCGGAGCGTCGAGATGGATGTCCGCGTGAAGCGATACCGTGATGACGGCGTCCTGTTCGACGGGCAGGCGTTCGTCGGCGACGACGTGATCGCTGTCGGCAGCGGCTGTCTGGCCACCTGCGTCCCCCTGGGTGCGTATCATGACCCCTCCGACGTGAAGGTGCTGTTCTCGGAGATCTACAGGCCGTGACATCCGGTCAGGCAGGAGCCCAAATGTGACCAGACTACAGGAGCGAGATTACGTCTACTTCCGGACGGTCAGGGGCATGTGCCGGCGCTGCCGGCAGATCGTACCGGCGCGCGTGTTCTTTCGCGATGAGCAGGTGTGGCAGCAGAGCCTGTGCCCTTCGTGCGACAATGAGCCGGCGCTCATCGCCTCGGACTACCGCTGGTACCTCGCCCAGGTTCTCCGGGCCATGCCGGACCGCGCGCCGGTGCCTGGGTCAAAGCCACCGAGACGGGGTTGTCCACACGATTGCGGGCCGTGCACATGGCACGCATCTCCCTGCCAGCTTCCGGTCATCTCCGTCACAAACGCCTGCGATCTCCGCTGCCCCATCTGCTTCACCTACAATAGGACGCAGCCCGTATACCACATGTCCGTCGAGGAGATGCGGCACACGGTGGACTGGGTCATTGCCTCCGCTGGAAACGCCGACCTCATCAACATTACCGGAGGCGAGCCCACCTTGCACCCTCAGATTCTGGACATTCTCAGAGAGTGTAGACGGCCTGAAATCGGGCGCATCACGATGAATTCCAACGGCATGCGCCTGGCCCGAGACTATGGCCTTTGTGAGGAGTTGGCGAGGCTGGACATCTGCGTCATTCTCAGCCTCGACACGCTGGACGGCGACATCAGCATTCGCCTGCACGGGCGGGACATTACGGAAGCGAAACACAGGGCCATTGAGAATCTGACGCGCGCGGGCGTCAGGATGACGCTCCTGCACGTGATGGTTCGCGACACGAACGAGGATTGTATCCACGACATCCTGGACCTCATGCGGCACAACGATCTCCTCCTCAGCCTCACCGTTCAGACGATGACGTACACGGGACAGGGGGGCGGCGTCTTTGCTCCGAGACGACACATCCCCGTCGATGAGGCCGCCCGCATCGTCTGCGAGCGATCCGGCGGAGAGCTGACCTTCGATGACTTCGTGACGCGGCCGTCGGCCCATCCGTTATGCTACCTGATCTGCTACACGCTCAAGCGAGGGACGTCCTTTCTTCCGTTCGCCCGGTTTGCTGCGCGCGAGCAGATGGAGCGATTGATGCAAGAATCCTATCTGATTCGAGCGGACGATGCCGACGATTTCTTCACCGACGCCATCAACCGGTTGTACGCGCAGGGCCGAACCGAGCACCTCGCGGCCCTGCGCGAGCTGGTGGAGAAGCTGTATCCGACCCGGGGCGTGCTGACGAATTTCGAGCGGCAACGGCTTGCCGAAGGCAGCGTGCGAACGGTATATGTGCACACGCATATGGATGAAGATACGTTCGACTGCTCGAGGGCTCTGCTGTGCCCGGACCTTGTGCCCTGCGCGCCGGGTCAGCTTGTGCCGGCGTGTACGTACAATCTCTTCTATCGAAGGATGGACAGGCGGTTCTATGTTGAGTGAAGACGCCAGAACGCAGCTTCGGGCGGATCGGGAAATGCTGAAGCAGTGGCTGTCGGGCCGTGGGAGCACACCGCTTCTCCTGCCCCGGCGGGATGCCTACGATGTCACTGCGGTGCTGTTCCCCACCACGGTATCTCTCCTGCGATTCCATGCGCGCTATGCTCTGACAATGTTCACGGGCAAGCTGCCGTGGTCAAGGGTGAAGGTGGCCCTGTACCGCCGCCTGGGTGTAAAGATCGGCAAGGGCGTGTACGTCGCACCCTGGACTTACTTCGACGCCATGTTTCCGAGCCTGATTGAATTGGAGGACGGCTGCTTCATCGGAGGTGGCTGCAAGCTCCTGACCCACGAGAGGAATCACGCGGGCTTTCGCATCGGGAGGGTTCGCATTGGGGCCAACTCGGTCATCGGAGCCTTCTCCATTGTGCGAAGCGGCGTATCCATTGGCTCTGATGTCACGACCGGTCTGGGTAGCGTGGTCTGCAAAAACGTGCCCGACGGCCGGACGGCACTGGGAAATCCCGCCCGTGTTGTACGAGGGGAGGATGCGAACGCCTGACGAGAACAAGACGCTTGGTGTAACACATTCCGTGTGCAGCCTCTGTCGCCAGATCGTACCTGCCAAGGTCGTGACGGACGGACGGGATGTCTACTTTGAAAAGGTCTGCCGCACACATGGACAGGCCAAGACGCTCGTGTACAGAGACGTGGACAGTTATCTGCGAACACAGCGATACATCAAGCCCGCCTGGATGCCTCAGGAGCACGCCGGCACATCCACTCTGGCGTGTCCTCATGGCTGCGGCCTCTGCGAGCGGCATGAACAGCATCTGTGCTTGCCCATCGTGGAGATCACCTCGCGGTGCAACCTGAGTTGCCCGATCTGCATCAGCAATGCCGGACAATCGTGGGACACGACGGTGGAGCAGTTCCAAGACTTGATCGATGCGCTGATCCGGGCGGAGCGTCAGATCGATATCCTGAACCTGTCCGGGGGCGAGCCGCTGCTTCACCCGGACGTGCTCACGCTGGTGGACGAAGCGCTCGCCAGGCCGCAAATTGTTCGGGTGAGCATCTCCACGAACGGGCTGGAGCTGCTTGGCCGACCCGAATTGCTCCGGCAACTGCGGCGGCGCAACGTGATAGTGTCCCTGCAATTCGACGGGTTTGATGATCGAGTGTACCAAGTCCTCAGAGGCCGGCGCCTGTTGCACGAGAAAAGGGAGATCCTCGCCCGGTTGGCCGAGGCTGGCGTCGCCACCGCGCTGACGGTCACCGCCGCCGGCGGCATCAATGAGGACCAGTTCCCTGAGATCCTCAGGTATTTCTTCCTGCAGCCGAACGTCGTAAGCGTGATGATCCAGCCCATTGCATTGGCCGGACGAGCGGAAAGTGCCGGCCATGGAATTGGCCGACTAACCATCCCCGATGTCCTGAGACTGCTCGACGAGGCCGGCGACTCACGGGTCAAGGCGTCGGATTTTGCGCCGTTGCCCTGCAGCGACCCAAGGTGCTTCTATCTGGCCTACTATCTGGTGCTCGACGACGGCGGGACGGCCTCCTTGAATCGGCTTCTGAACGCATCCACCCTAATGGACGCGCTGGCCAATCGTACGGTGTTCGGACTGGACAGCGAAGAGTACGATCATCTCAAAGACCTGATCTATGAGCTGTGGAGCGGCCCCGCTGGCAGCGCCCCTGACAACGAAGCTGTGATGAGGACGCTTCGCGGCATCCTGGATGCGGTCGCGGCTTCAGGTTTTGAGCCACGTGCGGCGTTCACGCTGGCGGAACGGCACATCAAATCGATCTTCATTCATGCCTTTCAAGATGCGGACACATTCGATCTGTCGCGTGTGCGGCGCTGCTGCCAGGCCTATCCGCAGCCGGATGGGAGACTCATCCCGGCGTGTGTGCACAATGTCCTGGCCCGCAATGCGAGAGGGAGTTGAACGATGGGCACCTCAGAGACAGACGCACGTACACAATCGTTTCGATGGCTGGCGACAGGCCTGGTGGCCGTCGGCGTCCTGATACCTCTCGTGCTCCACTGGTTCTATTGGGGGCGAGTGCCCACGGTCCTTCCTGCAGAGGCGAAAAGGCTGTTGCGAGCCGCCGGCAGCTCAACGCTCCTTGTCGATGTGCGAACGCGCGATGATTTCGATTCGCGCCACATCGATGGCGCCTCCAACTGGCCTTTGACGGAGATTCTGGCGGCCGCATCCAGGAGCGATGTTCCCGCCCAGCTCACGGGTAGACGGCTGCTCCTGATCTGCACGTCCGGCGTCTCTTCCAGGACTGCAACGCTGCACCTGCGGAGGCTTGGTCTTGCAGAAACTGCGAACGTGCGCGGTGGCATGGCGGAATGGATTGCCGACGCGTCCACACGCCGTGGCGATGTCTTCGAGAGACTCAAGACCGGCGCCGGCGATACGCTGGAATTCCCTTTTCAGCCCATGCCACGGTACCAGCAGTTCTTCGCCGTCGCCAGTGGCTATGGGATCAAACCCGCCTATACTCTGCTGTCACTCGCACTGGTCATTATCCTTTGGCGCCGCACTGCCCTCGACCTGGCGACGCTGAGGTGGGGGCTGCTTTTCTTCTTCCTCGGCGAGAATTGCTGTGCGATCAACTACCTTTTCTTCGACCATTTGTCCTATTTCTTCGAGTACCTCCACAGTTATGGCATGCTCCTGGCCTTCGGTTTTGTCACGTTTGCCGTACTCGAAGGGGTAGATCGAAGGATTCTCATGCTCTCCGATCCGAGCCGCAAGTGTGCGGCTTTGGGTTTGTGCAAAGGATGCGTCAAGCACACCCGCCACTCCTGCGGTTTGAGACAAACGTTCCTCCTCATCATCCCCGCGGCAATCGTCCTGGCGTTCATTCCCCTCTGTGCCGACGCGCAGAACCACTCGTACAACACGATGATCTTCAGCACTTTCTACAACTATTCGCATCCAGCCGTTCAGCAGCAACTGGAGATCCTCTACTGCCCGGTCGCGGCCATCGTCATGCTCACAGCTTCTCTGCTGGTCCTGTTGCTCAAGAGGGAAAATCCTCTGGCGTATGCCAAGCTTGCCTTTGCCGCCGGCGCCGGTCTCCTCGGATTTGCCTTCCTCCGAGCCGCGCTATTTCGCATGTTTGCATCCGAAATGATGTGGGCCGTCTTCTGGGAAGAGGCGACCGAGCTGCTGTTCCTCATTGGGGTTTGCGCCGTTCTCTGGATCTTCCGGCAGGGGCTATCGGAAAGGCCGACGACCTAAGACGATGCAGACAGCGAGACGGTCTCTCTCCAGCGGGTGTTTCCGGACGCAACGGTTCCGTGTTTGGAATACGCCTTGAATCCTCCGTTTTCTTTCGCCGACACATCAGGGGGCCTCGAGTGCGCTCTCAAACGCAGGATTCCGCGTTTGGGGAACCCTCCCATAGCCCCCCAGGCCCTATCCTTCCGCCCTATTCGTGCCGCAGGGCGATGATGGGATCGACCTGGGCGGCGTGCATGGCGGGGTAGAGACCGAAGACGATTCCGATGGCCATGCTGATGCACAGCGGCAGGAAGATGCCGTTGGCCGTGACGACCGTCGGCATGCCGGAGAAATGCGTGATCAGCAGCGGGATCAGAACGCCCCAACCCAGACCGATGAGGCCGCCAATCGTGGACAGCACCACCGTCTCGATGAGGAACTGATAGATGATCTGTTTGCGCTTGGCCCCGATGGCCCGGCGGATGCCGATTTCCCGCGTCCGCTCCGTCACGGAGGCCAGCATGATGTTCATGATCCCAATGCCGCCGACGAGCAGGCTGATGCCCGCGATGGAGCCCAGCACGATGTTGAACGTGCGCTTCGTGGCCTCCGTCTGCTTGAGCAATGCCAGCGGGACGCTCACGACGTAGTCCTTCTTTTTGTGGAACAGGCTCAGCATGCTCTCGATACCCGCCGCGACGGCTTCCACGCGCTTGGGGTCGTTCACTTGGACGATGATCTGGTGCAGTTCCACCCGCTCGCGCTCGAACGAGCCGGAGGTCATCCGGGCAAAGATATCGCCATAGTACCGCCGCGCGACCTCCAGGGAGATGTAGACATCGGACTCCTGATCGGGGATCTGGATGTTGCCCGCCTGTCCGCTCTCGCTCTTGATGATGCCGATGATCTCGAACACGTTGCCGCCGATGCGGAGGGTCTGACCGATGGTACCCTCCGTGGCCAGCAATTTGCGAGCCCCGAATTCGGTCAGCACCGCCACGGGAGCCCGCTCCTGTTCATCCTGGCGCATCAGAATGCGGCCGGCCAGAACCTCGCGCGGCACCAGATCGAACCATTCCGGGGTGGTCCCCACGACGCGGAGCTCCATTTGCCGCTCATGGAGCCGGGAATCCTTGCGGATCACTTTGGCCGGCGCCGACTGCCGGACATCTTTGAGGCTCTCGGACATCCGCCGGTGGTCTTCGAAAGTCAAGCCATAGACGCTCAGGGAGGCACGCATCGTGTTCGTCGCCTGCTCCTCGGCCGGCTTGATGGACGAGATGATTATGTTGTTGCTCCCGAGCCTGCGAATCTGGGAGAGGGCCTCTTTGCTGGCGCCTTCGCCGACGGACAGCATGGCCACCACGCTGCCCACGCCGAACACGACGCCCAGCATCGTCAGGAACGACCGCAGCTTGTGCAGCAGGAGGTTCTCGATGCCCAGCCAGATATTGCGTGCGATTCTCGTTTGTCGCATAAAATGCCAGGGCCTCTTATTCGTGTCGCAAGGCGATGATCGGGTCCACCTTGGCCGCGTTCATGGCGGGATAGATCCCGAAGACGATCCCGATCGCCATGCTTACGAACAAGGGCAGGAAGATTCCGTTGGCGGTGACGACCGTCGGCATGCCGGAGAAATACCGGATCAGCGAGGGGATCAGCACCCCGATGCCCAAGCCGATCAAGCCGCCCGTGGTCGAGAGGACCACGGTCTCAATCAGGAACTGAAAGACGATCTGCTTGCGCTTGGCCCCGATGGCCCGGCGGAGGCCGATCTCCCGCGTCCGCTCGGTGACCGAGGCAAGCATGATATTCATTATACCGATCCCACCGACGAGTAGACTGATGCCGGCGATGGAGCCCAGCACGATATTGAACGTCCGCTTGGTCGCCTCCGCCTGCTGCAACAGCGCCAGCGGGACGCT
>CAYHAJ010000386.1:0-10054 GCA_964354535.1 uncultured Pirellulales bacterium
GATATTCTGGCAGCAAAAGTCTTCGATTGGTCGCATCGTCTTGCTCCTGGCCAGCCAACCCTTGGTCTAACAGACCGTTGGCATCTGCCATGAGCATCGACCAACCCCGACCGAAAACTCCAGTCATCTGGGGATACTACCGATCTTTCTGCAGTCCCGAATACCCTGACCAAACTCCCGGGCGACACCATCACCACCGCCGAAATGGAACTCGCCACTGACCCAGATGGTGACAGACTCGCTTATATCTACTCCAACTGGTTGACCACCCTGCCGTACACCGCCACCAGTGATGATGTAGGCACTCATATCCTTCGTATGGAGGTCGCCAATGGGATCGACGCGACGGCTAAGAATATTGCCATCACGGTGAGCGAGTCATCCCCAGAGACTGGCCCTTACACTCTGACAATCACAGCCACTCATGGTTCCGTGACGGTAAGTCCGTCCAAAGCTTCGTACGATAAGGGCGAGGAGGTCGAGCTTGTTCCGAGGCCGCAGGCCGGCTATTGCTTCACCGGCTGGTCCGGCGACGCGTCCGGCAAACGGCTTGTGTTGAATCTTACGATGGATGGCGACAAGAGCATCATCGCCAATTTTGGCTCCTGGACTGCTCCCATAGGTATCCCAGAACCTGCGTTCGGCATAAGAGAGACCTATCGGATGTATGATGACCCGGCGACACGGGCTGCCACGGGCCTGACGTATTACCAGAACCCAGCGGGCGGTTATTACACGTCCTACGTGGACAACACCGGAGGCGGCTACACCGCGGAGGATTCCGACGACCCGGCCAGTCCGCATTACTACGGAACCCGCGAGCATCCGCGTCTGACGACGCGTGAGTGGACCTACTATCCCGCCGGCAGTGTGGTGGAGATCCACGGAGGCCCTTACCAGTATGGCGGTGTGGACAGTGGCTTCAATACCATCTGGGTCAGCGCCAATGGCACGGCCCAATATCCGGTATTCATTCGGGGCGCGACGGGCACGACCCCGGAATTCCATCACATGGTAGCGCGGATGCGCGGCACGTATACCATCCTGGAGAATCTGGACTTCAACGAAGGCATCATCGTCTGCAACTACCAGGGAACGGGGCATCATATCGTCATCCGCATGTGTGAGGTGCGCAACGGGGACCCCGCGCAAGCTGGGGCCCGAATTCTGGCCGCCCAGGGGGGCTGGAACAACAACGTAGTTTACGGTTGTTACATCCATCATAACGGTGACCGGGACTATTACACGGAAAACGATCTGCATGGTATCGTGGTGACGACTGACGCCCGGTATGCCGGGCTTTCTTATCCGACCGATATTTGGGCGGTGGACAATCACATGGCCTATGGCGGGGGCGATGGGATGCAGATCAACTCCGGGGGAGGTCCGATTGAAACAGTGGCGCGACGCATCTACATCGGCCGCAATGTCATGCACGGCACAGCAGAAGCGGGGTTGGCTATCAAATCCAGTGCGGACGTGATCGTCAGCCAGAATACGGTCTTCGATTACCGCCCGACGAACTTTCTGACTTCCGGCTCCGATGGAACGGGTATCGTGCTTGAGGAGGATGGCCCGCACGAGAACGTGTGGATCTTCTGTAACACAGTCTTTTGGGCCTACCAGGGTATCCGTTTCATGGACGGAGGCAACATTTTCAACAATTTCACCTACAACATTCACAACCAGGAAACGTCCCGGGGCTCCGGCATCCTGGGTTGGGCTGTTCCTACGGGGCAGAGCAAGGTCGTCAATATCTTCAATAATACCGTCGTCGACGCGGATCGGGGCTTCTCCTACGGCGGGACGGGGGACTGCGCGATTAACCTCACCAACAACATCTTCGCGTATCGGCACGCGGGTTCGATTTATCCCTCGATCTATATCGAGCGTCTTCCCATCGCCGATGCCGCCACCTTCAACAACAACCTGGTCTACGAGGCGGACGAGGCCCATACCATCATGTGGGGCAACAACGCCATCACGGAGACCTTAGAGGAGTTTCAGACCCGCACGGGCAAGGGGGCGAACTGTGTGGCGACAGACCCCTTATTTCGGGCGGTGGACCAGAACGACTATCACCTGCAAGCCGGCAGCCCTGTGATCGATAGGGGAACCGTCACGGAATCCATGCAGGCGCTGTTCGACCGTTTCCAGCAGTTGTACGGCAAAGACCTCCGGAAGGACATAGAAGGAAAGGCGCGAACAGCAACATGGGATATGGGGGCCTATGAGTATGTGCTTAGCGCCATCACGGACCTATGGGTCGCGGATACCAGCCAGAACTCACTGACCCTGACTTGGACGGTGCCAGGCGAGCCCGGGGTGACGGGGACGCCGGCTCAATATGATATTCGGTACTCCAGCAGTCTGATTACGGAGGCCAATTGGGGTGTGGCGACCCAGGTGCAAGGCGAACCGGTGCCAGGAAGCCTCGGGGCTCAGCAGTCCTTCACGATTACCGGTCTCGATCCCGACACCACCTATTACATCGCCATCAAGGTGCTGGATGAGGCGGGACACAGTTCTGCTCTATCCAACGTCGCCTCCGGAATCACCACTGCGGGCGTCAACCAGGCCCCCACCGCTCTGCAACTGTCCCACACCACCGTCCCGGAGCATCAACTGCCCCCCGTCACCGTCGGGACCTTCACCACCACCGACCCGAACAACGGCGATACCTTCACGTACAGCCTGGTCGGCGGCAGCGGCAGCACGGACAACAGTTCCTTCACCATCAGCGGCAGTACCCTCCAAACGGCGGTGTCGTTCGACTACGAGGTCAAGAACAGCTACAGCATCCGGGTGCGAACCACCGATGCCGGCGGCCTCTCGTATGAGCAAACCTTCGTCATCACGGTGACCGATGTTAACGAATCGCCCAAACCGCAGACGGCCGACGCCATGTGGCTGTCCACGAGCACGATGGATGGCATCGATACGCGGACCGAAGCGATGGACACGGCCGTGGCGAGTGCAGAGTCGGCAGGTACCCTCATCAGTAGCAACGCCGCGGATGGATTCCAGGGAACCGGTGCTACGCTCACCCGCGATGGAAACGCCGGCCGTACACCGGACTCCAGTCCGACGACTTTCCGCAGTCTTCGGATCAGCGGCCCCGCGACCATCCGCCTCGTCGGCCTTCCTCTCGCAAAACTCAAGCCGCGCGACTTTTTCTTCTAAGAAGGTGTTTTGGAAGTGGCACGGGCATCCTTGCCCGTGTGTCCCACGGGCGTCTCGCCCGTGGAGAATCGAGGAATTGGCAGGGCCAAGATGGCCCTGCGACTCATGGGCAGGATGCCCATGCCACGATAAACCGGCTTCTCAAACACCTTCTAAGCCAAGACGCGCTCATCCAGCCTCGGCGACCGAGTTGCTTACTCCCCGATTTGCTGGCGCATCTTCAGGATTTCGGAGCGTTCGGCCTCATTGAACACGTTGATTTGCTGGTCGATCTCCAAAGCACCCTGCAGGTACTGTTTTGCCCGGGCGGGATCCTTGAGCTGCCAGCAGAGGCGCCCCAGGCGCAGAAGGTTCTTCGCCTTCTCGGACGTCTTGTCCGGCAAGAAGCTGTCAAGTTTTGCGAAGTCGTTCTTCGCATCGGCGAGCCGGTTCGGCAGGTTCATCAGAATCGTACCGCGGGTATCGAGAAGGTTCCGACTCTCCTCACTGGGGGCAAACCTCAAACCCTTGTCCGCCAACTCCAACGCAGCCTCGTAGCGTTTATAGTGTTCCTGAAGAATCCAAGCTAAATCGTTGAGAGCCCGGGTGTTGTTCGGATGCTGCGCAAGCACCTCCCGGTAAGCCTTCTCGGCATGTTCGGCATCTCCCGTTTGATAGAGGGCGGAAGCCAAGCCCAGGCGCGCGTCAACCGACGTGGGCGATAGGGTGACGGCATGCTCGAAGAGTTGGAGCCCTTCCTTCTTGAGTTCCATTGAGTTCAACGTCACCAAAATCGATGCGGCTCGTACCAGCATGGTCGAGTCCTGCCCTTTGGCAGAAACGTAGGTGGAACTGATGCCCTTGAGTTCCTCCAGTCGGTTCTGCGATACCAGCCACAACAAACGGGCATGGACAACCGTTTGATTGCTCGCGTCCAACTGCTGGGCTTGGTCAATCCGCTGTTTGGCCCGATCCACGTCCCCGGTCAGACGATACAGGTCCGCCAACGTCACAAGCGCAGCGATGCTGCTGCTCCCAGGCGCGGTCTGGCAGTAGGTTTCCAGATCGAGAATGGCCGTCGCGGGCTGCTGAAGAGCCGTCGCGATCTGCGCTCGTGCGAGCAGGAGTCTCTCATTCGTGGGGGCGCGGCGAACCGCCGCTTCGATCCGTGTCCGAGCCTCATCGAGCAGGGTGCGATTTCTGCTGACGTGTCCGGCCTTCAGAAGCACATCGATAGCCCCGGTACTATTGGGGTCTTCCTGAAGCACCAGACGAGTCAGCTCGACCGCCATCGGGTAGTTCTGAAGTGCAAGTTCCGCCTGGGCTCTGGCCAACAACAAGGCCCGGTTGTCGGAGTTGGAGCCCAGCGCCCGAATGGCGTAGTCCCGGGCGGCGGAGTATTCACTCGCTTGCATCGCCAGGCCGACCAAGGTCAGATGCGCATTCACCGCGGTCGGTTCCAGTTTGACGACATTCTCCAGGAGGGCTCGGGCTTCTCCGATGGATTTTGGCGTAGGACTCTCCAGCAGGAGTGTCGCGCGCAGCCACATCAGCTCGGGGTCTTGTGGCAGCCGCTTTTCAAGGGAGGCAAGGATCTCCAACCCTCTTTCGCGACCCTGTCCCGGAGCCCGCCGCAGCAACAGCCGCATCAGCCCTCGCTCCAGACTTGTATCATTAGAATCTTTCTTCAAACCCTCTTCCAGGGTCGCCACCGCTTTGTTTGGGTCCTTTATGGTGACATAGAAGTTGCTCAGCAATTGATAGCCCAGCGTGCTGCTTTCCGTAAAGGTGGTCAGCTTCCTGTAATCTTCCTCCGCCCGCTCCAACTGGCCTTCTCTGGCCAAGTAGGCGGCGCGCATCTGATAGGCGGCGAAATCCTTGCGATCCGCCACGTAGTTATCCAGGATCTTCTGCGCCTCTGTGGTCTGGCCATCCGCCTGCAGAATGGCGACCTTTGTTCCCGTCGCCGCCAAGGAGGCCGGCGCTATGGCCTCGGCCTCTTGGACGTACTTGAGGGCTTGGGCGGCGTCCCTCGTCTGCCAGTAGATCAGCCGCGCCAGGACAATCCGAGAGTTCGCGTCGCGCTCGTCATTGGAGACCCGGAGCTTCAGTTCCTCAATGGCCCGGGAGAATTCCCCCGCGCGGAGCGCGGTACGGACACGCCATGCGCTGGCCACGCGCGGGTCCGTTTCGACCTGACGCAGAACCTGCTCGGCATCCGAGAATCGCCCTTGTTTCTCCAGGAGGGTCACCAATTTGTCGGTAATGTCCGTGGCGGAAGGATTTCGCGTTAGGGCCTGCCGGCAGGTTTCCTCGACGTGCGAGAAGTCGTTTAGTTTCTCATACAGGTCCGCCAACAGCAACGAAGGCGTCGACCACTGGGGGTCCAAATCGATGCACGTGCGCAACAAGTTAGTGATCTCCTGCTGCTTGGAGCGCCACTCGTCGGACGAGAGCCACAATGTCGCCTGGTGCAGGCGCCACCAAAGCCCGCTTTGTCCTTCGGCGTTCTTCAATTCATCGACCAGCCCTTGGGCTCTCACCGGGTCCGCGAGAACTTCCCGGATGCTCAGCAGCAACGAGCGGACACGGATTTCCTGCGGGTCTTGCGCCGCCAAATCGCTGAGAAGCTGGATTCCAGTCTTCCGGTCGCCATGCGTGAGTTCCAACAGGGCAAGTTGAATCGAGAGGGACCGTTTCTCCCACTTGTTCGCCGCGGCATTCAATCCTTGTTTGAGGCAACCCCGAGCAGCATCGTAGTCGTCTTTTGCGGCATGAAGGCTCGCCAAAGAAAGCCAGGGCTCGGCCACCTCGGCATGGCGCTCGCATGCAGCTTGGCACACGCTGATGGCCTGGTCCATCTGTTTGGCCCGATAATGGTGCGCGACCAGTTGCATCTCCGCTCGCAGAGGCTCTTTACATTCCTCAATGGCCAACTTCAGTTCTGCTTCCGCTTTCTCGGACTGCTCCAGATAGTCAGCGACAATCGCCTGCAGGATGCGGATGTCCACCTGGTCCGGGTGGTCCGCCCGCAACTGCGCCAACTCTTCCAAGAGCTTACTGAAGCTGGCGGCCGTGGGCTTTTCCTGCTGCTCGGCCGCCACGTAGACACTGGCTTCGAGGCGGAGCAGCCGGACCATGAAGTCCGCCGGATTCAGTGGTTCCGCCAATCGGGCCGTTTCCAGGGCTCGGTTCCAGTCGCGCAGGCGGAGGTATTCCTTGGCCAGTTGCAGGGTCATCTCCGGATTTCTCTGATCGTTCCGAAGATAGGCGGTCAAGGCCCCGACGGCACGTCGGCTCTGATCCGTCCGGCTGAAAGCCTCCGCCAGCAGCCGCCACAACTCGGGACGAGAAGTACTACCCACGACGGCCGGCTGCAGCGCGTCGATCACCGCATACCAGTTGCTTTCGGCGCGAGCCACGAGAGCCTCCAGATAGGCCAGTCTCTCCCGGGATTCCTTCGCTCCTTCCTGGAGATGCAGGGCGTCAACGTACTCCTTGAGGCATCGCCGCGCGTCGGAGACCCTGCCGGCGCCGACGTAAAGCGGTATGGCGACGGGGAGAACCTGAATTCTGTGTCTGGCCTCTTTCAAGGTGGTCAAAGTCTCGTCAGCCAGAGAGGCCCCTTCGGCCGCCGTCCCCCGCCGCAACGTGAGTTGTGACGCAAGGAGAAACCGCCGCACCTTCCAAGTATCGATATCGAAGAAGTGCTCCTCCAATTTCTCCTGCGGGAGTCTGTCCACCGCCTGGAGCTCCTGTGCGGCCCGATCCAACTCGTCAAGTTCCATCCACTCGCCGCCAAGGAAATACCGGATCTGCGCGTTTTCGGTCCCCAGTCTATCGGCGGCCTCGAGATCCTGGCGAGCAGACTTCATCCTGTCGTTCTCGTTCATGTCGGGGATGTTCTTTGTCTGACGGTAAAACCGTGCGCGAGATGCCAGTGCCTCCACGGAATTCGGGTCGTAGGTTGCGGCCTTGTTCAGCCATTCCAGAGCCTTGGCTTTGGCCTCCGCCGACTCGCCTGCGGTGAGTTGACACATCAGCACGCAGGCCTTCACGTACTCGCTGTGCCCCGGCAGGAGCCTCAGCTCCTCCACGAGTTTCTCCAGCGTTTGTCGCGCCTCCGGGGCTTTGTTAAGGCCCACCAAAGCCTCCGCCAACCACAGGGGGGCTTTCCAATCGTTCGCGGTTTTTCGGCCATTCGGGTCGCTCGGGGTGCGCTCCAGACGCATACGCGCAATGTAGGCGAGGTCCTCGTAATTCCCGATACCGGCGTAGAGCTTGGCCAACTGATCATAGGCAACCTCATCGAGAGGAGCTAATTGCAGCACCCGGCGGTAGGCGGAGATGGCCCCGGCAACGTTCGCACGATCAAGTGGACGGATCGACAAGCACGCCTTGGCGTACTTCTTCAGAATCTCAACGTCATCCGGGTTTCGGCCGAGGTACTCCTGAAGGTTCCTATAGGCCGCCGGCCAGTCCCCCTTTTCAAAAGCTGCCTCTCCCGCCGTCAGAGACATCTTCGAGAGAATGCTCCTGCGAACCTGTCGAGCGGCAACCAGGGACACCCCCAGCGCCACCGTGATCAGAATCAGAATGACAAGCAACTTGACGTTGACTTTCGCGTATCGGTTCCGATAACACATGGCATGTCCCCCGGCCAATATTGTCCGTTCGTGGCTATTCACCTTGCTGTAACCATCGGCCTCTCAACGGCGGACCCTTAGTCCACCACCAACCTATTTTATGGATGCCGAAGGAAAGCACAATCCATTTCCACTGAGGCCTGGCGAACCGAATACGTAACCACTCCGGCAGGTACGCTCGCTGGAGGGACGCGTCTCGCGACCGTCACTTGTTGCCTCTCCCCGGGCCCTGTTCCGAGACGTCAACACGCCCACGCGGTCCCTGGTGTCGAAACAAACAACTGCCCGGTGAAACCTCGAGCGTGAGGCCTCACCGGGCAGTTTCGTCGTTCCCCATCGAAGGCTGCCGATTATCGGACAATCAGGCAAACCGGCGCAACTTCAGACCCGCAGCCCCCAAGCCGAGCAGACCGAGCAGGATGGCTCCCGGGATAGGCACAACCACATCTCCGAGCAGACCAATTTGGTCGTTGCCGCAGCTTGGCGCCAGGTGCAGGCCGATGTCAAACACGGAATCAGATGACAACCAGCTCCAGGGAACGGTCCATGTCTCCACATACCATGTCTGAGCGCCACCGATACCCCCTGTGGAGGTAAGGCCAGTGTCCGTCGTGGTGGTAAGCGTCAGCCCGGCATCCCCCATATTGGTGCCTCCCTTGGCATAGACTCGGTAGTCCAGACCCTCCGGGGCAGGACTCCAGGTCGGAGTGTAAGCACCCTTACCCTCGATCCGCTGCACATCCCCGGTCGACCCAAGCAATACGAGATTGCCTTCCATGGTCGCGTCTCCCGCCGACCCGGCTTGCGTATGAAAAGTCTGGGCCCCCGTGTAGTAGCCGCCGTTGAGCGAGCGATAAGCCTTGCCGGTATTTGCCTGGTACGCGGGCCACAGATTCAGCAAGGCGAAACTCTTCACTCCGGGAGCCGAATCATCAACTGTGACGAACACGTCCCCCTGACCATACCAGGCATTCCAGCCACTGTAGTAATGGCCGGTGGCAGGATCCAACCCGCCCGCCGCCTTGATAATCAGATTGCCGCCTTCCACCTGTACGCCCAGAACGCCTTCGTCAAACAGGCGTGCCTCACCCCAGTCGTAATGGCCGGGGCTGGGAACTGGACCTATGCCGGAGGGGTAACTCACTCGGTCAGATCCAAGCGTGAACATACCGCTGGGAAGCGTATTTCCACTCTTGGTAGGATTGTAGTACGACGATTTCAGCCCGCTGACACCGACTTCGTTCACGTAGGCAAAACCCGAAAACTCGGTCGCCAGATCCGCCCAGGCCGCTGAGCAGGAGAGCAGCAGTACCACAACGACAGAGGGACACCTTCTTCGCTTCATGATTTCACCCCACCCCATCGCCCCGCTTCCCTGGGGTCAAGAACATCCCTTGGCTCAAGAATACCGCGCCGGTGAAGCCCCTGGGACGGGACTTCACCAACCACGGTCTATCACCTGCACTCACCCATCACACGACTACTCTCGTCATGGACTTTAGGCAAACCGGCGCAGCTTCACGCCCGCCGCACTTAAGCCCAGCAGGCCCAGCAGAACCGCCCCCGGAATAGGGACCTTGTCTCCATTGATGAAGCTCTCACTGCCGCCGCCGGCAAATCCCTGCACGTGGATGCCGATGCGAAGAGCTTCACTTTCGAGATCAGCGTATACATCCCCCGGGGTCTTGCCTGCCTGCAAACTGAAGACTACCCCCAGCCACTCTCCGGGATTGACCCCGTTGGGTTGAGCAGGTGGATCCGAATCGGCCAGCAAGTCTTGCGTTGTGACGAAATCGGGATCAGCGTCTTTCCAACCGGGCAGCTCCCGCGGGCTCGCACCTACACCGAAGTCCACGCCGGGCCCCTCGCGCAGCTCGATAAGCCCGTACAGGAGACTACCGTCATCGAAGTAGATATCGGTTATGGAGCTGGCAGCCGGCCCCGCATTGCGGAAGGTGAAGAGCACCTGATTGGACCCGTCATCACTGACCTCAACGCTGAGTTGGCTTTCCCCCGTTGTGACATCTGCGGCGTTATTACTTGTGATGCCCTCGAAACCGTAATAGAGACCGGCATGGCTAACGGCTGGCAGGCCGGCCAACAGCAGGAGCAAGAAACAAAGGCGGCTCCCGCGCCAATCGATCTTCTTCCGTTTCTCCACTCTTTTACCTCCACCATCCTGCGCGCACGGGAATCCCTGCACGCGGCAATCTACCGTTCCTCCGAGGACCGACGCGCCCTGCCGG
>CAYHAJ010000387.1:0-8104 GCA_964354535.1 uncultured Pirellulales bacterium
ACTGCCGGCCCAACCGCCGCCCCGGATCACCGCCGCCGCTGGCGGAAAGGAGACACCCATGTAGTGAAGACTTTCGGCCCAAAAGGCCCTTTCTGACCCCGCCACACGGGTTTCATCCCGCGAATCCGCGAAGTCGGGCTACCATAGTGGGTGTGGATCCTACTTCTATTCGCATCAGAGTTCCAATGGTCACAAGAAGGCGGATCAGCCGCCGCCGAAGGAGGCCGCCGTGCAGCGTGACAAGGGCGCTTGATCCCGGCGGAACGGGAGAAACAGAACCATCGACCGGCTTCTAAGCAGCCGCCCGCGGTGGCAACCCCATTCGAGAAGAGGACCAAGCCGCAACGAAGCGGAGGAACGAGCGGCGAGGCTGGCGGCGAGGAAGAAGGGACTACGCGAGGGGCGACGGCCGGTCCAGGAGGCACAATGAACTTCGATGCGGGACAAAGAAAGCGGGGAGATTGGCTCGGACAAGAATACGGGAGCAACATCGCCGCACGCCTGTGAGAGCCCGTTGGCGTACCTCGTCCGGACACGGGGTCCGCGCGTCGCGTAAGGCGGGTGCCTTACGAAAGACAGCTGATGGCCAACCGAACGGGAGGGATTTGTGCATACGTACACATGGGTTTACCTCGGAGCGGCCTACTTGGCTCTCATTACCACGCCGTGCGTCATCTGGCTAGCGCGTCGGATCGGGGCGGTGGATCGTCCGGGTGTGCGCAGCATTCATACCCAGCCGATTCCCAGGATCGGTGGCGTGGCGATCTATCTTTCCTCCATCTTCCTGATCGTGCCTCTGCTGTTCCTGAACAACACGATTGGGCAGACCTTTCGCAGCGTGCAACTCCAGGTAACCACCCTCCTGGGTTCTGCGACGGTCGTGTTCTTGATCGGATTGATCGACGATCTCAGGGGATTGCCGGCCCGATTCAAGTTTCTGACGGAATTGCTGGGGGCCACGGCTCTCTGTCTGGCGGGGGTTCGTATCAGTGGCATCGAGTTCGGCGAAGGATTTGCATTCAGCCTCAGTTGGCTGAGCGGCCCGATCACGCTGTTGTGGATCGTGGGAATCACGAACGCGGTCAACATGAGCGACGGATTGGATGGCTTGGCAGCCGGCGTGGCGGCCATTGCGTGCGGCGTCATCGCCACCTTCGCCATCTATGGCAGCCTGGTTCACGCCGGGGAAGCCCGGAACAACGACGCCATGATGGCACTGTTCGCCTTGGCCTTGTTCGGCAGCCTGACGGGTTTTCTATTCTTCAACTTCAACCCGGCGAAAGTGTTCATGGGTGATTGCGGCAGCCTTTTCATCGGCTTTACGATTGCCGCCGCCAGCGCGATGTGCGTATCGAAATCGGCGGCGCTGATCGGCCTGGCTCTGCCGGCCCTGGCGCTGGGCATCCCGATCTTCGACACGTTGTTCTCCATGCTCCGGCGCTTCCTGGAACGCCGCTCCCTCTTTGCCCCGGACCGCAGCCACTTCCATCATCGCCTGCTGGAAATGGGCCTGAACCAACGGCGTGCCGTCATGATCATCTATCTGGCCACGGCGGCAGCGGCGGGTCTCGGTCTGTTCATGATGGTGGGTAGCGGTTTCGGCGCGGTGTTCGTGTTCGTCGCGGTGTTGGGCCTGATCGTGCTCTTCTTCCGCGTCGTGGGGGCCTTCGGGCTGCATGACACGCTGGCCCGTCTGCAGGGCAAATACAATCGCTCGCGCCATGAGCGAGAGGACCGCATGACCTTTGAGAGCTTGCAGTTGCAGTTTCGTCAGGTCCGTGACACCGCTCAATGGTGGGAAGCGGTGTGCGAGGCCGCGCGTCGGATGGATTTCGCCTGGGTTTCTCTCAAGACGACCTACGCTGACGGTCGAGTCGAAGAGGAATCATGGCGAGCTCCCGGCCGCCGGTCAGACTTGGAGGACGTGATCACCGTTCACGTTCCGATCCGCAGCGCCCGGCCGGATCTGACGGCTAACTTGGAGTTGGCGATTGCCAGGAACGGTTCACTGGAAGCCACGGGCCGCCGCGCCACATTATTCGCCCGGTTGTTGGACGAAGACGCGGCGAGCCCAATCCGTATCGTGCCGTAAGACCGGCCGCGAGATACTGGCGGGCCAAGAAAGGAACCAGATCTGGGCCCACCAAGGCGATAGGATCGAGAGTAATGACTGCTGAGGGGCGATTAACGTGTCCCGTGGAATAACTCGTTCGCGGTGGGGAGGAAGCGAGCACACCTCACGGTCACACGAGTGGGGACGCCTGGCGGAGAATCGCTCCCGCTGCAATCCACAGCAGGACGCCGGGAGGACACATACTTCGCTGGGTCCCGCGAGTCTTCTGGTCACCGCGCGCCCGCGCAGGTAGGTACCATGGTGGACCTGCATACCTCCGTTCGCACGAGCAGCCTCTGGATGATGATCCGCCTGGGGATCTCCTTGACAGTCGGGGCATTTGTCACCACGTATATTGTCCGCAGTCTTACGGTCAAGGATTATGGCATCTACGCCGTACTCTATTCGTTGATCAGCTATGTCAGCGTCATCGGATCCCTCGGCATTTCTTCCGTTCTGCAGCGTTTCATCCCCGAGGCGCTGCAACACAGGGAATACGCGTTGCTCAAGTACCTTGTCTCTCGCGGTCTGATTCTGCGCATCCTTCTTTCGGCCGCCACCGTTGGGGTGATCCTGCTGTTTCATGATCCCGTTGGCCGCCTGCTCAAGGTCGAAGGATTCATCGACTATTTCTCGATTTTTGCCTGGGGTATCGTTCTTCTCCTTGAAGCCAACTTATTGACGGCCGTATTGCATTCCTTGTTTCTTCACAAGTACTCCGTGATTGCGAGCACGCTCTACTTCGTATTTCGCGGCGGCAGCGTGTCTTTGCTGTTGCGACTGGGTTACGGCATCTACGGTCTTCTCTGGGCCGAAGTCGTGGCCTGGGGCCTGTGGGTCTTCCTCCAATGGGGTTTCTATTACTTCAAGTTCATGCGGCTGCACACCGACAGCGAGCGGAAAGCCCTGCCCCTGCGTCGTTACGTCCGGTATGGCAGTCTCTCCCTGTTCAATGAATTGGGGAGTTCTGTGTTCAGCGTTTCCACCGATTTCTTCATCATCACGGCGGTTCTCGGACCCGGGGCGGTCGCGCTTTATGCCTTTGCGGATCGCGTCATCAAGCTGTTCACCCACTGCATGCCTCACATCGCCCTGAGCGAGGTGATCCGGCCGACCTTCTTCACCAAATACGCAGAAAGCGGCAACAACCAGCATCTGATCGACATGTTCAACTTGTTGGTCAAGATCGGCGCGTTTTTCGTCTTTCCGCTGGCCGCGGGCCTCTTCGTGTTGGGCGACCCGATGATCACCCTCGTCTTCAGGCCGGAGTATTTAGCGGCCAGACCGATTCTGTGGCTGTTGCTTTTCTTCACCGCCCTCAATGTGTTCGTCAGCCCTATGGCCTTGACCCTTCAGGCGATCGAACAAGTCCAGATCACTCTCTACAGCAGGATCTTCGCGATTTACAATCTGATCGTCGAATTGCTGGTGATCAAGCATTTTGGGGTGATGGGCGTAGTCGCCGTGACTTGTTCCGCCGTCCTGATGAAAAACCTTTTTCTTACTATCACGTCAAGAAACATGTCGGGACGTGTGTGGACTGGCGTGGATTATTCGCAACGGCTGTCAATGCGGCGGCGATGGCGCTGTTCCTCTGGTCCCTTCGTCCCTTTGTGCATAGTCTCATTTCACTGGCGGCGGTGGCCCTTGCCGGCCTAGCCGTCTATCTCCTGGCGTCGTGGCTCAATAAAGCGTTCAGCCCACGAGAGCGCAACTGGGTCAACCGCGTGGCACCTTGGCCTGCCTTCGTCTTTTAGTGGCTCCCAGGGAATAACCGCAATGGCGCAGAAGAAGATCACGATCATCTACGGACTGCCTGATACGAATTCGGGGGGCAGTGCCTTGGGCACGAGCTTGATCAAAGTACTGAAGGAGCATTTCCCGGACTACCGGATCAATTACGTGTCCAGCCATTCCCGACAGGACCTCGTAGAAAAGGCTTATCCTCATTTGCGGGCCGAGTATCCTGACGTCAACATCATTCCTGCCCCGCTCAAAGCACGGGCGGACAATTATGACATACGAAATCCCTGGTATCGCAAGGTACGAGGATTCTTATGGGCCGTTGGTACACTGCTCAAGCCGGTGATCCTCTTGTGCCCGTCGCTATTTCAGAACAACACCATGAAGGAAATTCGGGAAAGCCGCCTGGTCGTGGGACGAGGGACGAACGTCTTCTACGACAAGCCCGGCATGCCTTTTCGAAGTTTCATCAGCATGTACTGGCTATGCTTTCCGCTTCTGCTGTCCCGCAGGTATGGAGTACCGTGTGTGATCTATGCCCAAAGCATCGGGCCGATCCACAGCCGGATCGCACGGCTTCTTCTTAGGGCCGTGTTGGGGAGATGCAACTTGATCCTGTGTCGCGAAGAAATCTCCGCCGACTACGTCCGGCGTACACTCCGCATTGCAGACGAGAAGATCAGAGTCGTGCCCGACAGTGTATTTGGATTGAGTTTCTGTGAGACGGAAAAGACCCGTGCTGTCGCGGATCGCTATGCGTTGCCCTACAAGCGGTATCTGGCCCTCACGATCCGAGAGCCCATGGCGAACAAATCCGTCGAGGCGAGGAACCACGTGTTCGAATGCCTCAAGGCGGTAACCAGGCACGCCCTTGCCAAAGGGTATGTTGACAAGGTGGCGATCGTGACCCAGTGCCATCGTTTCGACGGCTACCACGGCTTTGAATCGGATAGCGCCATCAGCGAGAAGCTGTTCCGCTACCTGGACGGGGAGAAAGACCCATCCATCCTTTTACTTGATGAGGCTTTCAGTCCGGATGCACTGCTGGCGCTCTACGGATGCGCGAGGTACCTGGTGAGCATGCGACTCCACTCGGTCATCCTCGGGCTGATCGCCGGGACACCATGTGTCGGGTTGTCCTATTGGGGACACAAGACGGTTGGGATCATGAAGAGTCTCAATATGAGTGACTGCGCCAGAGATCTCGGAACTGTAAGAGACGTCGATCTGGTAGCGGTGCTGGAGAATATCGAGAACAACTATGGGCCCTCGGTGCAGCGAGTGAGGAAGGAAGTGTCGCGCCTTCATAGAGAAGCCGTTGCCACACCCGGGATCATAGAGACCCTGATGAATGAGCGCCGGCATCCCATGGGCCTCCGGCGAAAGACTCGAAAATGTGCTCCGGAGTCTCTTCCTCGCGCGAGGGCGTGGTGACGGCCGTCGGAGCGGTCCTGAGGCATAAAGGTCGATTCCTACCGGGCCCGGTGAGGTGCCGAAAGCCAATACGCGGTACCGGTAAGCGGATGCTCTGGATGGGCAATCATGGACTCCCGCCATCCTCACATTCTCTATCTCGCACCGGGCTATCCCTGTGAACAGATGCCCTCGGAATCAACGTTCTACCATCGGCGGGCGAAACAGATGCAATCCTGGTCGGCTGTGACGGTCTTCACACTGCGCGCGATTACGCCGGCATCCTACGTGCGCTATTTTCACAAGGTCAGAGACTACTACTCGCTGCCACGCCATTTTCGTTACCACTGGGATGGGGTGGAGGTATCCTGCGAAAAGGTACATTTCTGGCGAACTGGTGCGGACGTCAAAGCGATTACCTCTCAGAGAGCCAAGACGGTGGCGATCTGCGAGGGGCGTTATGGCCGCCAACTTGGTGACCATCAGTATGATGTGATTGTATTTGCTGGTGGGTCCCTGTCGTTCGGGCTGGCGGCAGCCGATTTAGCCCGCAAATACGAAGTGCCTCTGGCGTCGTTTGTCACGGGCAGCGACATTAACCACACCTGGGACAAACCCGAAAGCCGCTCGCATGCGGATCGAAAGAGGCAGTTGCTGGCGAACCAGTTGATTCTGGCTGTGTCTGCGGACTTGAAACAAAAAGTGGATGTCATGACGCAAGCCCGGGTGCCCGCTGTGACTTACTATGCCGGGGTCGATGTGGAGACGATCTGTCCTGACGCGGCCGTAAAGTCGCGGATGCGACAACGGTATGGGATCGGAGCGGATGAATCGGCGATCTTGTTTTTGGGTCATCTGATCGCGTCCAAAGGCATCTACGAGTTGATGGAGGTCTGTCGGCGATTGCAGGATCAGGCGGTGCGCTTCCGTTGTTTTCTGGTAGGTCGGGCAGAACGGCGCGACGTCGCACGACTGACGGCGACCATTCGTCAGTATGGCCTTACGGCCAAAGTGCAGGTCGTTGGAGGTGTGCCTCATCGAGAGGCGATCGATCTACTGAAGATGGCGGATCTGTTCCTCTTCCCCTCCTGGTTCGAAGGGCTGCCGAACGCCGTGATGGAAGCGGCGGCGGCCGCTTTGCCGATCGTCGCGACATGGGTGGGGGGCATTCCGGAGATCATTAGGGGCCAGGAGGATGGCTGGTTGGTCCCGCCGCAACAAGTCCAACCATTGTTCCACGCTGTGCGCGCAGCTCTGATGGATCGGGAAAAAGCGCGGCGCGCGGGGATGCAGGCCCGCAAGAGAATCTGCGCCCAATTCGATGCGCGCTGCAACGCTTACAAAGCGAAGCAACTCTTCGATCAACTTCTCTTTCGCCAGGCTTCCCACACGTCTCCGTGTGGAAGGCTACCCCTTGGTGGCGGATAGTGTCTATTGTTGACAGGTGATTATTGCCGCCGGGCGATAGGAATACTCTGTGATTGAGACCCGTCGAAATACACCATTGCCGATATTTATCGTGATCAACGCGCTATTGCTGGTGTACGTGGTGCGCATCACCATTCTGATTGTCAACCGGGAGACGCCGGGTCTGGACCGCTACGTATTGCTGCAAGTGGGGGCAGCGACCGGGATGTTCCTGCTTGTGTTCCTGCAAAGACAGGTGCCGCTTGGAGTTGCTCTGCACGATACGCAGATCACAGCGGGGATATGCCTGTACGGTTTCGGCATACTCAGCTCCGCTTGGTCGGTAATGCCGGCGATGAGCCTGGCCTTTGCGTTGCAGATTTTCATGTTCTTGTGGATCCTCTACTATCTCATGGGGTACCACGACAATTTCCATGCGGCGGAGAAGTACCTGATCAGATTGCTCGTGGTTCTCCTCCTCTTTGGCCTTTTGCGCAAACCCGTCGTCTACGATATTTCTCCCAGCGTACAGTATTTTCTGAGTTATCATGAACTGAATGCCGGCGGCATCAGTGCGGCTTTGTTTTCCTATTGTCTGGCGGAGCGACTGGCGGGCCCTGCCAGGCTCGATCCCCGCCGGGCTCGGATGTTGACGCTCGTAGCGCTCTTCGCGTTGGTGGCTTTGCTGGTCAGTACCAGTAGTGGCTCCAATGTGTCGGTCTTGGTCGCGCTGTGCGCGCTGGCGATTGTGCGGCGCCATAGACTGCTCGCCCTGTTGCTGGTGACGACCGCGTTGGCGCTCCTGGCCTTTCCGGAGATCGTCGAGCAGGCCCGCGCCGTTGTCTTCCCCGGCAAAACAGACACGCGGATCCTGAATATCGGCAGCCGAATGATGTTGTGGCAGGACATGTGGGGGCTTTTTCTGCAGAAGCCGATTTGGGGCTGGGGATTCGCGGCCGGAGAGCGGCTGGGCGGAGTGTATGCGTCCGATTCCCACAACGCCTTCCTGGGGATCTTAGGCGGACTGGGTCTGATCGGAGGAAGCTTTCTCCTCCTCTTCCTGCTCGGCACGCTTTGGCGGATGTACAGATTGCGGCATCAGATCGGCTACACCGGCTTGTTCTGTGCCTCCGTGTGCATGGTAGCAAACAGCAATACTTTTGGGTTCTTAAGCGGCAAGACTTTCGTATTGACCATCGCGTTTTTCGCATTGGTGGCCTGCGGGTACTGGTACCAGTACAGGCCGCCCTTTGCGGGAGAACGAGACCGGGGCTTAATGATGGGCGTCTAAGTGACTGCGCAATAATAACCTGAACAACTTTCACTTCCGTGGAGACAGGGTGTAGTTCCATTCGCCGTGGAATTCGTGACGTTTGAGGCGTAGTTGCCCCAGTTGCTCGTCGGTTACCTTGATCTTGGCAGGATAAT
>CAYHAJ010000388.1:0-11379 GCA_964354535.1 uncultured Pirellulales bacterium
CAATCGGTCCTTGGTGCGCAGGCTATTCTTGTCGCAGTATTCGGTGATGGACACGCCCTGAACCAGTTCCATGACGAAGTAGGGCCGGCCGGTCTCTGTGGCTCCGGCATCAAGGACCTTGGCGATGCTGGGGTGGTCCATCAGGGCCAGGGCCTGGCGCTCCGCCTCGAAGCGGGCGATGACCTGGCGGGTATCCATACCCAATTTGATGATCTTGAGCGCCACCTTACGGCGGATGGGCTCGGTCTGTTCGGCCATGTACACCACCGCCATGCCGCCTTCCCCGATCTTCTCCAGCAGCTTGTACCGCCCAATGACCGTGCCGGGGACTTCCATCGGCGCCGCGAAGTCGAGCGGTCCCAGCAGTGCGGCACCGGGGTCGTCGAGCAGTCTGTCTGTTCCCTGATGCGCCGCCAGCAGAGCCTCGACGCGTCGGCGCAAGGGTGCATCGCCCCGGCAAGCCTCGTCGAGGTAGGCACTCCACTGCTCCGGGGCGTGGCCCTCGACGGCGGACAGGAAGATCGACTTGGCCTGGTTCGGATCAACACCCATCATGCACCTCACCAAGGGCTCGGGTCCCCAAGTGCGAAATTTCGCACTTGGGAGCCCTTCCCAAACGCGACAGCTCGCGTTTGGGGTCCCTACAGTACAATGCGGAATCCGGACCGCGATTGTCTCAGCGATTCTTGAGAGATTTTGGATTTGGGCGTTACGGCCGGCTGCCGTGGATCTCCGAGCGAAGCCAGGCACGCGCGTAAGTCCATTGTCGATAGGCAGTTGCGCGTGATACACCGATGGCTTTGGCAGCCTGATCTACGGAGAGCCCGGCGAAAAGGCGGAGCTTGACAATCCCAGCGGCTTGCGGGTCCTCGGCTGCCAGTCGCGTGAGCGCATCGTCGAGCACCACGAGGTCTTCCGGCATGGCCAGGTCCGTTACCTCGACCGCGTCGAGGGGGACGCGCTCGTGACCGCCGCCGCACTTCTGGGCCTGTTTGCGCCGGGCGCTATCGACCAGGATCCGCCGCATCGCCTCGGCGGCCGCCGCAAAGAAATGGCCCCGGTTCTCCCAGCCTTCGGGTTCGTCACCCACCAGCCGCAAGTAGGCCTCGTGTACCAGGGCGGTTGCCTGGAGGGTCTGACCCGGCGGCTCATGGGAGAGCTTCTGGGCCGCCAGAACGCGAAGTTCCTCATACACCAACGGCAAGAGTTCGTCCGTAGCCCGGGCGTCCCCCCGTTCGATGGCATTCAAGATGCGTGTGACATCACTCATGCTGTACGGGCGAATGATGATTCGCCCTTACCTACCCCACCGTTTTCGTACGGGCGACGCATGCGTCGCCCCTACCATCGCCCATTGTCCTGCAAACCGGGGGAGATTTCAAGTCTCGGCGCACACCTGCGTCGGGTCCCGGGACACGGTGAATCGACTGATCAAGAGGCCCAGCAGGAGAATAGTCAACGTGCCCAGCACGGGGATGAGAAAAGCGTGGAACGGGCTGCGTAGGGGCTCCCAGGGCCCGGTCAGGTACTTCGACAGCGTCATCCAGCAGAGAACTACAATGCCGGCGCTCACGCCGGCGACGGCGGCGGGGTTCCCGGCCCGGCGCGAGATCATCCCCAGCAAGAACAAACCCAGCATGCCCCCGCCGAAGATGCCCGATAAGGTCCACCACGCATCGAGGGCACTGGTCACGCGCGTCAGCAAGAACGCCACTCCCGTGCCCAGGATCCCCCACAGGATGGTCGAGCCGTGCAACACCCTCATCGATTGACTCTCGCTCGCGGAGCGATTCACGTACCGCTGGTAGTAGTCCCGCATCAGCAGTGTGGCCGAGGAGTTCAGACAGGTGGCAATCGTGGACATGGCGGCGGCAAACACGGCGGCGATCACCAGCCCGGTCACACCGGCGGGCAGCACCGCCCCGATGAAATGCGGAAAGACTCTGTCGCCGACATCCGCCTGCGTGAGCTTGTCCCGTTCCGCCGCGAGCGCCGCCTGATTAGCCCGCGTCTCAGGATCGATCCCCTGTGACTGAAGCCTCTGGACCGCGACCGCCGTGCGGACTTCCTCCAGCGAAGCCGGATGGGCTTGGTAGTAGGCGAACAGGCACGTGCCGATGAAGAAGAACACGGCCGAGACAGGCACGTACAGCAGCCCCCCGAGCCATACGCTTTTGCGGGCCTCCCGGTCGTTGGGGGAGGCGATGTACCGCTGCACGTAACTCTGATCGATGCCGAAGTTCTGGAGGTTCATCGCAAGACCGTAAACGAGGACGATCCAGAACGTCGGGTCCGCCACGGAAAGTCCAAAGCTGCCCAGGCTGAACTTGTGATTCTCGGCGGCGATGGAGAAGACCTGCCCCGGCCCCTGCGGCATGCTCAGCAGGATCACGATCGGGCAGATCAAAGCTCCGGCAATCAGCACAATGGATTGCATCACGTCGGTCCAGATGACCGCCAAAACCCCGCCCACAAAGGCATACAAGGTGACGGAGATCCCCGTGATCAGGATGATCGTGCGAATGTCCCAACCCATGAGGATGCTCAGAGGCAGAGACATCAGGTACATCACTGCGCCCATGCGGGCCAGTTGCGTCAGCAGGTAAAACAGGCTGGCATAGACCCGGGCCCACGGGCCGAACCGATGCTCCAGGTGGGCATAAGCCGACACTTCCCCCGTCCGCCGATAGTACGGCAGAAAGTACCGCACCGCCGCCCACGTCGCGATCGGCAGCGACAGGCTGAAGACGAACGGGTTCCAGTTCGTGGCGTACGCCTTGCCCGGCAGCGCCAGGAAGCTGATGCTGCTCACGTAGGTCGCAAAGATGGATAGCCCGCACGCCCAGCCGGGCACGGAGCGGCCCGCGGCGACAAATCCTTCCGTCGAGCGGCTGCGGCGATAGAAGTAGAATCCAATCGCCATCGTCACAACGAAGTAGGCCGCCAGAACGACCCAGTCAATGCCGACGAAGTACGTTGACTGCATGGGCTCTCCTATCGTTCTCCTGTCCACCTGCACATCTTGTCGTTCTCGGAGTCGGATGCATAGTACCGCTTCAAAGGGATCGTGGGAATGTTATTATGCGCAATCCGGCCGTGGCGCCAAGTCATTTGCCATCTTCACCCCGCGAATCTGTTATAATCGTGCGCATGACGACCGGTCGGCGGGTATTGCTGATGCTCGGGTGCTCGCGGGCCTCGGAACGGGGCCTGCTGCGGGGGATCGTTCGTTACTCGCGATTCCACGAGCCGTGGATCTTCTACCGGGAGCCGCCGTTCTACCGCCAGCCGCCCTACCACCGCCTGCCCAAACACGCTCGTCCGCCGGCGTCCCTGCGTGAGCGCGGCATTGACGGGATCGTGGCGTTTGCGGCGAACCGGACCCAGATGGAGGCGTTCCTCCCGCCGGATTTCCCGTGTGTCATTCTCCCCATCGAGGAGAAGATCCCCGGCCGGTGCAGCATTGTGGAGGAATCGTACGCGGTGGGCCGCATGGCGGCGGAGCACTTTCTCGACCGCGGCTTCACGCGTTTCGCCTTCTGCGGGTTCGATCACATGTACTGGTCGCGGGTCCGGCAGGAAGGCTTCGTGCGGCGGCTCGCGGAAGCCGGGTACGCGGTCCATCTGTACGAGCGGTTCGGAGTGGGACCACGCAAACGCGGAACTCCAAACGACGCGGAACAGTTGCGCGGCTCGTCACAGGGGACATGGGACGTCGGACGAGACGAGCCGCGCAACCGCCGCATGAGTCCCAGGCCGTGGGAGGCGGAGCAGGCGCTCGTGGCCCAATGGCTCCGCTCGCTGCCCAAACCCATCGGACTGATGGTTTGCAACGACGATCGCGCCCAGCAGGTGCTCGAGGCCAATAAGGCCGCTGGAGCGCGTGTTCCGGACGAGATCGCCATTCTGGGGGTGGATGATGACGAGATGATCTGTGAGCTGACCCACCCCCCCTTGTCGAGCATCGTGCTGAATGTCGAAGAGGCCGGCTACGAGGCCGCGGCGCAACTCGACCGGCAGATGAAGGGCAAAGAGCCTTCCCTCCAGGAGGTCCACCTGCGGCCCACGTACGTTCATACCCGGCAATCGACGGATGTCTTGGCGGTGGAAGACCCCCTCGTAGCGCAGGCGATTCGCTTCATTCGGATCCATGCAGGCGAGGTCCTGTCGGTCGATGATGTCGTGGGGGCGGCCTCCACCTCGCGACGCCTGTTGGAGCGGCACTTCCGCCAGGCGGTGGGCTTGAGCATCTACCGCGAGATTCAGCGGGCGCGCATCGAGCGGGCCTGCCGGATGCTCGCGGAAACCAACTGGTCCCTGGGAGAGGTCGCCGCGCGGTGCGGCTTCTCCAGTTCCGTCCACTTCAGCGTGGCCTTCAAACGCCAGATGAACCTGACCCCTGAGCAGCATCGCCGCCGAACGGCAAGACCCCGGCCGGAAGAGGGAGAATGGAAGACGGAGAACGAAGGACAAAGGATGGAAGACAGAGGACAGAAGACGGAGGGCGGAAGACCCCGGCTTGTCGCAGATCGCGCGCCAAGATCGGGCGAGCTGTATGTCGCAAAATCGAAAGACAAAGACGCAAAATCGAATAGTCTTGGTGCCCGCTGCGGCCGAAAATAGATAATGGTTTGTTATGCCCGCTCGGCACGGCAAAACGGCGGCGCGGACGAACAGGGTGTGGACGAAAAGTAGGACTTTGCAGGAGGAGATCGGAGAGACGGCCATGAACAAGAAGGCTTTCACTCTCATCGAGTTGCTCGTCGTCATTTCCATTATCGCCATCCTCATGGCCATCTTGATGCCCGCCCTGAAAATCGCCCGCGAACAGGCCCGCAGCGTGCATTGCCGCAGCAACGTGCGGAACCTGACCATGGCGTGGCTGATGTATAAGGACGAGAACGACGCCAAGCTGGTCCATGGCGTGACGCCGGGGCCGACCTATGACCGCCGGACCGTAGCGCCGTGGGTCGTCATGCCGCCGGGGCTGGGCGATTCCACCCTGGCGGACAAGAAGGAGTACATCAAGCAAGGACTGCTGTGGCCCTACGTCAAAGACATCGACATTTACCGATGCCCTTCCGACCGGCGGCAGAACAGCCCTTACCACAAATACGCCTTCCGTACCTACTCGATCGCCGGCGGCTTGGCCGGATTGGGGTCGGGAGGTGGGTTCGGGGCGCGGCAGGTGACCAAGTACACGGAGATCCGGCAGCCTTCCGAGAAATACGTCTTCCTGGCCGAGTGCGATCCGCGGGGTTATAATATGAATTCCTGGGTCATGGACCCCAAGGCACGACAGTGGGTCGACCCCTTTGGGATCTGGCATCGGGATAACGCGACGACCCTCGGATATGCCGACGGCCGCGTGGAGATGCAGCGATGGAAGAGCCGAGGGCTGGTGGAATGGAACCTCAAGGCCCTTTGGAATCCGGCCACGTTCGCGTTCTACCGACCCCCGCAGGACAACGAGGAGATGGAGGACTTCGAGTTCATGGTCAAGGGGTACGCGATCAAGTCGCTGCTGTAACGGCGATGACTTTCAGGGTGGATCGGGCCCCCAACACGTTGCGTCGCGGTTGGGAAGGGCTCGCGCGCGTGGAATTGTGCCCATGAGGATGCGGACCCTCATCGGGCAGGCAGATCACGGATGAAAATCAGGACCTCCAGGAGGAGATCGGAGAGACGGCCATGAGTAAAAAGGCTTTCACCCTTATCGAGTTGCTCGTCGTCATTTCCATTATCGCCATTCTCATGGCCGTTTTGATGCCCGCGCTGAAGGTGGCCCGGGAGCAGGCCCGTGCGGTCCACTGTCGCAGCAATGTGCGGACATTGACCCTGGGGTGGCTGATGTACAAGGACGAAAACGACGGGAAACTGACCTGCGGCATGCCGGAATGGTCCAACCGGGGGGCCTGGATGCAGATCCCGCCCGGCGGCGCCGGCTCCACCGTCGCGCAGAAGAAGGAGTACATCAAGCTCGGGACGCTGTGGCCCTTTGTGCAGAAGGTGGAGGTCTACCGCTGTCCCTCCGATCGGCGTCAGAATAGTCCCTACCACCAGTACGCGTATGCCACCTACTCCATCGCCGGCGGCATGAACGGCGTAGAGCAGAATGGCGGCTGGGAGATCCGCCCTTGCATCAAGTACGGCGACATCAAGCAGCCCGCCGACAAGCTGGTCTTTATCGCCGAGTGCGACCCTCGGGGCTACAACAACGGCTCCTGGGTCATTCAGCCGAAGACCAGGCAGTGGGTGGACCCCCTCGGCATCTGGCACCGGGACAACAGCAGCACCCTGAGTTTCGCCGACGGCCATGTCGATATGCACCGGTGGTTCAGCCGGGAGTTTGTCGAGTGGAATCTCAAGGCCCTGTGGAACCCGGCGACATTCACTTTCTACCGGCCACCCCAGGACAACGAGGAGATGGACGACTTCGAGGGCGTTCTCAAAATGTACGCGTACCGGTCGCTGCTGTAAAGAAATGCCAAGTGGGAAGTGTCAAGTTTGAAGTTTCAAGTCGGAAGTCTCGAGGAGCACCCGCCCCACTTCAAACTTAAACCTTCCAACCTCAAACTGACAGTGTGTGCAGCACTACTGAAAATGGGCCAACGGGCCCAGGAAATGGAGGAACGCTATGTGCAAGAAGATGATGGTAGCCGCAATGGTTCTGGTGTGGATGGGCTGGTGGGTTCCGGGCGCCCTGGCCCAACCGCCGGTCAAGACGGGTCTGGTTCTCTTTCTGGATGCCTCCAACACGGGCAGCCTCACGCTGGCCGGGGGCAAGGTCACGCGGTGGAATGACCTGTCGGGGGCCGGCAACTACGCCGATCAGACTGCCGCCGCGCAACAGCCGACATACTTGTCAGGCAAGCTCAACGGCAAGGGCATCGTGGACTTCGGCGACTCGGCCTACGGCAATCCACTCGCCACCCACCAGCCGTGGATGCAATTCCGGAATGCCTCGGGCGCTGTCCTGAATATCAGCAACGTCCGCACGGTATTTTGGGTGTGCGGGATGGACGCGGGCACCAATGGCTTCCTCCTGGGTGACGACAACAACTACCACTTCCATCGGGGACAGACGAACCAGTTCTGGGAGGCGCCCAACGGTTGGACCAGCGCCAATATCCGCAACGGCTCGACGTATCTCAATGGTATGAAGGTGGACGGCAGCAATACCGTGCTGCCGACCGACTATTCTATCATCAGCCTGGTGACGACGGCCAATGTCGAGACCAGCATGCTGACCCGTGACCGGACCTACCGCTCGGGCGGCATCAAGCTGGGTGAGCTGCTGATCTACGACCGCGCCCTGACGGACGCGGAGCGCCTCAGTGTCGAGGCGTATCTCCACAACAAATGGTTCTTCCCCGGCAACGCCTCCGTGCTCGCACCCCAAACGGGGGCCACGGACGTGCCGCGCGAGGTCGTGGTGAGCTGGACCGCAGGTCTGTATGCCAAGACGCACGACGTGTACCTGGGAACAGTCTTCGGCGACGTCAATGACGCCAGCCGCGCCAAGCCCGGGCGGACGCTGGTCAGCCAAGGCCAGACGGGAACGACGTTCAACGCCGGCCGGCTGGAGTTCGGTCAGACCTATTATTGGCGCGTGGATGAAGTCAACGCCCCGCCGGACAGCACGATTTACAGGGGCCCCATCTGGTCGTTTACGGTAGAGCCCTATTCCTATCCGATTCGCGGCGTCACCGCGACGGCCTCCAGCATGAGCAGCCCGGAAATGAGTCCCCAAAAGACGGTCGACGGGTCGGGCCTGACCGGCGATCTCCACGGGACCGAGCCCACCAGCATGTGGCTCAGCGGCAAGGACACGGGCGGTACCTGGATCCAGTACGCTTTCGATAGAGCGTACAAACTCGATCGGCTATTGGCCTGGAACTCGAACCAACTGCTCGAGCCCTTCATCGGCTTCGGCGCCAAGGGCGTCACCGTTCAGTACTCCGTGGATGGCGCCACGTGGAAGAATCTGGGCGACTTTGAATTCGGCCGCGCTCCCGGCGCCGCCAGTTACGCCGCCAACACCACGGTCGATTTCGCCGGCGCGATGGCCAAGTTCGTGAAACTGACTTTCAAGAACAACTGGGGCGGTGTGACGCCTCAGTACGGCCTGAGCGAAGCTCGCTTCCTCTCGGTGCCCGTGGCGGCACGCGAGCCCAGTCCGGTTCCCGGCACCGCCAATGTCGCTCCAGAGGTAACGTTGAAGTGGCGGGCTGGACGCGAAGCCGGTTCCCACCAGGTCTTCCTCGGCACCGACCCGAATAACCTGCCCCTGGCGGCAACCGTCAAGAGTCCCGCCTATGACGCGGACCTGAATCTGGGACAGAGCTACTACTGGAAGATTGTGGAGGTCAACGAGGCCAAGGACCCCGCCACCTGGGCCAGCGATGTCTGGAGCTTTGCCACGGTCAAGTTCTTCACCGTCGATGACTTCGAAAGCTACCTCGACAGCATGGAGAGTAACCAGGCCATCTTCCAGATCTGGATCGACGGCTATGGGTCGAAAGACAATGGTGCCGTCGTCGGCAACAGCCAGGCGCCCTTCGCCGAGACCCAGATCATCCTCGGTGGCAAACAGGCGATGCCGCTGACCTACGCCAACTCCGGTGGTCCGACCTACTCCGAGACCGAGCGCGTGTTCGATGCCCCCCAGGACTGGACCAAGCACGGCTATAGGACGCTGGCGCTATCGTTCTACGGCGACCCGAACAATACCGGACAGATGTACCTCAAGATCAACAGCACGAAGATCCTTTACACCGGCAAGGCCGAGGATCTCAAGCGCACCCAGTGGCAGCCCTGGAACATCGATCTGGCCGCCAGCGGCACCGACCTCAAGAGCGTCAAGAAGATCGCCCTTGGTATCGATGGCGCCGGTGCAAAGGGCATCTTGCGGTTCGACAACATCTGCTTGTATCCGACGGCCGGGGAGACGATCAAGCCGGTCGATCCGGGCAAGACCGGTCTGGTCGCCTGGTACAAGTTCGACGGTGACTTCAAGGATTCCGCCGGCACCTTCGCCGGCACAGCCCGAGCCGACGCCAAGATCGTCAATGACCCCGTCCGAGGCCAGGTGGTCTCGCTCGATGGCATCGGCGATGGCGTAGCCGTACCGCGGCTGGGCAGCGGTAATGCCCTGACGATTGCCATGTGGGTCAACACGGCGGTCGACCCGGTCCCGATCCAATTCGAGAGCTTCTTCCACACCAACGGCTGGGAAGCCGGAGACCTGCACTGGCGCTACAGCTACGGCAAGGTCAATTCCGGCATCAACGGCGCGGGGGCCGACCTCGGGGGTGTATCGATCGCCAAGACCAACCAGTGGAACCACGTGGCGATCACCCTCTCGCCGACCGAATGTGCCCTGTGGCTCAACGGTCTCAAGGAGGCGTCGAGAGCACTGACGACGCCCGCGACAGCGACGCTGGGCGAGGGCCTGATCGGCGCTTGGCTGGGCACCGACGGCACGACGGTTACCCGGGCCTTTACGGGCAAGATCGATGATGTGCGGTTCTACAACCGGGCCCTGTCGGCGGAAGAGCTCGCGTCGCTGGCCGGCCGCACGGAGCCCTTCGCGAAAGCGTTCTAACACCACTGGCCACGCACTAGGTGTGGGCCTGGACGGGGTGTTTCGCCCCGTCCAGGCCCTTGGTTTTGAAAGGGGACTCCTGCAAAATGGACATGACGAACCGTCCGGCATCTACGTTTGCCAAGCTTGCACGCATGCGCAAAGCGCTTCGGCACGAAGAGCCGGACCGCGTGCCGGTGAGTGACTTCTTCTGGGGCAGCTTCGTGAATCGCTGGCGACGCGAGCTGGATTTGCTGCCCGATGCCGATCCTTACTCCTACTATGACCTGGATTGGATTGTCACCACCCCCAACATGGACCCGCATATCAAGCCCTTTGTGACCCTTCGGGAGGACCAGAATGAGGTATGGGTCAAGACCGGCTTCGAGACCGTTCTGCGCAAGCGACTGGATCTGCCCATGCCGGAACAGATCTCGTGGGACATCGACAGCATCGAGAAGCTCGAAGCCTTCGAATTCAACGATCCTTGCGACCGCCGCCGTTTCTTCGAGGCGGGCGACAACCAGATCGCCGGCGTGGGCGACGGCTTCCAGCGGAATTCCCCGCCATGGGTGGATACGGTCAAGAGGCTCTGGACCGATTTCCCGGTCTTTGGCAGTATGATCGAGGCGAGCGAGTGCCTGACCCGGCTCGTGGGCCAGCACAATGCGCTCCTGTGGATGGGACTTTATCCGCAACGGACGGGCGCCTGCATCAACCGGGTCGGCGAGTTCTACCTCCACTGCTGCCAGGCGGCGGTGGACGCCGCACCCGACGTTCTTGATGGCTTTGTCATTTGGGGTGACGTGGCCTACCGTAAAGGTTTGTTCTTCTCGCCGGACTACTGGCGCGAGCATTTCAAGCCGTGGGTGAAGGCGATGGTGGACTATTGTCACGCGCATGGTTTGCCCGTGATTTACCATGGTTGCGGCAACGTGAGCGCCATCTTCGAGGACTACGTCGAAATGGGGATTGACGCCTACAACCCGCTGGAGGTCAAGGCCGGCATGGACGTGGTCGAGCTGCGCCGCCGGTACGGCCATCGCATCGGCTTCTGCGGCAATCTCAACGTCCAGACCTGGGAACGCGGGGACCGACGGGAAATTCGGGCCGAGATCCTGCGCAAGCTCCACGCCGCCCAGGGCGGCGGCCTCATCTTCCAATCGGACCACTCCGTCACCAGCGCCGTCTCCGGCCGGACCTATGACTATGTGGTGAAACTGATCCGCGAGCGTGGCGTCTATCCGCTTTACTTGGAGGAGCCATGAACAAAGGAATCGCCGTTTGGAGTCCCACGTTTACGCGGTCTTGAACCGTCTGATGAGTTTTGACGAACAACTTCGGTAATCTCTGGGTGCCACGGCCAAACTTGTCTGATCGTGCTCCCTCGCGCGCAGAGAACACGTTCAAGCCGCGCTTGGGCGTGGACACCCGGCCCCCTCGACCGTGATTACCGATTTTGTCTGTCAAAACGCATTGGGGGCGAATGATTATTCGCCCCTACCGTGCGCCGACTTGACGAAGACTGCTCTCGTCGGTATCCTGCAGCGTATATCGCCGTTTGAGGAGGAGCTATGGGCAAGACAAGAGCTTTTACGCTGATCGAGCTGCTGGTCGTCATCGCCATCATCGCTCTCTTGATGTCGATCCTCATGCCGGCGCTGCAGCGGGTCCGCAAGCAAGCCCAGGCGGTCGCGTGCCAGTCCAACCTCAAGCAGATGGGACTGACCTTCTCCATGTACACGCAGGACAACAACGGTTACTTCCAGGCGGGCGTGGGCAGCGGCCACACC
>CAYHAJ010000389.1:0-9534 GCA_964354535.1 uncultured Pirellulales bacterium
ATCCTGTGAATGTCCCTGGTTGCCCATCTGGGTGGCCACCTTGTACTTGCGTGCGGCTTCCGTCAAGACGCGGGCCTCTTCCACCAGCCGGGTCAGGGGCTTCTGCACATAGACGTGCTTGCCGTGCTGCATGGCCGCCATGGCCACCGGCGTGTGCAGATGATCGGGCGTAGCCACGATGACTGCCTCGATCTCTTTCTGCTCGTCGAGCATCTTGCGGAAGTCTTTCCACTTCTTGGCATCCGGATATCTCTTGAAGACATCCGCCGAATAGGCCCAGTCCACATCGCACAGGGCCACGATGTTCTCCCTCTCGCAGCCCCGGAGGTTGCTCTTGCCCATGCCGCCGATGCCGACGCCGGCGATGTTCAGCTTCTCGCTCGGCGGCTTCTGGCCCGCGGCACCCAACACGTGGCTCGGCACGATGGTAAACGCCGCGGTCGCGGCCGCCGCACCCATGAAATGGCGACGCGATAACCTCTCGCCCGACCCTGGTGTGTTCACGATCTTTTTCATGTCCCCTGGTCCTCAAAACCGTTGATCTTTTCTGCCCCTTCCGGATGACACCGCCAAACTCAAGAAGGTGAGAAGGTCAGAGCGTGAGACGACGCGAGCGTCTTCCCTTCTTCCGTTCTCACCTTTTCACCTTCGTTTTCTTTCGTCTGCATGTATCCCGCGACCATTGCATGGCTGCCGTCACTTGATCTGACTGACAATCTGCTGCGCCTGCTCCCGAATCGTATCGTTCTTCGTGCCCTGGATCACCTTCTGGAGCACTTCCTTCACCCGCTGAGGATTGGCGGCGACCACCGCCGGCGCGATCCGGACCGCCGCCGACTCCGCCTCCAGGTGCAGCGCCAGGTCATCGAGATATCCGGCGACCATATTCAGCGCCGCCAGGGACTTGGTGCTCGCCAGTCCGGCCAGCACGCGTTTCTTCTCCGACACGTCGCCGGCCAGATCCATCGCCTTCTTATAAAGGTCCATGGTCTGTTCGGCGGGCCGGTCACTCTCCAAGCCCAGCAGGCGTACGAAGCCACGTAGCGCCAGGACCTTGTGCACCGGATTCGTCGAGGTCTGGGCCACCTTGAGCAGATCGGGCACAGGCTCGGCGATTGGCCAGTCCGACAGCGCCCGAATCGCGGCATCCTGGATCTCCGCCTCGCGGCTGCCCAGGGCATTCCGCAGGATCGGCAGCGAGCCGGCATCACCGATCCGACCGAGCACGCGCAGCAGGGACGCCCGGTCCGGGATGTCCTTGACATTCGTCAGCACCGCCTGCACGGCGGCCGACTGGTGGGCCTTGTCCTCGACCTTGTGGGCCACGGCCGCCACCACCTTTTCCGCCTCGCCGCGATCCGCCTCATTCTTGGTTTCCAGCAAGAGGTTCACGAGTGCGGGCAGGTCTTCCGGTTTGGCGACGATCCTCAAGACTCGGAAGGACTCGAGCCGGACCCTGCGGTCCTCGTCCTTTCCGGTTTTGAGCAGCATCTCGACCGCCCCGGCAATGTTGCGCTCGCCGATCGCGTCGATCAACTCCACCTTGACACCCGGGGAGGCCTCGGCGAGGCTCTTGAGAATCGCCGCATCCACGTCCGCCCCGCGCAGTCGATAGAGACCCTCGCGCGCCGCCTTTTGCTCGGCGCCCCGGGTCGCCGCCGCCCGCTCGGCCAAGAGCGGAATATTCGCCGCGGTTCCCAACTGGCCGACGGCCCGCAGCACCGCCACCCGGACGGATTCATCCTGCGCTTTGCCCGCGGCAATCACGGCTGGCAGGGCCGCCGCATCACCGCGGTCGCCCAGCGCCGAGAGCAATTGCACTTGTGCCATCGCGGACAGCTTGGGCAACTCCGCGATCAGGGCCTTGGTGAACTCCGGGCCGGGAATGCTCCGCGCAATGCCCATCACGCCGCTCTGCATCTCGGGATCGTTGCTCCTGAGCGCGTCGATCACGATGGGGATGATGTCCTGGTTCTCCTGATCGGCGGCCCCCATGGCCATCGCAGGCAAACCGACGGCGCACCCCGTCATCAGCAAGAAAAGGAACCTCGGCAATCCTCGCGTCATACTACCGTCCTAATCCACGTGAAAGCCGCCTGCTCACAAACCCGATCCGGGCGGCAACGGCAAGGATTCACTCCGGCCGCCGCCGCCCCCAAGATTCAGCAAGCGCGTTCCAGCCACGACTACTTGGTCTTGCCACTGCTATTGGCGATGCCGTTGATCGCCGCGGTGCGGACCAGCTTCGGTACGTCCTGCTTATTCAGGGCGGTGTAGATCCTCAGAGCCCCAGGCCGGTCGCCCTTGCTCATCATCTTCTCCGCCGCCTTCAACAGAGCGTCATAGACCAGCGTCTTCTGATTGTCCGGGGCACTCTGCAAGGCTCCGTTCAGAGCCTTGACCGCCTCGGGCCCGCCGATCTTGCCCAAGGCGCTGATCGCGGCCCCGCACAGCATCTTGTCCGAGCCTTCGGCGCACTTGGCGATGTCCGCCGTCGCCGCCGTGCTGCCTCGCTCGCCGAGACTGTTGACGATCCCGATCTTGGCCTTGCCTTGAGCCTTCGGCAGGGCTGCCAGCAGCGCCTTGTTCACAGCCTCGCCGGGAATCCGCTCCAGGGCGTAGCGGGCCATATCCGAGTACTCCTGGTTCGTCAACATGCCGGCGAGCACGGGCACCGACTGCTCCGTCCCGATGATGCTCAACTCGCGGGCGGCGTACTGCTTGCCCGCGTATTTCGCATCCGACTTGAGTACGTCGATCAGGGCTGCCTCGTATTTCTTCAGCTCTTGGGGCTTGCCGTAGGCCTTGCGGATCTCGTCACTGAGCTCCGTCAACGCCTGGCGGCTGTCGCCGAAATCGTACGTCTTGACCTTTGCCAACTGTTGTTCCATGCCTGACCCCTTAACTGATGCCTGTGCCTTTGGTTTGGTCGGTACCGGGAAATCCCCCGCCGCGAATTGAATGCCACGCACATAATGCTCGAGAATCGGCGTGTTCATGAAAATCTCATTGTTGTGCCCGAGCGAGCAATAGAAGAGCCGGCCCTTGCCGACATCCTTGACCCAGGTGATGCCCGTGTCCTTGTCGCTCTCGATGACGCCCTTGACGTTCTTCGTCCCCGGATCGCTCAGGTCGAGACTCATCAGGACGAACTGCTTGTCGCGGGAATAGGGATTCGGGGCCGTGCGATAGATCTCGTCCTTGACCTTGAAGCCCTGGCCCTTGAAGGGCGCGGTCAGTGGGTGATCGGGCTCGTCGATCTTGATCGCCACCGTCATGTTGGAGGTCCAGGGATGGGCGGTGAACTTGTTGCCCATCATTTCCTGACCTTCGGGCCATTGGTAGAAGTTGTCCGCCGCAGCATGAATGCCGACGATACCTTTGCCGCTTTTCACGAAGTCCATCAGAGCCTGGCATCGCTCCGGCGTCGTCTTCGGATCGAACTTCAAGCTCGTTGTATTGTTCAGACAGACGATATCGAACTGCTTGAGCGTCTCGGCATTGAAAACGGAGTAATCATCGGTGACCGCCGTCACCTGGAAGGCTCCGGTCTTCTCGCCCATGATCTTGAGGGCTTCGTTCGCCACGGGGATTACGGTATGGAAGAACGTCTCGCAGCGCCAGAAGACGAGCATCTTGCGCGGCTTGGCCGGCTTGGCCACCGCCGTATCCGGCATAGCGGCTTTGATCTTGGCGATCTCCTCCTCCGTCACCTTCCGCAACTCCTTCGGCGACTCCGCCCACAGAACCGCAGACAGACAGAAGCCGACGAGCAACGTCGCGGCGATACTTCTTGAGCTCATCATATTATTCCTTTCTACTCAGAAACCGGGTGCCTTGTCCACTCGTTTCGATCACAGATGCCACGGGGCCCGCATCGGCCGCGAGAGCAGCCGATTGGCCTCGGTATCATTGACGAACAGTTCTTTTTGCGGGTCCCATTGAACCTTGCGGCCCAGTAGCATGGCGATCTCGCCCAAGAGCCCGACGCTGATCGAGCGGCACGCCACTTCGATCGGCGTGATCGTCTTCTGGCGGGACTTCACGCAGTCGAGGAAGTTCTGATGGTGATCGCGGCTGCGGTACAGCCCGTTCTCATCGGCGCCGATCACCTCTTTCCAGAGTTCCGGCGGGTTCGTCGCCTGCCGGCCGCGATCCACGTGGATCCAGCCCTTCTCGCCATACCAGACCGTCCCCATGCCCTTGGGCACCTGCCTGTCATTCGCCACGACCATCTCCACCCCATTGGCATACTTGCAGGTGAATTTGTACGCGGTCGGAACGTCGAAAATCCCGTCCTTCGGGTACTCGCCCTTGCCTTCGATTTCCACCGGGCCGGTGTCGTCCAGTCCCAGGCCCCAATGGGCAATGTCGATGTGATGGCCCGCCCAGTCGGTCAACTGGCCGCCGGAGTAATCCATCATCCAACGCCAATCCCAGTGCATGACGCCCCGGAACGGCACCCAAGGGGCCGGACCCAGCCAGAAGTCCCAATCGACACCTGCGGGGACCGCCTGCACCGGGTTGTTCTTGCCCGGACTGCCGGTCGGCAAGCCCACTTCCACCCGCGTGACCTTGCCGATCCGCCCGTTGCGGACCAGCTCGCAACCATGATGGAAATTATCCACGGACCGCTGCCAGCTTCCCGTCTGCCAGATCCGGTTGTACTGGTTCACGGTGTCCCGCATCACCTTCGCCTCGTGGATGGTGCGGGCCAGCGGCTTTTCGGCGTACATGTCCTTGCCCGCCCGGGCCGCCATCACGACGGGAATCGAGTGCCAATGGTCCGGCATCGCCAGCGACAGGGCATCAACATCATTGCGCGCGATCAACTCCCGGAAGTCGCGGTAAATCACGCAATCCGAGTTGCCGTATCTCTTGTCCACGAAACCTTTGGCCCGCTCGGCATTGCGCGGGTCCACATCGCAGACCGCCACGACTTGGGCATCCTTCTTGCCCAGGAAGTTCCTCATGTTGCCGGTGCCCTGGCCACCGACGCCGATGCAACCCATCGTGATTCTCTCGCTGGCCGCGACGGCCCCATTGGCCCCCAGGGCGGAGGAGCTGACAACATACGGGAACCCCACAGCCGCCGCCGAGACGCCCGCCGCGTTCCGCAGGAACTGTCGCCGGGATACGTCGATTCTGGTCATGTACCGTTCTCCTCAAGTTCGTTGGCACGTGCTCAGTCTGAAAGAGCTCCATCTGGGTGGCACCGACAGATTCGTTTGTCAGTGTCCTCGTGGCGAGGGCATCCTGCCCTTGCGTGTCGTGGGCATCTTGCCCGCGATTCGAGGGTCGGCTCTCCTCGCCACGGACGAACAAGGGCGGGACGCCCTCGCCACGAGAAGTCTGTCCGTGCCACCCGGGCCGGTGCGGACATCAGGCTAAGCATGTACTCCTATTTCTATGTTCTGTCAAATATGCCAGGGGCTGCGCATCGGCCGGGACAGCATCCGGTTGGCCTCCTCGTCGCCAAGGAACACCTGGCGCTGCGGGTCCCACTTGAGAGGCCGCTTCAGCGTATAAGCGATGTTGCCGAGGTGGCACACCGTCACCGAGCTGGCGCCGATCTCAATGGTGCAGATAGGATCACTCCGTTTGCGAATCGCTTCGAGCCAGTCGAGATAATGGCTCCTGCTGTTGTAGAGATTGACCTGGTCGGACCCGATCTTTTGGTCCTTGAGGTTGTCCGGCCAAGTCTTGAGGTAGCCGCGATTGACCTCGACCTTGCCCGTCGTGCCTTCGAAGAGAACACCGTTGACGTTGCGCCCGCGATTGGTCTTGATACGCTCCAACCAGAGCGGATAGGCATCGCCCTGAAAAGGCAGGCCGGTGCCGTCGGGGCCGCGCACCTGACCATCCCGGGTCATGGTGATCCCGTTGGCATACTTATAGGTGAGGACCTTGTGCTCGCCGTCGTCGGGCGGGTAGATCTCGACCGGGCCGCTTTCGTCCATGCCGAGACCCCACTGGGCAATATCGAAGTGGTGAGCGCCCCAGTCGGTCATGCCGCCGCCGCCGTAATAAATGTGGGAACGCCAGTTCGGGAAGCCATCAAAGCTGATGTGCGGGGCCAGATCGTTGTTGTAGGGACGCCACATGGCCGGACCGACCCACATGTCCCAATCGAGATAGTCGGGTACGGGCTGGGCCGGCAGCCGCCTGTCATCCGGCGGTCCGCCGACGTTCACCGTCACGTGCTTGATGTCGCCGATGTAGCCATTGCGGACCAACTCACAGGCGAAGCGGAACTCGCGGGAGGACCGCTGCATGCTGCCTGTCTGGAAGATGCGCCCGTACTGCCGGACCGCCTTGACCATCGCCTGGGCTTCGGCAATCGTCTGCGTCAGCGGTTTCTCGCAGTACACGTCCTTGCCTGCCCGGCACGCTTCGATCGTGGTGATCGCATGCCAGTGGTCGGGCGTCGAGATCACCACCGCGTCGATGTCCGGCCGGGCCAGCACCTCGCGGAAGTCACCGTATCGCGAGCAGCCTTTATAGGACCCATCCTTCCGGTCGGCGTAGTACTTCTCGACGATGTTTTTCGCGCTGCGCTCGAGCTTGAGCTTGTCCACGTCGCAGGCCGCGACGACCTGTGTACTGGGCAGCAGGAAGCACCGCATCAGGTGCTGGCTCTGCTTGCCGCAGGCGATGAAGCCGATAGTGATCCGCTCGCTGGGTGGCGTCTGGCCTTGAGCCCCCAGAACCGAGGACGGCACGACATAGGGCACACTGGCGACCGCGGCCGCACCTGCCGCGCTCTTGAGGAAGTCCCGTCGATTCATGCTTACCTGCGTCATTCAACTGCCCTCACATAAGTCTATAGATGCCAAGGATTTGGGTGACTTCTTTCGTGGCGAGGGCATCCCGCCCTTGCGTCGCGAGGCCATCTTGGCCTCGCTTGGTCAAAGCGCGTCCCAGTCCCAAAGAACAAGATGCCATCGCCACAAGGAACAAGGCCAAGATGGCCTCGCCACGTTCCACCCATCGCCAAGCCCTGCGGGCTTGACGATGCCACCCAGATCAACCGCCCTTCCTTCATCAGGCATCGCATTCGACTGTCTTCTCATAACCTTAGAGATGCCAAGGACTTCGGTACGCCCGACCGAGCAGCGCGGAGGCAACCGGATCGCTGATAATCTCTTCGGTCTCAGGATTGAAACGGATCTTGCGGCCCAGCCACATGGCGATCCGCCCGAGATGCCCCGGGGTGGCGGAGCGATGGGCCGCCTCACAGGGCGTGATGGTTTCCTGACGGCTCTTGATGCAGTCGAGGAAGTTCCTCCAGTGACCCGGTGAGTCGTAGAGACGAACGTCACCGGCGCCGAGCTTCTCCAGCTTCAATTCCGCAGGCTCGGTTCGCACGCTCTTCGTGAGATCGCCGCGGCTGACCCACACCGAGCCTTTATCACCGATCCACTTGGTGCCGCCGCGGATGTCCTTATGTCCGCCCGCGATGACTACGGTCACGTCGCCGGGGTACTTGGCCGTCAGGCGATACCGGGTCGGACTGTCGTAAAGGCCGTCTTTGGGGTACTCGCCGGTGCCCTCGATCTCCAGGGGACCCGTGTTATCCCAGCCCATGCCCCAGTGGGCGATGTCCACGTGGTGGCCCACCCAGTCCATAAGCTGTCCGCCGCCGTAATCGAGAACCCAGCGCCAGTTCTTGGGCAGCAGTGCGGCACGGTACGGCGTATACGGGGCCGGCCCGATCCACCTGTCGAAATCAAGCCCTTCCGGCGGTGCTACGATCTGCTCCTGGCCTGCCGTCTTGGCAAAATCCGAGTGTCCCGCTGGTAATCCGACCTCGACCGTGTGCACTTTGCCGATCCGGCCGTTGCGGACCAACTCGCACGCGAAGCGGAAATGCGCCTGGGAGCGCTGCCAGCTCCCGGTCTGCCAGATCCGGCCGTACTGCTTGACGGCGTTGCACATCACCCGCCCCTCGCGGAAGTCATGCGAGAGGGGCTTTTCGCCGAAGATGTCTTTTCCGGACTTGGCGGCCTCTATCGCCGGGATCGCGTGCCAGTGGTCGGGTAGGCCGAGCGAAACCGCATCGATGTCCCTGCGAGCCAGCAGCTCTTGATAGTCGTTGTAAGCCGCGCAATCCTGGTTGCCATACCGTTTGTTGACGGTGTTCAAGGCCCCCTGGAGCGTCTTCTTGTCCACGTCGCAGATGGCGACGATCTGGCAATCCTTCTCACGGAGGAACTGGCCCATGTTGGAGCCGCCCTGCCAGCCGACGCCGATGCAGCCCATCGTGATGCGTTCGCTGGGTGCGACGCTGCCCTCCCTGCCGAGGACCGAAGAACTGATGATATAAGGAAACCCCACTACCCCCACGGCGGTGCCGGCCGCCCCGGTCAGGAACCGGCGCCGGCTGACGTTCTGGTTCGTGCGCATGCCAGCCGCTTTCTAAGTTTCTAAGAGCATCTTACAGAACGAATTATGTCATTGCGAGGAGCGCAGCGACGAAGCAATCTCAACCCATCGAGTGGGAGACTGCTTCGCTGCGCTCGCAATGACATGGAAGCGGTCTTTGCTTTCATTCTCTTGGACGCTCTACACATATGCCAGTAAGGCCCGGATGCTTTCGCAACATCCGGGCCTCACTGTAGTTATGACTATTTCTTCTCGAAGGCCGAGTCGAAAGCAAGCTGAGACGGCTTGAAGTCGGCCTTCTTGATGAACTGGCCGGCCTCGGCCGCCCCGTGCTCGCGGTCCATCCGGCTGTCCTCCCACTCGATCGAGAGCGGGCCCTGATATCCCACGTCGTTCAACGCGACGACGATCTCCTCGAAGTTGATGTCCCCGTGGCCGATGGACCGGAAATCCCAGTACCGGCGCGGGTCGGCGAAGTCGATGTGCCCGCCGAAGACGCCGACGGTGCCATCCCCGTGGCCCCACCACACGTCTTTCATGTGGGTGTGCCAGATCCGCTTGCCGAACGTGCGGATGAACTTCACGTAGTCGACGCCCTGGTAGCCCAGGTGGCTGGGGTCATAGTTGAAGCCGAAGCACTCGTGGCCTTTGACGGCGTCGATGGCCAGCTGGGCGGAGGCGATATCGAACGCGATCTCGGTCGGATGCACTTCCAGACCGAACTTGATGCCCTCTTTCTTGAAAGCATCCAGGATCGGCGTGAAACGCTTGGCGAAGTCCGCGTAGCCGGCGTCGATCATGTCCTTCGAGACCGGCGGGAACGAGTACAGCAGGTGCCAGATCGAGCTGCCGGTGAAACCGTTGACCACCTTGATGCCGAACTTCTTGGCCGCCTTGGCGGCCTTGATCATCTGCTCCGCGGCCCGCTGCCGGACCCCCTCGGGATTGCCGTCGCCCCAGATCTCGGGCGGGATAATGCTCTTGTGACGCCCGTCGATGTTGTCGCAGATGCACTGCCCGACCAGGTGGTTGGAGATGGCGAAGACCTTCAGGCCGTACTTGTTGAGCAGGTCCCATTTGGCCTTGCAGTACTTGTCGTCCTTGAGGGCCTTGTCCACCTCGAAGTGGTCGCCCCAGCAAGCCAGTTCA
>CAYHAJ010000390.1:0-6568 GCA_964354535.1 uncultured Pirellulales bacterium
GGTTTTCCACAAATCACGCACTTACCCATTATCCCCAGTATTCCCAGAACCACAGGAGTTATCCACAAAAGCAAATTCCTATACAATCAAGTTTGAAGTGTCGAGTGTCAAGCGAGGACCGACAGGGTCACCCGTGTTGGAGCCGTTGGGGCCAAGCACGTGAAACAAAGCCAATCCGGGCAGGGAACGAGCTATGCCAAGTGCTTCATGGAAAAAGGATTATGACGAATCGGACCGGCAGAAGCGTCCGGAAAAACAAAGCCAATCCCCGGGGCGGGACAAAGCGACAGACCCGGAACGGACAATTGCGAGCGGAGCGCGGCAATCCGCCACCGTATGGCGGCCACCGCTTTCTATGGGTGTCGCGACTTTACGGTTGACAGACCGGGGCCTCGGAAGGTACAATGTAAAGTTGGGATGGGGTCCTTCGGTATGGCGTTCTCGACGCGGTGTTCCCGGTCTTGATTCGCGTGCCGTGCTCAGGCCATGCCGACGGGCCACCAGCGGGAGATGCTCGGAGGAGCGTCCGCGGATCTGCAAGGGTGACCAACGCAGGATGGGGTGGTTGTTCCCAGGCTCGATCGCTGAGAGGTGGGTGTTGTCATGAGAATCATCGCGATGGTCAACCAGAAGGGGGGCTGCGGCAAAACAACCTCGGCCATCAACACGGCAGCCGCCTTCGCCGAGCTGGGCAAGCGCGTTCTTCTGGTCGATTTTGACCCCCAGGGCCACGCCTCGATCGGGGTCGGCCAGGATCCTGATGCTCTGGACCAGACCATCTATGATGTTGTGATGCGGCCCGAGTTGCGTTTGGCGGACGTGGTGGTTCCAACCGGGATCGCGCGTTTGGATTTGGCGCCCGGCAACGTGTTGCTGGCCGGCGCGGAATTGGAGTTGATGGGCCGGCCCAGCCGGGAGTTGTGTCTGGCCCGGGCTTTGCAGGCCGTGCGGGACAATTATGACCTCGGTGTGATCGACTGTCCGCCGTCGCTGGGCGTCCTGACGCTCAATGCCCTGGTAACGAGCACGGACATCGTCGTGCCCGTCCAGATGCACTACTATGCCCTGGAGGGTTTGCGCCGCCTGCTGGACACCATTCGCATCATGCATCAGCGGTTCCACCCCTACTCCGTGGAGAACGTGGGGGTGCTGCTGACGTTCATCGAGGATCGGACGACCTTCAGCCGCGAGATGCAGCAACAGATCCGCGAGGTTTTCCCGGGGCTGGTCTTCAATACCGTCATTCACCGGAATATTCGTCTGGCGGAGGCGCCGAGCGCCGGCGAGTCCGTCCTGACGTATGCCCCCACCAGCAAGGGGGCGATCGAGTACCGAACCCTGGCGGCCGAGATCCTGCGGGCCCGGCCGATGACCGACGGGATCGTGGCGGGCAAAAAAGGCCGGCGGGGCATGCAGAAGCAAATGACCGCCATCTTCAACGGGGTGTGGATTCCCCGGGCGCGGCAAGCGGTTCGGCCGGTCAGTGCACCCGACAACACCTCCGTGGAATCGACGTAAAGTTGGCGGAGCAGGATATTTCCTCGATCCAGCCAGCAATTCCCTGAACAAACCCGCGCAGATCGTAGTACAAGCTACGTAGTTACGCCTACGAGACAGCGGATCGTAGGAGGATGATCTTTGACAACGAGTGGGGCTTACAGTGCCGGGGTGTTGGCTCGAAATCCAGTACTCACACCTCTTCTTACTCTCACTCACAGGTCTCTTTTTGAGTGAACGCACCCGGCACTGCCCACTCGGTCAAACGGCTCGGCCCGTCCAGACAACCAGGCGGACCCATGTCTTATGATCCCCAATGTCCAATCCATGACGGCAGTATCAAAATTTGCGTTTTTTCTATTGCACCGTCTGCGAACCGCGCGATAGAATCCCGCTTTTTATTTCAGGCGGGTCGCCGGGAAGTGGGGCCGGGACCTGAGGATTGGGAGAAGAGATGAAGAAGGTGATGGTTGCCGTATTGATCTTGTCCTTCCTGGCCGGCTGTAGTGCGGGGAGTCGCCAGGGGTTGCTCAACGCCGGGTACAGCAACCAGTATGTCGATGGGTATATGGACGGCTATTCCGCGGGCTGCCACATGGTGGGGCACCCTCTGTACCAGTTTACGCGCGACCTAGCCCGCTACGAGCAGGACCGCCAGTACATGAAGGGCTGGAACACCGGCTTCACGATGGCCCGGTGCGACTACGCGGCGGTGTGGTAGCTAATACGCCATCGTGTACGAGGCGGGATTGTATACCAGCACCCGGTACAGATCGAATCCCGCCGGGATCTCGACCATGGCGGCGCGGTCGAAGTCCATGGCGATGTTGCCCTGAACGACCGTTGGGTCCGGCGAGTAGCTGATCAAGGTCCCCTTGATCACGGCGTTGGCGTTGACCAGGAAATTGGAGATGCTGTGGGCCGCCAGGTCACCTTGCACACTGGAGATGATGGTGCTGAAATACTGCGCGGGCAGCGTGGAACTGGAGACGCGCACGCGACTGAGCCAGTACCGGGAGACCTCCAGACCGGACTCGGTGTTGGCGAACGCCTGATTGGCCTTCTGTTGATGGTTGGCGATTTCGAGATGGGCCCCGGACAGAGTGGCCAAGCCGACGGCCATCACCGAGAGGACCACGAGCACGAGGATGCAGTGGATCAGGGCACTGCCGCGGCGGAAAAGGCGCGGAATCATTGGTGTACCTCCTGTGAATGATTCGGACGGCGTGCTGCGTGTACTTCAAGGGGCCCAATCGAGCATAACAAGTGGGACGTGCGTTCCAAGGGAATCGTGTGGAGGAGGCTTTGCGGTGGGAGCAAGCCGATCCGCCGCCATGGCTGGCCCCGTGGCAGGGCGTCCCCGGGGCCGGTATAGGTGAGATAGCGCCCGCGCTGAGCAGGACCGTCAGCGCAGGCAGGCCTGGAATGACGGCCTCGCCCTGGTCCGGCGCGACTCCCCAGCCGCGTGGCCCCTAATGGGTCATCGTGTACGAGGTGGGATTGTACGTGAGCACCCGGTACAGATCGAATCCCGCCGGGATCTTGACCATGGCGGAGCGGTCGAAGGTCACGTTGAGGTTCCTGTCGATGACGAGCGGGTCATTCGAATAGTTGATCAATGTGCCTTTCACGGTGGCGGTGGCGTTATTCGCGAAATACAGACCACTGGCGGCTATCACGCCGTTGATGGCGGAGAAGTTCTTGTAGAATGCTACCTTAAAGCCCGGGGCGAGAATGCACGAACCCTCCTCTTTACGCAGGGCGTCAAATTCCGCGCCGTCCGGGTAGGGTCCTGAGGTGAAGTTGCTGGGGACCTTGGGTTCCGCCGGATTGCCGAAGCTGATTTGATTGGCGCCCGGGTTGTTCACATCGCCGTCCGCGACGATGATGCCCTGGAGGGTCGTGATCTTCCCGAACATCACCCGGTTGGGGGCCTCGATGAAGAGGATGCCCCGGAGGGTGACATTGGGCGCCGCGAAGTTGGGGTCCGTGCCGGGGGCGATTCTCGCGTTGGTGTATACCCCTTGGCTGAAGTCGCTGTCCTTGTCGAGGAGCGGTCCCGTGGCGTACTGGCGGAAGCGGTCCGTGTCGGGGACAGGGAACTCCGGGCGGTCTTCCTCTGTCACGTTGGTGATCGCGCCGCCCAGGGTCAGGCTACCGCCGCAAGTGACGCTGGCGTTCGGGTTGCCGATGTTGATGTCACCGGCGAGGGTGGCATTCTTGTCGATGTCGACCGCGATCAGACTATTGGCGCTCTCGACGTAGATGTCCGCCTCCCAGCCCGCGCTGGCGGCCAGGATGCCGGGGTTGAAGGCGAGGTTCAGCGGGCCTTTGGTGGCGATCCCGTAGTCAAAGATCGGGAAGTGGTAGGGCGCAATGGAGTAGTCCACCGTGATCATCCGTGCGGCCATCCCGCTCGACCCGACCGACCGGGTCCGGAAGATGGCCGGATTGTTGGCGTCCGAGGACCACTGCCCCGAGAAGGTTTGTGGACCCAGGGCCTCCAACAGAACCGGCGGAATCGAGCCGTCGGCGTTGATCAGGAAATTGGAGATGCCGCTGGCTGCCAGGTCGCTTTGCACCGTGGCAATAATGGCGCTGACGTATTGTGCGGGCGGTGTCGAACTGGGTATGCGAACGCGACTGAGCCAATACCGGGTGACCTCCAGACCGGACTCGGTATTGGCGAAGGCCCGATTGGTCGTCTGTTGAATACTGGCGATTTCGAGATTGGCCCCGGACAGGCTGGCCAAGGTAACGGCCATCACCGAGATGATCACGAGCACGAGAGTGCAGGTGACCAAAGCACTGCCGCTGCGGAAAATGCGCGAAGTCATTTGTCTACCTCCTGTGGATGATTCGAACGGCGTGCATGCTGTGTGTGTACTTCTAAGTGCCCCATAAAGCATAACAAGTGGCAGGTGGGCTCCAAAGAAATCCTGCCACGGAGGCTTTTTCGCGGAACCCGGCCTGTCCGTCGGCGCAGGCTCATCTGCCGGCGGAGAGACTCGGCGCAAGAGAAAAGCGGTGGCGATCACGCGTGCTGGCGCGGCCTGGACCACCGCCTTGGCGGCAATCGTGGGAAGGAAGATTGTCCCCGCCAGGGGCAGGGATTCCCGGCAATTACAGGACGACCACAGATTCCTCTTCCACTTCCGCGTGGGGCTCCGGCCCCCGGCGGCGTGGTTTGGCCGGCGGCTCGGCTTCCGGGGCGCTTTCCGGGACCTCAAATGGCGCCCAGCGAGCCTTGGCCTTGTTCACGATCTCGATGAGCCGGCCGATGACGAGCTCCGGCGTGTCGTCGAAGGGATCGACGATGAAACTCTTCAACTGTTCGTACATCTGGTCGGATACCCTGAACGTCCTCATAGTTGATCTCCGTGCAGCCAATGACTCAATGTCTCTCTCCGTCTCCGTGGCATGACCTCATGCCCTTAGAAAATGTAGGAAGAAATTCCTCTCCCGCCAAGATTTGTCCGGGCCCCATCCCATTGGCATGCTTTCCTTAGGGGAATAGAAGTAGCTGAAACCGGATGCCCGCGAAATACGGCCCCCTGCGGGCCGATCCATTCGAAGGAATTCCTTTTCCATAGGAGAGGGGAATGTTTAGCTCATCTTACGATCCCAAGAAGCCGGCGACCCGGAGTCGCGTCCTGGTTCTGCTCGCCTGGGTCTTCGTTGGCGGCCAGGCGTTGCTGGCGGCGGGAAGCATGTACAACTACCTGGGCACGGAGAAACACGCCCAAAACCGCGAGTCCATGGAGGTGGACCGACACAGCCAGCAACACGAGCAAAAAGCGACGATACCTTGGCCTCTGATCGGCCAGGGCGCGATGAGGATGCGGCTGCTGGCCATGCAGGCACGCCCCGAGATTATCGGGAATATCGCCGTGTTCCTTGCCGTGGCCAATACCCTGGGGCTCGCCGCGTTTACGTGCGGCTTGCTGGCCTGGTCGCGCTCGAAGCACACCAGCGGCAAACTGGCCATCGCGGCAGCAGTTACCGTCATTCTGGTGAACTCGATCCTGAACCTGCCTTACGCGTAGAGGGGCCGGGTTCGGGCGGGGAAGCTTTTTGCACTTCAGGGCAGCAACCGGGTGGCAGCGGCAACGTGGCCAAGCCTTGTCACTGGGTCCATTACACCCGTAAGGAACCATCGGCAAACTGGCGCTTGCCGCGGCCACCCGTCGTCTAAGTAGGTAGCCAAAAGCTTTCACACAAAAGCCTTGAGCCCAAAGTCCTCCGACAAGACACCCGCTTTGCGGAGGGCTGCGGTCGAAGTTAGGCCTGAGAGCCACCGTTTCGCGTAGGCCGCTTCCTCGTCGATTGTGCGGAATTGACGATTGGCCGCAATCAACCGCTTCAACTCTTTCCAGAGAGGGTCCTGTGAGTTCAATTCCGGGCACTGCTTCGGCAGCCACAAGAGCGTCACATCCAATTGGGCGGCCAGTTGTGGGCTTTGGATGGCTTGGTGAAAGGAGGCTTGGTCCAGCAACCGCCAGATCGGTCGATCCCGATAGCGTCGTCGCAGTTCCCGCAGGAAGGCTTGGAAGTCCTCCTGTCGCTGGCGGGGCCGCCGCAGGACCACTCGATATCCCGTTCGCGGATTGATCGTGCCAAACAGGACCCGTTTGGCGTTTCGGCCGGTGATTTTGACTTGGGCCTGTTCCCCGCGAAACGCCCACGCATACCGTAACGGCGGAAACCAGCGGAGGATCGTCGCATCCGAAAACAGCCGCACCGCCCGCGCGGGCATCCGTTTGAGGCGGCGAACCAGCCCCCTTTTTTCTGGGTGCGGTTGGGGTCCTTGGTCGCGTAGACATACCGGGGACGTTTCCAACGCAGATCCAAGTCTCGCATCCGCCGCCGCAGGGTACGAGGCGAGATCGCGCAACCATACTCCTGCGGGAGGTGATTCGCCAACAATGACACCGTCCAACCCGTGGCACGATAGCCCAAACGCATCGGGTCTCGCCGAAACTCGCGTACGAGACGAGCCTCCGTGATCGTCTGGGCAACTTGGGGTCGCCCGGTACGCGGTGCGTCGCGAAGACGGTCCGGACGGTGCGTG
>CAYHAJ010000391.1:0-8497 GCA_964354535.1 uncultured Pirellulales bacterium
CTCTTGAATCTGCGAAAATCTGGGCAATCTGTGGCCTTTCTAACTCATTTACGTCTGGAGACTTACGGCATGTCCCATCAGAAAACTTGTCAAAAACAAGGTGTTGCGGCTTGGCGGTACAGAGAGAATCCCCAGTGCGTCGCAGGGGATGGCTTGCCTCCGGCTCTGTGTCCCCCGCCCCCGCTCGGGTCGGGGGCAGGCTCTGGGCGGGGGCAGGCCCTCCGTGTCTCGGCGGTGAAGATTCGTGCGAAACAAAGCCAATTGGGGAGAAGTTTGAAGTGCAAGACAAAGCCAATTCGAATAGGGATCGGGGTTCAGGGGTCGGGGGTCAGCGACCTCGCACCCGATGCTGGTCCCCTGTCCCCTGGGCTTTCGTGCGAAACAAAGCCAATTTCGGTGCGAGCAGAATTGCACATAAGCCGTTCGAAGGAATAGAGTTATGTCCAGTGTACCTGCCTCATCGGTTCAGCAAAGCAAAGCCAATTTCCGGCGGGCAAGGTACCTCATCATTCCGCTATCCCAGGCCCAAGCCTATCGTGCAAAACAAAGCCAATCTGGTGGGAAGGCGGAAGTCGGGCGGGACGCCCGACCCGTTCGGCTATCGCACAGGGCAGGCTCTACGAAGAGGCGCCCGTGCGAAACAAACCCAATTTGCAGAGTGCGGAAATGGGTGATAACTATCGTTCCAGGAAGAGGTTAGGAGAGAAGTGTGCGGATGCAGCTCCTGAAAAAACAAAGCCAATTTCCCGATTGCGGATTTCCCGAACGACACGGGGCAACAGGCACGTGCCTTTGGCAGGGTTGTCGGATTGGGGATTGGGGACAAATCTGCGGCGGGACGCCCCCGTGTGGCCCGCGGAGGGAGAAATGTGCGGAACAAAGCCAATTTGCAGAGTGCGGAAATGGGCGATAACTATCGTTCCAGGAAGAGGTTAGGAGAGAAGTGTGCGGATGCAGCTCCTGAAAAAACAAAGCCAATTTTTCGATTGCGGATTTCGGATTGTGGATTGCGGATTGGAGATAGACCTGCGCCCGACCCGGCGGCCCAGGCCGGCACGGGCTCGTTGTACAAACAAAGCCAATTGTCGTCACCAGCGGCAGATGTCGGGCGGGGACGCCCAACCTACGAAGAGCCGGGGGCAAGATTGACCGGCTCCAATACCGTCTGTACAATTCCCCCCATATGCCAGGCAACCACGTGGAACGGCCAACCCAAAGGAGGATAGTCGCATGAGAGCGTTGATCTGCCTCGTTACCCTCGTGACAGCGCTGCTGCCGGCCGGGATCGGGTCCGCGGCCTCGTCCAAGCTCAATGTCCTGTTCATCGCCGTGGATGACATGAACAACGATCTCGGGTGTTTCGGTCATCCGCTGGTCAAGTCGCCGAGCATCGACCGCCTCGCCGCACAAGGCGTGCGGTTCGAGCGGGCTTATTGCCAGTTTCCATTGTGCAGTCCGAGCCGGTCTTCGCTATTGACCGGTCTGCGGCCGGACAGTACGCGGGTGTTCGACCTACAGTACCATTTTCGCCAGGACTTGCCCGACGTGCTGACGCTGCCGCAGATGTTCCTCCGCAACGGCTATTATGTGGCTCGTGTGGGGAAGATGTACCACTACGGCAACCCGGGGGATATCGGCACCAACGGCTTGGATGACCGGGTGTCGTGGATGGAGCGCTTCAATCCGGCGGGACGCGACAAGACCACCCTTGAACTCGACATCATCAACTATACGCCCAAACGGGGTCTCGGCTCCGCCATGGCGTTTCTCGCGGACCCGACCGGGACCGACCCGCAGCACACGGACGGCAAGGTGACCGATCAGGCGATCCAGTTGCTCGAAGCCCATAGGGACAAGCCGTTCTTCATCGCGGCCGGGTTCTACAAGCCGCACACCCCGTGGGTGACTCCGAAGAAGTACTTTGACCTCTATCCGATGGACCCGATCGCGCTGCCGAAGATCACCCCGCAGACGCCGGACGATTACCCGGCCCTGGCCCTCGCCTCCACCAAGCCGTGGCCCTATTTCGGCATCACGCCGGAGCAGGCCCGCGAGTGCAAGCGGGCGTACTACGCGGCGATCTCCTTCGTCGATGCTCAGATCGGCCGGCTGCTCGACGCCGTGGACCGGCTGGGCCTGCGCGACAATACCATCATCGTGTTCTGGAGCGATCACGGCTATCACCTCGGCGAGCACGGGCTGTGGTTCAAGCAGAGCTGCTTCGAGGAGTCGGCCCGCGTGCCGCTGATCATTTCCGTGCCCGGAAAGAAGACGGCGGGCCAGGCAAGCTCGCGCCCGGTGGAGCTGGTCGATCTGTATCCCACGCTGGCGGAACTGGCGGGTCTGACGCCACCGAGACATCTGGAGGGCTTCAGTCTGCGGCCGCTGATCGACGATCCGCAGGCCCCGTGGAGTCATGCCGCCTACACCCAAGTCCAGCGCGGCACCGATCCGGGCCACAGCGTCCGGACCGAGCGGTGGCGGTACACGGAGTGGGGATTCGGAGCCAAGGGCCTGGAGCTTTATGATCATGCCAGCGATCCCCAGGAGTTGCACAACCTGGCCCAGGACGCGAAATACGCCGATGTGGTAGCGCAGATGAAAGGCTTACTCAAGCAAGTGCATCCGGCACGCGTCCAGGGCGGCAAGGCGGCGCCGGGCACGAAGGAGAAGTTCTGCAACTGACGTTCCGCAATAAACAGATCGGGGGAACGACTAAAAGCCTGTGGGTTTACGGTGGGGCCAGCCCCACCCTACGAGCCTGAGGACTTTAGGAGATTGGACATGAGAGCAGGTGCGCTTATCAGAATCAGCGTGGTCAGCGTTCTGGCCGCGTTGTCGATGGGCGGGTGTGTCATCCACACGGATGCGTTCAAGGCCAAGGTCAGTCGCAACGAAAACCTGACCGCCCCGCTGACGGATGTCACGGCCCTGGACGTGACTACGAATATCGGCGCGATCCGGATGGAGGCGGCCCAGGTTCCCGAGGTCCGCATCGCGGCCGAGATCAAGGTCAAGGACCGCACGGAGGAACAGGCCCAGGAATGGGCGGAGCAGGTCCGCATTGTCGCCGAGCCCTCGGGACAGATGCTCCGCATCAAGGCGATCAGGCCCGCCGGACTGCGTGAGAACAATCTCAGCGTGGATTTCACCATCACCGCCCCGGCCGAACTGGCCCTGGAGTGCACGACCAATGTCGGGGACATTCGCACGACGGACTTTGCCAAACGGGTGAAAGCTTCCACGAACGTCGGCGCCGTCGCCTGCACGGGTCTGCGCGGCGACCTCGACCTGCACACCGATGTGGGTGACCTGCGGGCCGAGTACGCTCCGGATGCTCCGGCTGCCGTGAATGCGACCATGACCACCGATGTCGGGGCGATCGAGCTCACCGGCCCCAGGGAGATCTCTGCCCACGTGACCGCGGAAGCGAACGTCGGCGACATTCGCACGGACCGCCCGATCACAGTCACCGGATCGGTCAAACGATCGCTGCGCGGCTCACTGGGCAAAGGCGAGGGCCAGATCGACCTCCATACGAACGTCGGCTCCATCCGCATCCACTGAAGGAGCGTTCCGCAGCAGGCGGTGGATCGACAGCCGACACGAACCGGGCACGCCCGAGCCAGCGGAGGCGATCATACTCCCCCGCTCTTCTCGTCCCACAGGGACGACCGGCAGTAGCCCACCGTTTCAACGGTGGGTACCCATCGCCCTTAGGTCCCAGAGCCCCGGAGGGGCGAAAGAACAGGGGCAAGCTTGGTGCGTTCTTTCGTCCCTAACGGGACTCGTTTTGTCTTGGCCCAGGTTTCCCAGCGATCAATCGCTGGGCTATTGCCTTTCGCCCTCCGGGCTGAGGAAGGATTCATCACCGCGCGAAGAGGGCGACGGCGAACCCTGCGCCGGCGACACACAGCGCGGGCGGCAGGACTCTCATCACGATCCGCAATAAGGGCGTTTCGAAGTAGCTGGCCGACAAGGCCAGGCACAGGTGGATGGGGCTGATCGCCAGTCCGAAGACCACGCCCGCAAACGCCAGGGTCTCCACGCCCAGCCGCATGCCGTTCTCGGTGCGGATGAAAGGTATCAGGAAGGGGTAGGTGATTGCCACGGTCGGTGTGGTCACGCCCGTGCTGAAACTCACCAAGAAGGGCAACACGAACAGCACGAGTAACGGTGGCATGTGCATCTGATTGAAGAACGCCACGACGTCGCCGACCGCTCCGCTTGCCTCCAGGTTGAGCTTGAACCACAGCGCCCCGAACAAGAGCAGCACCATGTCCGGCTCCCAGGCCGCTTTGAAGATGCCGCCCCACCGCCGCACCTCCACCCGATGCAGCAGCAACAGACCCAGGATCGCGAGGAATACGCCGAGCGCCGGCGGCACGTGCCACTTCACGTACAACACCCCCGTGAACAGGATCGGCCACAGAGCGTGCAGAAAATCCTTTGTGTGGGAGCCGATGTTTCCTGGGACTGCCAGGTGTTCCACGCGCCGCGGCGGAATCCCGACCAGGAGCAGGGCCAGAACGCCACCCACAATACCTGCGATACTCAAAGCCAGGTGATACCCGATCACCCGACCCGCCGGCACGCCCATCATGTCCACGATCAGCGGCACCGCCGGAAACAGCGGCCAGATCGGCTCCCACTGGTGCCGAAAGAAGAAGTTGATCGCTGCCAGACGGCTGCGCTCCACGCCGATCTTGTCCCCCGCCTCGCGCACCATCGGAGCCGACAGCATGATCCCACCCGGCGTGGGCAGCATGCCCAACAGCAGCGGGATCGCCGCCAAGGCGGCGCGGCGGCTGCGAAACAGTCCGTGCATCGCCGGCACCAGCCGGGCCGAGAGCCCGATCTGGCCCATGGCCTCACCGACAACGTTCACCAGCAACAGCAGCGCCGTCAAGGACACGAACAGGTACGGCGTCGTCTCCGTCAGAGGTTTGTCCTGCCACTCGGCGGCCAGGCTGCTCCCCATCCGCCCCGGCGTCACCCCGAGCAGCACCGCCAGCAGAAACGCCGACACCATCATCGCCCGCCCGATGCGCATCCCGTACCGCAGCAGCCCGACCAGGACCGCCAGCGCGACGAAGATCATCACCAACGCAACCATACTTGCTCTGCCATCCTCTGCGCCAACGCGCAGAACGTTCTTGTCTTCTTCACCAAATGACCGGGGGAAGTCCAACGTGCCAAAGGAAAAGACCCGTTGATAATATGCACGGACCCGCCGCTCAGTCAAGGACTTGACTTCCGTCCTTGGACGGCCCGCCAGTAACGCTGTTGCAGACGACCTCAGCGTCGTTGGGCCAAGGCCAGGTCCTTCAGACACCCCGTCGCGACCGACTGCTGCATCTTCTGCGAGGCCGCCTCCAGGCGTTCGAGGAACCGCTGATGCGTCGCCTGTTCCTTGTGTCGGCGATCCCGGCTGCGACCTCCTGCCCCTCCGGACCGGCGACCAGCTTGACCTCCACTCCTTCCTGAGCCTCGTGCCAGTCCTTCTCCATCAGGTGCTGCTCGGACTGATGCAGCAGGGCTTTGGGCGTGCCCACGATGTACGCACGGTCCCGGTCCCGCAGGAACTTCAGGTTCGCCTCACTGACCCTCCCCCGGTCCACGGCCCAGATACGTTGCGCCCGGCCATATTTCGCCTCCATCGCTTCGACCCTCTTCTCCCGTGTCTTCGAGTCGTGGGTGTTACCATCGAAGACTTCATGGCCCAACGCCAACCAGAGTTTCCCAAAGTCCCGCAGCAGCGACCTTGCGGATTCATCCAGGCTTTTCCAGAGCCTCATCGACAAAGCCGGAAAGGTCCTGCCACGTCCGGGCCTCCGCGGGCCGGGCCTGGGCATAGGCCTGCTCGCGATTCCGCCGGTGGATACCGCGTCGAATCACGGTGATCGATTTCTGCAGCGCCACCCGGTGAAGCCAGCCGCTCAGCGGTCCGGCGATGCAGCCCGCCTGGCGCGTCAGCTCGAAGAACGTCTCCTGCGTCACATCCCCGGCATCCGTCTCGTGCCGCAGCACACGCCAGGCGGTCGCGTAGACCAGTCCGGCGTACCGACGCACCAATTCGGCAAAGGCTTCGGCATCGGCCCGGCGCGAGAATCGCTCCAAAACGATGGCGTCGTTCTCCGGCATCGCACATCTCCCCGGCTCTCGTGGATACACCGACGATTCTACCGTAGCACGGGCGCGAGCGGCCATACTACATAACGCCGTCGTCCGGCGGGAGACTATTCAAAAATCCGGAGGAACCAAGACGTAAAGCGAGCGGGGCGCCGTCGTGCGGACGAACGCCCCGCGTTCCTGTCATCGTGTGCCTGCCTACGCCGCGGCGGGTACGGTCTGGGCCTACCTCAAGGGCGAAGGCAGATACCAACGCCGGCTCTTAGAATGGCTTGGCGACCGGTTTGGTCAGGCCCGCCAACCCGGCCATTTCCTCCACCGACAGCGCCCGGTTATACAGGCGCACTTCATCGATCATCCCCTTGAAGAAGTAATTGCCGTTGGCGGATTCCGTAGCGCCGGCCCCGATCCGCAGCGGCCGCGTCGCGTTGAGAGTCATCGTCCCGGTCCCTTGCGCCACCAGTGCCCCGTTGAGGTAGAGCATCTTCTGTTTGTTGGCATACGTGGCGCCCACGTGCGCCCACTCGCCCAAGGCGGCCGCGGGGCCCCCCAGGTTGTCCCAACCGGTCCCGTTGCCGGTCCAGAACTGCCAGAGGTTGGCCGGCGAGACGTAGAGGATATACCCCCCCTGGGGGGTGTTTTCCCGCGAGGTCAGCGGCGAGCGATAATCGCTGCTGTTGCCCGTCCAGTCCGCGTAGGCCCAGAGGCCCACGGTGAAGGTCTGGGGATTGAGGTCGGCGCTGTAGGGGACGTCGACCTTGTCGGCGGTCCCGTTGAACCATACGACCTGTCCCCGGGCCGGGTCGCTGAGGACCTTGGCGGACCCGGAGGCCGTGCCGTGATGAGTGCCCGCCGAATCTTTGTAATCCCCCTCGAAGGCGTACCGGGCCACCAAGCCGGTCGCGGCCGGCTGGACGGGCAGCATAAACTCCGGCGTCTTGGGGTACAGACGGATGTCATCAAAGTACAACGTCCCTTGGGCCCCGGCGCCTTCGACGCCGATCGTCAGCGCGGTCACCTTGCTGAGGTTGCCGGCCTTGGACAAGTCGAGGTTCCACACCTGCCAGGAGGCGCGTGCCAGGTCCGCCGCGTCCCCGTCATAGAGCAGCTTGGTGCTGTTGATCTTGACGTACAACTGGCCGCCGTTGCCGCCCGCGCCCCGGAACCACAGGGACAGGCTCTTGACGCCATTGGCCGCCCAGTTCTGCGGTGCGGCGAAGGTCCACACGGCCTCGGAGAAGCTCGGCCCCTTGGAGTTGTCATAGAACAGGGGCATCGATTGCTTGCCGCCATGGACGATGGTGGTTTCGCAGAAGGTCCCGTTCTTGGCCTCGCTCAGACCGACCAGCGCGCCGTTGACCTTCGGATTCTCAAAGCCGTCGATCCACGTCGAGAAGACTTGCGCGCCGTCCTTGTCCGTGTAGCTCTCAAAATCCTCGACGAGCTTGTACGCCACGGTGGTGAAGCTCCAGACGTCGCCCGGATAGGTGACGGCATTGACCTCATCGACTCGCCAGTAGTAGGTCGTCCCCAGACCCAGGTCATCGGGCGTGAAGCTGTGAGCGGTCGCGGTCTTGGCCGGTACCGTTCCCGCAGCCACGGCGTTCGGATCGGTGCCCAGGTAGACTTTGTGCGACGCCGCCGCGCGGCCCGGCCGCCAGTTCAGGTTGGCGTCCACGCCCACATTCTTGGCGGCGGTCGCCGGCTGCGGCAGGCGGGCCTGCATCGGAACGTAGAGGAACCGCACCTCCGACAGACCGGTCTGCGGCGCCACGCCGCCCCAGTTGCCGGCGATCGTGAGTTTGACGAACTTGGCCTCCACACCGCCCAGACTGATGGTGGTGTTGGCCGCGTACGCGGGCGCCCCGGGCGCTTTGTTGAATTCCGGCACGTTGGGCACCGTCGTCCACTTGGTCCCATCGGTGGAGGTCTCGACCGTCACTTTCTTGGCGCCGAAGCCGATGAAGCCCTCGAGCAGTTGGTTCGAGTTCCACACCAGAAGCTCGTGCAGCTTGTAGACCTTGTCGAACTCATACTGGATCCAACTGGGCTGCGCGCCGGCGGTCATCCACATGGAGGTGGGCTCGGTGCCGTGGAGGTCTCCCGTCAGGCCTGAGCCGTCGATCGTCTTTTCCGGGCCCATGTTGGCATTGGACTGACTTGAAGCGGTGGCCTTGATGGGTTTCACCGGATAGGCATACGTCTCCGCTGTGAAGCTGCAGACCCTGCCTTTGAACAGGGTCGCGTCTGTAGGCGGGGCATTGACCTCATCGACCCGCCAGTAATAGGTCTGGCCGAAGGTCAGCAGGCCGGTGGGATCATAGGCATTGGGGTCCTGGCCTTGACTGACCAGCACGCCCAGGGG
>CAYHAJ010000392.1:0-10514 GCA_964354535.1 uncultured Pirellulales bacterium
GATATTCTGGCAGCAAAAGTCTTCGATTGGTCGCATCGTCTTGCTCCTGGCCAGCCAACCCTTGGTCTAACAGACCGTTGGCATCTGCCATGAGCATCGACCAACCCCGACCGAAAACTCCAGTCATCTGGGGATACTACCAAAATTTTCTTTGCCCCCTTTTCGCGTAGGATCGCAGGTAGTTTATAAGAGGTCAGCTTGAAGGGCCGGGCATCATTTCTCCCTGCTCAGTCAACCATTGAGCCAATTGCCGCCGCAGCTTCAGCAGGATGGGCTTGCTCGCGGGATCGTCGGCGAGATTGTTGAATTCGCACGGGTCCGTTTGCGTGTCGTACAACTCTTCCCGAGGGTGGTGCTCATTGAGCTTGACGATTCGGTCCGCCTGGAGGTCGGTCTTGGCTTTCTCGACCCACGTGTCCCAGACTTCCTTGTGGCTCTCGGGAATGCCGGAGACCTTCGTCCAATGGGTGGTCCAGGTGCTGTCGGGAGTGAGATTCACGATGTATTTGTAGCGTGTGTCGCGGACACACCGCTGAGGGAAGATGTTCATATCGCCGTCCCGGGTGTGACTCGCGTAGATGACATCGCGGAAGGACTTCTTCTCGCCCGCCAGCACGTCCCGGAAGCTCTTGCCGTCGAGGCTCTGGGGCGGCTCACCCCCGGCGATGTCGATGAACGTTGGTGTGACATCGACGAATGAGATCAGGGCGTCGCAGACCGTCCCTGGCTTTGTCACGCCGGGCCAGGTGGCGAGGAACGGCACGTGCAGACCGGCATCATACAGCGTCCACTTAGAGTGCGGCCACTCGGAACCCTGATCGGTCGTATAGATGAAGAGGGTGTTGTCCTCGAAGCCATCGCGGCGTAATATCGCCCGCACCGCACCTACCCGCTGATCCAGCGTCGCGATGTCTTGATAGTAGTTGGCCAGCGCTCGGCGGGTCAGGTCCGTGTCGACAAAGAAACCCGGTAGCTTCAGCTTGGCAGGAGCGAAATCCCGGTTTCGCTCCCAGACCACGTGCGGACTGCTGTCCGCCACGATCAGGCACAAAGGCGTATCCGGTTTCGTTTTGGCGTGCTCCGCCAGAAAAGCGTCGATGGTTTGGGTGTCCAAGCCTTCCATGCGATAGACCCGGCGGAGGGTGGGGTTCTTGGGCAAGCCGGCCTGGAGATACTCGAAATTGAAGACCTCCTTGGGGATGGTGTGGGCCTTGTGCGCCAGGACGACGCGGTAGCCCAGCCGCTGCAGGTAGGTGGGCAAGGCGGTGATATCGGACCTACACGTCGTGTGGTTGCCCATGCAGCCGTTATGGGCCGGATACAGGCCCGTGTAGAGTGCCGAGCGCGAGGGGGCGCAGGTCGGCGACGCCGCAAACATGCGAGTGAACAGGGTCCCTTCCCGCGCCAGAGCATCAATATTCGGCGTTCGGACATCTCCATTCCCGTAACACCCGACGAAATCGATGCCGTGATCGTCTGAGATATACAGCACGATATTGGGACGCCTTCGCGATCCGGCTCGGGCCAAGAGGGGGCCCTGGCTCGCCAAGGCCGCCGTGCCCAGCGCAAACGACGTCAAGAAACCTCTGCGGGTAACGTTGGGACGCATACAACACCTCTCGTACGAGATCACTGACGATTGATGAGTCGCAATGTATCGCACCCAGTGTAGCAGCGTCAAGACAGGAGGCCCCATTACCCCGCCTGATGCGCAACCAGCCCCGTTGATGGGCGAGCCTCTTGCAAAACCTCTCAGATGACGGCTTGTTTCCATGGTCGGGTCGCGTGTTGGGTGGGTGAAGGCCACCCGATCGCGTCATAGGTGCGTGTTTCAGGTCGCAGCGGGCCGTTGGGCTTCGGCGAGCATGACCTGCGGCCATGCGGTGTCCGTCGTCCCTTAGGGACGGCCTCTTCAGGCAGTCAACTGTCCCCCCCCCAGGGCCTCAGCACAGCATCGTGAGCAGTTGCTCGGCGACGATGACCAGCAACCCGAAGGACAGGTGCCCCGCCACCTTCACCGCGCCGCGCACCCGGACGTGCCGCCCGCCGTGGTTGTCGTGCAGGTGGGAATTGACCCGCTCGGCACTGCTGCGTTGGCGATAGCGAATGGCCTCGGCGGGCGCGAACTCGCGCTTTTCGCCTCGGCGGGGGTTGTGGTCGATGAGGGCGACGTGGCCGAGACGCTCGGACATCTGGCGGATTTCCTTGGCGTCGTAGGCGGCGTCGGCCAGGTCGTAGAGGCTGGTGATGCGTTCGGCGCTCATCTGGGCCAGGGGGATGGCCGCCTGGCTGTCGTGAAGGCTGGCGGAGGTCACCAGCCAACTCACGGGCAAGTCGCCATCGGCCACGTCCAGGTGCAGCTTGTACCCGCGCCAGGTCTGCTTCTTGCCCTTGCTGTCCTTTTTCGTGCCCCAGTCGCAGGCCTGCGGCAGGTCGGCGAGGTTCTCGTCCAAGGGCCGTTCGAGCTGGTGTTGGAGACGCGTGGGCTCGGGCGAGACGGGGTCTTCCCCCTCAACGGGTTGGGCCACGGGCTTGGGTTCTTTCTTGGCGGCCTTCTCGCGGGCGTGGATGGCCGTGGCGTCCCGACTGATGTGCCCGGCGATCTTGTCGGCGTAGCGGGCTTTGAGCATCGCGTCGTGAATGCGTTGCGGCAGTTGATCCTCGGCGAAGGCGGCAAAGACACGCGAGAAGGTGGATTCGCCGGGAATCTCGGCGAGCGTTTCCCAGCCGCAGAGGCGGCGCAACGTGGGGCGGTGGCGGACGGCGTCGATCAGGTCTCGGGTGGTGGGGAAGTCCCACACGGCCTTGGCGATGAATGCCTTGCACAGCGCCAGGCGGTCCTTGGGCGGGCAGCCGTTGCCGCCCCAGCGGTAGGCAGCCAGATGCTCGCGTGGCGAGCAGGCCTCGCAGACGGCGACGAACTCCCGGTGCCGGTCATCGAGTTCGCCCAGCTCGTCTTCCAGCATCGGAAAGAGCCAGGTCTGAATGGAGTGCCATAGGTTGCCCAATTTCGTCAGTCCGCTCATGTTACGTCTCCTGGGTTGCAGGTGTTATCGCCTGAGGACGGAATTGTACCAGATTTATTGCGACATAAACACAGTAAATACAAGTACTTGCATTTTTTTTCGGGGGGGTAAAACCACTTGACAGATTGAGCAAAGTGCGGTATAGTCTCAATCAGACTCAGGCGGGCTTTCCGAAGATACGATGGCAGGCGTTCCGCCAAACTTCGGGGGGTTTTGCAAGAGGCTCGGGCGGCCCGCAGTCACGACCGACGAAATGGGGCTCTGCAAAGCCGCGCCTGAATACAAGGCACGCTCTTTACCAGGATACTAAGCAGATAGCCATTCCATTCTGCTGTGAAGATGGTACAATACTATTGGGCACGAAATACCTTTTGGTGCGACCCGGAGCGTGACAGATGTCACGTAATTCAGATAGATGTAGTTGTGATTGGAGCAATAATCCGTCATTGTGATGTGACGGGGAGAAACATATTCATGCAGCCCGAGCGCCGGGAGTTCTTGAAACATGTAGGTTAGGTTACGGGCGTGGGGACGGGTCTGCTGGCCGCACAGCCGGCCTGGGCGGCGGAGCATGGACACGGCGCGGCGCCGCCGGATGCCATGGGGGTCCTGGTCGATCTGACGATGTGCATCGGCTGCCGCCTGTGCGAGCACGCCTGCAAGAAATCCAACGGCTTCGACCCGGGGCCGGTGGAATCGTACGATGATCAATCGGTCTTCCGGCAAAGCCGCCGCCCGGCTCCGGACGCCTACACCGTCGTCAACGCCTGGATCAACCCCAAGGAGCGCACGAAGCAGATTTACGTCAAGACCAACTGCCTCCACTGCAACCGGCCAGCTTGCGTCTCCGCCTGCATCGTCGGGGCTCTGCGTAAACGCGAAACGGGGGCCGTGACTTACGACGCCCGGAAGTGCATCGGGTGCCGCTATTGCATGATCGCGTGTCCCTTTCAGATCCCCGCCTACGACTACCACGATGCGCTGACGCCGCAGGTACGCAAATGCCAGCTTTGCTTCCATCGCACGCGTGACGAAGGGGTGCTCCCCGAGTGCGTGGCAGCCTGCCCGCGGCAGACGATGATCTACGGCCGGCGGTCTATGCTCCTGGGACTGGCGCGGGACAGAATCAAGGCCCGTCCGAACGATTACGTGAACCACATCTACGGTGAGCGCGAGGTGGGCGGCACAAGCTGGCTCTACCTCTCCACTGTCCCCTTCGAGCAGATCGGCTTCTTGGAGCTTTCGTCGGATGCGCCGCCCGCGATCACCGAGGCGATCCAGCACGGGGTCTTCAAGCATGGAATCCCACCGTTGGCATTGTACGGCGTGCTGGGGACCCTGATGTTCCTGACGCGGCCGCGACGGGCGCCAGAGAGGCGGTACCGGAACAAGGACCACCGAAAGATGAGTCACCCGGGCCTGCCGGCGGGACTGCCCCATTACTGGCCAACGGGGGAAGCATCGTCCTCGACCGAACCGCTGAAGTGGAGTTCCGACCCAGACACCAGGAAACAGTTCCACCCGAGCGGCCGGCCCCCCCACATGGCCATCCGGCTGGCCATCGTGCCGAACACCACGAGGAACCGAGGCCGGTGCGACAGAGACTGCTGACGCCGGGTGTGCTGGTGCTCCTGGGACTGGCCTTGACGGGCCTGGCGTTCGGGCTCAAGCGCTTCATCTTCGGCATAGGTTCGACCACCAACCTGGACCAGCAGCATCCCTGGGGACTGTGGATTGGCATCGACGTGGCCAGCGGCGTGGCCTTGGCGGCCGGGGGATTCACGTCGGCCTTCCTCGCTCACGTGCTGCATCGGGAGCGGTACCACGCCATCGCCCAGCCGGCCCTGCTGACGGCGATGCTGGGCTATACCTTCGTGGTCATCGGCTTGCAGGCGGATCTGGGACGCTATTACAACGTCTGGCATCCGCTCATCATGTGGCAGGGTAACTCGGTCCTGTTCGAGGTAGGCATGTGCGTCATGTGCTATCTGACGGTCCTCTACCTGGAATTCGCCCCGATCGCGTGCGAGCGCCTCATGGCGGAGAAGGAGCGATTCCCACGCCTGAGCGAACTGGCGAAGTTCGCTTCGGCAGGCTCGAAAAGGTCATGTTCGTGCTGATCATCGCCGGCTGCACGCTCTCCTGCCTGCATCAATCCTCGCTGGGTAACCTTATGGTGATCGCCCCGAGCAAGCTGCACCCGCTGTGGTGGACGCCGTTGTCCCCCCTGCTGTTTCTGCTCTCAGCCATGGCGGTGGGCTTCCCGATGGTGATCTGGGAAGCGCTGGTGGCGGCGTGGTCATTGCGACTCAAGCCCGAGATGGACGTGCTCGGGCCCCTGGGGCGGCTCGTCCCCTTTACATTGGGCCTCTACCTGGCGGCGAAACTGGCGGACATGCTCTGGCGCGGGACCTACGTGTACCTGGGCGAGGGATCCTTGCAGAGCACCTGCTGGCTGATCGAGATGACCGCCGGCGTGGTGATTCCGCTGGTGCTGTTCGCGAGCGGTCGCGTGCGGCGTTCCCCGCGCTTGTTGCTGATCGCGGCAACCCTCGTGGTGCTGGGCGTGATCTTCAACCGGGTGAACGTGTTCCTGATCGGTTATCACCCGCCCTATGCGACCCGGGCGTACTTCCCGTCGGTCGGCGAATTCGCTGTGACGTTCGGACTGATTGCCGCGCTGATGCTCTGCTATCGCGTGATCGTGACCTACCTCCCGGTGATCAGCCAGCCAAAGGTGAAGGCAGGAATATGAGTAGAGGCAAGCTTGGATACTGTGCACGCCTGGCGCTGCTGGCCGAGACGTTCGTGATGGGCGTGGGTCTGCTGGCAGCACGAGCCGAGGACCAGCCGGTGGACACCGGGCCCAACGTGGTCATGCTGCGCGAGTTGGAGAACACGTACGAGGCCGTTCCGTTCGACCATAGGTCTCATGCGAAGATGGCCGAGATGTGGAACGGGTGCGTGACGTGTCACCACCGCAGCCCGCAGCCGGAGGCAGACACAGCGCCGCCGGCGCCCGGCCGCGCAACGCAGGAGGCGTCGGCCCAGGTGCCGGCGTGCAAGTCCTGCCACTCCGTGACCACCGCCAACGCCGGCGTCCACATGCCAAGCCTCAAGGGCGCGTACCACCGCCAGTGCCTCAACTGCCACCAGGAGTGGATGCATGAGAATGCGTGCGTGATCTGCCACAAGCCCAAACAGGACCTGCCGGTCGGCAAAGCCCCTCCGGCGCCGGACGACATTGTGGGACGGATGCACCCACCGATTCCCGAGCCCCAGGACAAGATCTACAAGACCCGCTTCACCCCGGCGGACGGAGGAAATGTGATGTTCCGCCACAAGGAGCACACGGCCACGTTCGGAATCAAGTGCGTCAATTGCCATCACCGGGACAACTGTGCCCACTGCCACGGTCCGACGGGCGACACGACCCCACAGAAACCCCTGCGGCCGGGCTTGACGTGGAACGAGTCGCACGGGCCCTGCATGGGTTGTCACCAGGAGAACCGCTGTCGGCACTGTCACTACCGGGATAACCAACCGCCTCCGAAACCGTTCGACCACTGGGCCACGCGCCAGGGACTCAACGAGGACCACGCGAAGCTGGCGTGCGGCCAGTGCCACCCGAACCTGCGACTCACGAGCGAGCCGGCCTGTGGCGATGCCGCATGCCACAAAGACAAGAAGATTGACTACCCGACGCAGCGGCCGGGTCCGATCGTGACAATGCGGCCGTCGGCGCCGGTGTGGGCCGGATCATCTGCGGCCGGGGACCACGCGAAGTGACGCGATGCTCAGCTTCAAGGAACGGACAACGAGGATGTGCACAATGAAGCAGCGCGAACGCGAAGTCTCGAACGCAGGACTGTCGAACGCGTCGCCGTCTGGGGCGACGGGTGGCAGCGTCAAGGCCGAAGGCCTTGGCGATGGTTCTGCGTGCAGCAAAGTCGCCATCGCCAAGCTGCGCTTGACGCTGCCACCCGGAGATCAGGTGGCTTTGCGCTCGCCATGCACCATGAGACGACTGGGCTGGGCGTTGCTCGCGATGATGCTGGTTCTGGGGGCAGGGACTCCCTCGGTACGGGGCCGTGCGTCCACCGAGGCCGGGAAAGCGGCACGGCCGACCTACGAGGTCGAGCCCACCAACTGCGTGACGGCGAATTGCCACGCCGATGTTAAGGCGTACCGGGTTCTCCATGGCCCGGTGGCCGCCAATACGTGCGACGCCTGCCACCAGCCAACCGGCACGAAGGCCCATACCTTCGAGTTGGCCCGGCAGAACGCCGAGTTGTGCACCTATTGCCACGAGTTCAACACGGGCGTGATGCCCGTGGTCCACGCGCCGGTGCGCACCGGCGAGTGCCTCGGCTGTCACAATCCGCACGGCGGCGCGAACAACCAGATGGTCCGGGAGACCTCGACCGCCCAGTTGTGCGGGCGGTGTCACGAAAATGTGGCGTTGGGCAAGCGATTCCTGCACCATCCCGTCCAAACCGGCGAGTGTAACGCCTGCCATCGGTCCCACGCCTCCCGGTATCCCAAATTGCTGGACACCACGGGCACGGACCTGTGCCTCTCGTGTCATCGCGACTTCGCGGCCCAGATGGCCAAGGTGAAGTTCACACACAAGGCCTTGGAAGAAGGCTGCACGAAATGCCATGATGTCCACGGCTCGGCTTACCCCATGGCGGTCATGCAAGCGCTGCCGGACCTGTGCCTGAGCTGCCATGAGACGATCAAAGAGAGCACCAAGGCCGCCTACAAGCACCCGGCGACCCTGGGCGAGCGGGCTTGCCTGACATGCCACACCGCGCATGGGGGCGACCTGGCGCGGCTGATGTGCGATCTGCCCGTGCGCGTCTGCATGAATTGCCATGATCGCGAGATCGAGATGAAGGCGGGCGGCGTGGTGGCGTCCGTAGCCGAGGTCAACGAGCCGGGGATGTTCAAGCACGCCCCGATCCGCGACGGCCAGTGCGGCGGCTGTCACAGCACCCATGGCGGGGACGCACCCCTGCTGCTGCGCCGGACGTATTCCACGGAGTTCTACCAGCGCTTCTCCGCGGACAAGTACGACTTGTGCTTCGGCTGCCATGATGAGCAACTGGCCGAGTGCGAGCCTGCCCAGGGCGCGAGGTCCCCCAGTGCGAAATTCCGCACTGGGGAGCCCCTGACCAACTTCCGCAACGGCGCGCACAACCTGCACTTCGTGCACGTGGGCCAGGGCGACCGCGGCCGCAGTTGCCGCGTCTGCCACGGTACGCACGCGACCAAACACGACCAGCTCATTCGGGATTCGGTGCCCTTCGGAAAGTGGCAATTGCCCATCCGCTTCCAGAAAACGCCCACCGGCGGTACGTGCGTGACCGGGTGCCACCCGGCCTTCAGCTACGACCGGGAGAATCCGGTGCCTCCCAAATCCACGACTCTGCCCGTCGCATCGTCGCCGCGCGTGCCGGCCGCCGATCCGCGGGAATCGATCATCGTGAACTGGTCGGGCCGAGATGTCGGCGGAGTGGACGTAAACGTGCCGGCGGCTGGTCGCCCCAGCGTGCTGCTGTTCCTGCGCGCCGATCAGGTGCAGAGTCAGCAGGTGGTGAAGATGGTGGCGGCGGCCACGCCCCAGATTGGCCTGACCCAGGTCGTCGTGATCTTCACCGGCCCGCAGGCCGAAGAACATGCCCGGGCCTTCGCGGCGACGGGAACCATCAATGGTCCCATCATTGCCGATACCGCCTATACCTTGTCCAAGCTGCTGGGGGTGGCGGTCTGGCCGGCGACGCTGGTCGTGCAGGCCAACGGCGTGGTCGTGGCCCACATGGGCGGCGCCCCGCTGTCGCTGACCGTGGAACTCCAGGCCTACCTCGATCTGGCGACGAAGCGGATCGACCGGACCGAGCTGACTCAGCGGCTCGCCCAGCGTGAGCTGCTCGCCGACGGTCCGGCCACGCGGGCCACCTGGCACTTGCAGATGGGCCGCAAACTGCGGGAGGAAGGCAAGGCCGAAGAGGCGCGGACGATCCTGGCGGACGGGCTGAAATTCCAGCCGAGTGCGATGGAATTGTGGACCGAGATGGTCCGGGCGCTGGCGGACCTGAAGCAGGCCCAGCAGGTGATGGACCTCCTGAACCTGCTTGGGGCCGAGGCGATGCCGCTCTGGGAGCAGAACCTGCTGCGCGGTCGCATGTCGGCGGTCCTGGGCCAGTGGGACCAAGCCAAGCGTCTGGCGGCCGCGGTGCTCAAGGAGAAGCCGGACCTCCCCAAAGCCCACTACCTGATGGGCCAAATCTACGAGCACGACCGCGACTGGGAAAAGGCCGCCCAGGAATACCGAGCCGCGAATAGGACAGGTGGACCATAGCGAGCGCCCGCGAGACCGAACTCGAATCATCCGGATCAACTCCTTATAACTCTTTTCCTGCAAAGCATTTATAGCTGTCCTCACCCGGGGAAGATTGAAAATTGGCTTTGTTTGACACGCCTGACATAACAAAACGGCGCGTGGTACGCACCCTACGCCTCCGGGGCAAATCGGCTTTGTTTGGTACGACCGACCCAAGCGACGGTCCTGTCGGGCCGGGGGCAGATTGGCTTTGTTTGACGCGATTGCCCCACGTGACGGGTGGCAGCGGCAAGGCCCTCGGCCTGGCCGATGGTCTTCCCGGCCCACCGGGGGCAAATTGGCTTTGTTTTGCCGAGGCTTCGTGCGACTGGAATTCGGCATAACTCTTTTCCATTGAAGCACTTGTCTCTCGTACGGGTCCGGGGCAAATTGGCTTTGTTTCGCACGATGGGCTCCTCGTGGGTTGGGCGTCTCGCCCGACTTCTTCCGTTCTCCCGCCCGATTGGCTTTGTTTCGCATGATAGCTTTTCCAACCGACTACCGACTACTGACTACCGGCTACCGCCTTTTGGCTTTGTTTGGTGCGATCGGCCCCCGGATCCCAGCCGGGCTTCTCCGAATTGGCTTTGTTTGTGCCACCGGCACCCGGCCCAGCCGGTCCGCTCTCGGAAATTGGGTTTGTTTCGCACAATTGGCCCTCGGCTCCTGGTGGGTTGGGCGTCCTCGCCCGACACCTTCCAGGGGGGACAATTGGCTTTGTTTCGCGCGATCGATCCCGCTACTCCCAGCGCGGCGGGTGGCAAATTGGGTTTGTTTTGCATAATTGGTCCCCCCGGGCCTCGCCGGGCCATGCCCATTCCTGCCCATCTGGGGCAAATTGGCTTTGTTTCGCACGCTTGACCCGTGACGGGTGGCAGCCTCAAGGCCCCGGCCTTGGGGATGGTCTTCCCTGCCCGCCACCGGCCAATTGGGTTCGTTTTACCCGATAGGCTCTCCAAATCGGCTTTGTTTCGCACGCTCGGTCCTGCGTTTGTAGTGACGCCGTGAGGCGTTATCCGTGATATCCCTACGAGCACGCCACCAGCCGACAAGAATTGGCTTTGTTTCGCACGATCAGCCCCGGGAAAGGTCCGAGGCCGGAG
>CAYHAJ010000393.1:0-2171 GCA_964354535.1 uncultured Pirellulales bacterium
CGAGACCCGGGACGTGGGTCTCACATTTGTTGGTTACGACGAGGATGGGCGAGTCGCCGCCGAAGCTGCGGATGATCTTGAGCCAGTAGTGGATGTTGCCCTCGTTCTCGCCCTTGCGGGCGTCGAGGACGAGGACGTATATGCTGCGGCGGGTGAGAAAGAACTGGTGCGTGGCGTGCATGATCTCCTGGCCGCCGAAGTCCCAGACGTGGACGTGGACCCGCTCGAACTTGCTGTCCGCCCCCTTTCTGCCCTGGACGCCCCAGTCGGCGATGTTGATGCCTTCGGTCGGCAGTTCGGCGGGATCGCACGGCTTCTTGCGGATCAGATAGTGGACCAGCGAGGTTTTGCCCACGCCCCCTTGGCCGACCAGCAGCATCTTCGCTTCGTTGAGCCGCCGCCGGCGCTCTGCCCGCGACTGGAAGTACCAGTCCAGGATCGCCCGCGGGTCGGCGGGGTCTTTCCGGCCACCAAAGCGCCTCGTTTCGCGCCATTCCGGTCCCAGGACCTCCGGCGGGATGCCCAGCGCCTCGTTGCCGTGCAGGAAGAGGCTTTTCAGTTCCTGACAGCGGCCGAGTGACTCCGGCAGCGCCGTCAGTTGGTTGCCGGAGAGGTTCAGCGTCTGCAACTGGGTGAGCTGGTCCAGCGATTCCGGCAGCGCCGTCAGTTCGTTGCCGGAGAGGTGTAGCGTCTGCAACTGGGTGAGCTGGCCCAGCAATTCCGGCAGCGCCGTCAGTCGGTTGCCGTGGAGGTTCAGCATCTGCAACTGGGTGAGCTGGCCCAGCCATTCCGGCAGCGCCGTCAGTTGGTTGTAGTAGAGGTCCAGCCTCTGCAACTGCGTGAGCTGGCCCAGCCATTCCGGCAGCGCCGTCAGTTGGTTGTCGTAGAGCTGCAGCGTCTGCAACTGCCTGAGCTGGCCCAGCCATTCCGGCAGCGCCGTCAGTTGGTTGCCGCCGAGGTACAGCGTCTGCAACTGCGTGAGCTGGCCCAGGGATTCCGGCAGCGCCGTCAGTTGGTTGCGCGAGAGGTCCAGCATCTGCAACTGCGTGAGCTGGCCCAGCCATTCCGGCAGCGCCGTCAGTTGGTTGCCGGAGAGGTCCAGCGACTGCAACTGCGTGAGCTGGCCCAGCGATTCCGGCAACTCGGTGAGTCTCGGCTCTTTCTCATCCCAATATCGCTGGACGTGAAGGTCCAGTTCCTTCGCTCCCGACCGCCGGGCTTTCTCAATCTTCTTTTCCGCTTTTCGATACGCCTCGTCACGCGCCATGGCTGGCACCCTTCCTTCTTCATTCGAAATCGTGCCGTACGCTCTGTGCTTGTGCCGCAACTGCCGGACTGAATCCCGTCCCGGCCTTCAGTCATCGCCTCCGCAACCCAAAAACTCATTCGACCTTTCACCTTTTATCCCAGCCGGTCAGCCCCGGGCGTCCCGCCGCCCGATGGCATCTGGGGCTATATTGTCACCCTGTCTCTCCCAAAGGGCAAGGGCCAAACGCGCCAGGGCAAACGCAAAGTCGCTTGCCGGCCCACCTTCCTGTCATTGCGAAGAGCGCAGCAAATCTAAGGGGCGGGGTCAGGCATTGAAACAAGCCTGAAGGGAGGGGAAATGCTGGCGGAGGGACGCGGGGGTGAGTAGAATGGGCGTATGGCGAGGACGCAGCGGATCGAGTACGAAGGGGCTGTGTACCATGTGACGGCCCGCGGCAACGAGCGGCGTGAGATCTTCCGCAACGACGCCGACCGGGAGCATTTCCTCCGCGTGCTGGGCGAGAGCGTGGGACGATTCGAAGTGCGGCTGTACCTGTTCTGCCTCATGGCCAATCACCTCCACTTGGTTGTGGAGACGCCGCGGGCGAATCTCGGGCGGTTCATGCATCGTCTCCAGACCGCGTACACGATCCATTTCAACCTCCGTCACTGCCGAAGCGGCCACTTGATGCAGGGACGCTACGGGGCAAAGCTCGTCGAGAAGGATGCATATCTGCTGCGACTGAGCCGGTACGTGCATCTGAACCCGGTCTTCACGGCTGCCGCCCGGAGCCGGCCGGTCTCCGAGCGGATCACGATGCTTGGACGGTATCCGTGGAGCAGCTACCGCGGCTACGTCGGCGCTGCCCGCCCCCTGGACTACGTGGACTATGGACCCATTCGAGCGATGATCGAGCAGTCGC
>CAYHAJ010000394.1:0-36893 GCA_964354535.1 uncultured Pirellulales bacterium
CCGACGAGCAACTGGGGCAACTACGCCTCAAACGTCACGAATTCCACGGCGAATGGAACTACACCCTGTCTCCACGGAAGTGAAAGTTGTTCAGGTTATTATTGCGCAGTCACTTAGGCAAGAGCATAGACGCCAGTACACTGTCCTTAAGCCTCCAAAAGCGATTGCGCCGGTGAGATTCCACTACCCGTTTGGGACTGTAGAACCGCTCCATCGCCCTATAAGCCGCCATTTGCATCTCATATGCCGAGCAACGACTTGGTCGCACGACGACATGCAGTCCGTCGTAGTACTGCCAGTCATGATGCATGATCCTTGATTGCCACTCCTCGTATGCGTGTGTACCAGGAAAGGGAGTGAGTACACAGATCTGAAACCTATCAAGACTAGCTTCGATGGCAAACTCGGCCATTCTATCTATGTCTGCTGGAACATCATCGGGATGCACAACAAACATGCCATGTACATCGATATTGTGCTTGTGCAGGTTTTCGATACATCGACCTATCGAGTCTACATTGTGAGTCTTTCGGAATTTTCTTAATGTTGAGGGGTCGATGGATTCTATACCTACATAAACCAGACAACATCTGGTCCGTTGCATCAGGTCTAGGACCCGCGAGTCAGATGCATCGTCTACGCATATCTGAGTCGACCATCTGAGCGGCACGGCCTCGTGCGCCATCATCTCTTTCAGAAGCTGGTTCGTGCGCTCGGGTACCGCGCAGAAGTTGTCATCGCCAAAGAAGACGCTCTTATCGAGAATGGGGTGGAGCTCGGCTATCACTTGTGTATTTTTCTTGAACCGATATTGCCCCCCAAACATCGCCCTGACGGTGCAGAAGGTGCAGTTGTTCGGGCAACCGCGCGAAGTGACAACAATGGGTGGAGGTTTCTCCATGTGGGGACACAAGGAGAAGTCCGGTGACGGGAGTTGCGCATAGTCCACGGACGGGGGAGGCGCAGAACGGTGTACTTCTCCAGATGAGAGGCGGAAACCCAAACCAGGAATACCTTGAGGCGAACGCCCGTCCGCCAGAGCAGCGACCAGTGCAGAAAACGTAGCCTCTCCCTCTCCGAGAACTACATAATCGCAGTGGTCGAGGGCTTCTTCAACGCGAAACGTAACGTGTGGCCCCCCCATGACCACCATGTTACTATCCTCTTTCTTGCATGAATCCGCGAGTCTGTATGCTTCAGTGATAGTATTAGTCAGAGAGCTTATTCCGACAACATCATACTGACGCAGACAATCCTCCCTGATCGGAGACAGGGCTTGGAACCATAGGTCACATTTGTGACCAAGCCCCGTGACAATCGCTCCTATAGTGGCGATGCCAACCCTGGGGACATACTCCAGACCGTATGCATAGGTGGATGGGGCGTTGACTTCTACCAAGACTATTCGCAATGGCTTCAACGTTACCCTCTTTAACCTGCGATGCCTGTGGCTTGGTCCCAGATGGTCTCTATTGGCAAAATGGTGCTCTCGCGTCGTTAGGCGGAACGGCGCACCAATAGCAATCGAAAAGACCACCTGCTCACGCACTCGGGCTACATGCAACCAGTTTCGGTGCCATTGTTGAGCACATTGGAGCCGATGTCAATGGATGACTTTGGACAACCAGTTCTGGCACTGGGCAATATCCAAGGACAGAAGGGCTGAGGTCGTCTCCACGCTGAAGCGTCATTCACCTGAATAGGGAACACCTGAACCAGGTGATCTTGCGTCTAAAGATAAACTGGGCTACACTACGAGTGGTCTTAAATAGAGAGCAGACGCTTCAGAAGGAATCAGCAAATGGGAATGCACGTTTTCCTTTCGTATTGCCATGACAACTTCTCCGAAGTATCCAAGCTCCGCAACGACCTCATTAGAGCGGGCGAGACCATCTGGTGGGACAGGGATATCTTGCCGGGCAAAGACTGGAAACAGGAAATACGCAGAGCCATGAAGGGCAGTTATGCAGTCGTGCTATGTCTCTCGAAGGAACTGACAGATCGGGTGAAGTCTGGAGTCTATCCCGAGATACTGGATGCCATTGCTGCCTACCGACAACTGTCCCCCGGGAGCATCTTTCTAATCCCGGTTCGTCTCTCACGTTGCGAGGTTCCGGACATAGAAATCGACGACAGCCGCACACTGGATCGTCTTCAGTCGGTGGATCTGTTCCCGGCCTCTAAGCGAGTTGCAGGACTGAAACGTCTGGTTGAATCGTTGCGAGCTCTATACGGTCATCCCTCCGCACACCCGCCGGCCGCTTGTCGCGGGAGTAAGACGGATGTCGTCGGGGTGCCAATCGGGCCAGTGTTTTCTACCTACCCGCGTGTCTCTCTTGCCAGATTGCCTTCAACCCACCCGGACCTCTTTGGGCGTGAAAGGCAATTGGCAGTCCTCGAATCTGCTTGGAACGAACGCACGACCAATATCGTGACCTTGGCTGCCATGGGCGGCACTGGCAAGACCGCCTTGGTGAACAAATGGCTTCTGCAAATGCACGAGAAGAACTACGGTGGGGCCGACTACGTTCTAGGCTGGTCATTTTATCACATGAGTGCATCAGGAGGGCAGAAGGCTTCTGCGGATCGGTTCATGGCTTGGGCGCTGACCTGTTTTGATGATCCCAACCCTGCTGAAGGCTCTCCTTGGGACAAGGGACAACGTCTCGCCGAACACATAAGGAAATGCCGAGTCCTGTTGATCCTCGACGGTTTGGAGCCTTTACAGTATCCGCCCGGCGAGATGCGTGGGCACCTAAGGGACCCCGGCCTTCGGTGTCTATTGCGAGAATTGGCATTTCACAACCCCGGCCTGTGTGTTATCACCACGCGACTCGATATAGATGACTTGAAGGATTTTGTTGGAGCATCCGTGAAACGAGTCAATTTAGAGAACCTGTCCCTCCGAGCTGGAGTAGCGTATTTGACCTATCTGGGAGTAAAAGGGGCTACACAGGATGAGTTGAAACACGCTGTGAGGGAATTCCACGGCCACGCGTTGGCTCTGACATTGCTGGGTCGATATCTTGCAGTAGTCCACGGCGGAGACGTCCGCAAGCGTGACAGAATTGCCAAGCTTACAGATGAGGACACGGAGGGAACGCATGCCCGGCGAGTAATGATCGCTTACGAGAAATGGTTTCACGGCACGCCTGAACGCGATGTGCTCTACATGATGGGCTTGTTCGACCAGGCAGCTGATGCAGGCGCGATCGACGTGCTTAGAAAGGGGGCAGCAATCCCAGGTTTGACAGAGAGACTGCAGGCTATCTCAGAAGAGGAGTGGCAGCTTGCACTCGCTAATCTGCAAGCCGCTCGTTTACTCGCCGTGCCCGATTCAGCGAATATGGGTACGCTCGACTGTCATCCTCTAGTTCGTGAGCACTTTCGCGAACAATTCAAAACCAGTAACCCAGTGGGGTGGCGCGAGGCGCACGGTAGGCTATACGAATACTATAAATCAGCCACCGTCGAACTGCCTGATACTCTGGAGGACATGAGCCCGCTGTTTGCTGCCATGAGGCATGGTTGTATGGCGGGCCGCCATAGGGAAGCTGTTCGTGACGTGGGCTGGCCACGAATATGCAGAGGTCCGCAGTTCTTCAGTACTACGAAGCTTGGTGCTGACGGCGAGAACCTTGTCGGGCTGTCATACTTCTACGAGCACCCTTGGACCAAGGTGATTGCCGGGGCGAGCGACGGAGAAAGGGTTCAAATAATGACCTTGACCGCATCGTGTGTGCGCGGACTTGGGCGATTGGCCGAGGCGATCGAAGTCTTCAAGAATGCTCATGAGGTTGCCAATGGCGCGCACGACTATGGAAACGCTTCTCGAACGGCGAGGTCCCTGAGCGAGACATGTCTACGCGTTGGCAGATTGGCTGATGCGGAAAGATATGCTCGTCAAGGTATTGAGGCAGCTACGAATTATGGTGGGCGTTTCGAACTCCTGGCATGTTGGGGAGCCCTAGGCGACGCGCTTCATCAAGCAGGCCGGTTGCCTGAAGCAGCCAATGCCTTCGAAGAGGCGGAGGCCATACAGCGATCGAAAGATCCCCGTCGGCCTTGCCTATATGCGTTTCAGGGGTTCAGATACTGGTGCCTATTGCTGAGTCTAGGCAAGTTCGGTGAAGTTGAGGAACGCGCGGAGGAAGCACTCAAGATTGCGGTGACCGAGGAGAGAGTCCTCGCGATAGCGCATTGTCACCTAATCGTCGGGCATTCACATGTTCTTCGTGCGAGGCTGCAACAGCCAAGTAGTCTGTCACTGGCGGCGGATAGACTCGAAAAGGCGGTAGAACATCTTAGGCTGGCCGCCAAGCAAGATGAATTGCCACGCGGACTCTTGGCGCGCGCGGCGCTGCAGTGCGAATGCGGGGCTTTTGACCGGGCACACCATGACTTGAACGAAGTCCTCAGAAGCGCCGAGTATGGAAAGATGCGGCTGTTCGAAGCAGACGCTCATTGCGAGTATGCTCAACTGCATCTCGCAAGGGGGGACAAGCCAAAGGCACGTGAAAGCTGGTCTCGCGCTACACAGATCGTGAAGAGCTTGGGTTACCGCAGACTTAATGCCCCGCTTTCACGCATGGAGGAGCGACTGAAAAACTGACTGTGTTTTGTCTGAGAACTAGGCACAGAGGGAGAACTGAAGGTACGCGGTCCATTTCGCGGGTGGGTCCATCCAGGGGCGCGTCGACGGCGACGGAGAAGGCGGCCCTGGAGCGGCAGAGAGCGGCGACGCATGGGGTGTAGAGGTGACATGCCTTTGCCTCTTTCCGGTCGAATCGCTTGCGGACGTTGATCGGGTTATGATCCGAAGGACCATTTTGCCGATATCAGCAAAATGGTCGATTTGGGCTCCGGCGCGAAGCGGCAGATCCAGGATATCGCCTTGACGCGGCACGCTTGTTATCTGATCGCCCAGAACGGCGACCCGGCCAAGGAGCCGATTGCGTTTGCGCAAACCTACTTCGCGGTCCAGACCCACAAGCCGGAGATCATCAGGGCGCATTTGGCGGAGGGCATCGCCGCTACGTGCGACAGTGAGAACCGTCTGGTAGGCCTGGAGATTCTGGACGCGGGCCGCAGCTTCGGCGGCCAAGACACGTTGCGCCAGCTCGTGCTCGAAGGCGTTGGCCCCTCCGTGTGTGTTTGATCCAACGTCGCTGCCTCGTGGCCCGCGCCTTTCCTAATCGCGTTCTTTCACGGTTCCTTCGAGTCTTGTTCTTGCCGACTCACTCCCACGAGGGTGTGGGTGGTGGTCAGGTTTTCCGTGGAGCGGACATAGAGATTCTTCCAGATGACGGTCACGGCCTCGGGCTTGCGTCTCAGGCCGACCAGGACCTTCTGGTAGGCCCCGAGCGTGAGCGGCTCGACCGGCATCCCAGTGATCTGCACTGCCAGGGGCACCGGCCCGCGATTCTGCAGAGAGAGAAAGAGCTTGCCGTCCGGCGTCTCTTTGAGGCCCAGATCGACCAGGTTCGCCATGACCAGCTCGAGCACCCACCGATGGGCGCAGAGCATATGGTTGAAACAAGCCAGGGTCCGCCCCGCACGAAGGGCTTCCAACACTCCTTCCCGCGACCGATCTTTCACTACGACCAGCGTGGTCGCCTGCTCAACCGGGCCCCGGGCGTTGTGTACATCGGAATCGGCGAAGATGGTCAAACTATGCGCGACGGCCCAGTCGAGGGCGAAAGGATACCAGTACGTGCCCAGGCTCTCGACGGTATTCCAGCCGGAGCCGACGAAGTCGTTTCTTACCTCGATCCCCTGGAGCAATCCCTGACTGATGCCCCAGAGCATTGGCTCTCTCAGTCCCACGTGGGGATGAGCGTACAGCACGTACCCGCCCGCCGCCGCCAGGGACCGCCACTCGTCCTGGTAGAACACGTGCGACGATCCTCTGGTCTCAGCCCACCGATGCGGGTTGCGGTGCGGGTAGCCGGCCGCGAAGTCCAGCGTCACGAGGTGCTCCTGGCCGCTGAGCCCGGTCTCCATCCCCCGAAGCAGCAAGATATCCAGGGCCTGGGCCGTGGCCAGAGCCTCATCATAGGCGGCGACACTGCCGTGGTCGGTAATGGCGATCACGTCGTAGCCGTACCGCCAGGCTTCGATGACACGGTCGGCCGGCGACAGCGAGCCATCGGAATGGGGCGTATGCATGTGGAAGTCGCCCCGGAGCACTTCGTATCTGGTCGGCTCCATCGTGTCGACCGTCGCCGGCGGGCCGAAGATCGTGGGAAACGGAGCTTCCTGGCGGACCAGGGATGCTTCACGTCCCCAGGTGGCCGATACGGGAAAGATGGACACACACAACAGTACCGAGAGGGCCGCAAACCGTGCATGGGACATGACGCGATCCCCTTGATCCGAAACAAATCCGAAATCCGAAGCACCAAATCCGAAACAAATCCCAAATCCAAAATCCCAAGGACCCAAACGTTGGCGCCGCGCGCCGGTCCCGTTTCGAATCTTCTTCCGTTTTGGTTCTTCGAAGTTGTCTCGGATTTCGGATTTCAGATTTCGAGCTTCCGCTGGAGGCGGCCCCTATCGGCCGCCGGCCAGCCAGGCGACCTCTTCGTTGGACAACGCATAACTGTAAATCCGTACCTCGTCGATCGCGCCGTGGAACCAGAAATCCTTAATCCCGATGTCCCAGCCGATCCCGAGGTCCTGGACCGGTGCGATCTGGCCGGTCGGAGGCTTGGCGCTGGCCCAGGTCTGCCCGCCATCGACCGAGATCTTGTGCGCGTTCTGCGCTCGATCCAGGACGGCGGCCACAAAGACCCATTCGCCCTGCGGAACCATCACGAAGGGCGTGTCGACCCTAGTCCCGGTAGTGTTTCCCAGCATGAACTTGTATCCGGATTGCGTGGCCGTTCCCTGGTTTCGGTCCGCGCCGACGTAATACCCTCGGCTGCCCACGTCCCGTTTGGCCACGGCGAGGTCCCAGTTCGTGGAACCGGCGGTCCCCGGCGCCACGTCCAGTTTCGACCACAACGTGAAGGTCATGCTGCCTGCTCCCGGATTCAGGCTGGCGTGATGGGCGACACGGACATGATCGTCCGCCCCGTCGAACTCCAGGGCTTGGCCGCGCACACCCGGCACATAGGCAGGGGCGCCGCCGAGGACACCGTTGCGGCCGTTCTTGGAGCTGTCGTTGGGATTGCCGTCCAGAGCGTAGTAAGCGACCAGGTTGGCGCTGTTCGGCTCCACCACCTTCGCGGCCTGGGTGGCTTTCGGACTTAGCACGATGTCGTCGATATACAGGATGCCTTTGGCGTTGGCGCCTTCGATGCCAATGGTGAGCTTCTTGACGCTCGTCAGGTTGCCGCCCACGGCGGACAGATCGATATTCCACGGCTGCCAGACCAACCGCGCGATATCCGCCGGATCGCCGTTGTAGGGCACTCTGGTCCCGTTGATCTTCGCGTACAGCTTTCCATCGTTGCCCAGCGTGCCCCGGAAATGGATGGTGAGGGTCACAATGCCGTGCAAGGTCCAATTCTGGGGTACGTCGAACGTCCGCTCGGCCTCGGAAATGGCGGCCGTGGCGTTGCTGTACGTCAGCGGCATCGCCTGGCGGCCGGCGTGAACGATCGTCCTTTCGACAAAGGGCGGGTCGATGGAGCCGACCTGTGAGCCGGTGTTGTTCTCCCAACCGTCGATCCAGATATTATAGATCCGATTCCCTTCGTCGGTGGTATAGGTCTCGAAATCATCCACCGTGGTGTACTCCTGGGTCGAGAAGCTCCAGACATCCCCGGCCCAGACTTTGACCGCGTCGGCTTCATTCACCTCGTTGACCTTCCAGTAATAGGTCTGGGCCAAAGTCAGAGTGGCGGGCTCGAAGCTGGGTTTGGTCACGGTCACCACGGGAGCGGTCCCGTTGAGCACCGCCTGTTTGTCGGTGCTCAGGTACACCTCGTGCCGGGCGGCATGTCGCCCCGGACGCCAGCTCAACACGAGCTGCGGGTCCAGACCCTTGGCATCCGACGCCGGACTGGGCTCGCGGACCGACATCGGGACATACAGGAAGCGGACCTCGCTCAGGCCGTACTGTTTGAGGAGGCCGCCCCAGTTGCTGACCGCCGTGATCCGGACGACTTTGGCCGCCACACCACCGAAATCAATGGTCGTGTTGGCGGCATAGTCGGCCTTGCCGGTGGCGCGCGCAAACGTATGGCTGGTGCCCAGACGCGTCCAGGCAGTGCCATCGACCGAATACTCAATCGTCGCCTCCTTGATGCCAAAACCAACGAGAGGCTCGGTCACGGTGTTGTGGTTCCACACCAGCATCTGATGCAGCGAATAAGCCTTGTCGAACTCGTACCGGACCCAAGCCGGTTCCTCAATGCCGGGCCCGCTGAGCCACATCTTGGCGAGGTCTACGGCGTGCAAGTCGCCGGCGGCCAGTCCGGAACCGTTTACCGTATTGACCGGCCCTTCGTCGACACTGGTGGAGCTCGAGGCGGTGGCGGTGATTTGCCCGGTTGTCAGTGCATGGCCTACCGGCTCGGTCGTGAAACGCCAGACCTCGCCCTTGAAGATCGTATTCGTCGGCGGGGCGTTGACTTCATCGACGCGCCAGTAGTACGTTTGTCCGAAGGCCCGCCCGCTGAGATCGTAGGTCGAAGCCGTCTGGCCCTGGCCGACGAGCACCCCCAGCGGATTGGTCCGGCTGGCGGCACTGACATCCGCGAGACTTGTCCCGACGTACAAGTCATGCGTCGCCGCGTACAGTCCCGGGCTCCAGCTCAAAGTCACATCCCGCGGCATGTTCACGGCCCCAGCCCCGGGCTGCGGAGCGTTCGCCAGCTCCGGCGTCATGCCCTTCTCCATGATCCGCTGGATCTGGCCGGCCGAGAGGGCCCGGTTGAACAGGGCCACATCGTCGATCCTGCCGTGGAACCAGTAGTTGTTGGGCCCGATGTCCCAGCCAATGGCGAGGTCCTGGGCGGGTGCGATCGCGCCGGGCGGAGGAGTCGTGGTCGCCCAGTTCACCCCTCCATTCATGGAAATCTTCTGGACATTCGGGCCGCGATCCAGGACCGCCGCCATAAAGACCCACTCTCCCAGCGGCACCGCCACAAAGGGGGTGTCCGTCCGGGCCGCGGCGGTGTTTCCCAGCATGAACCGGTAGCCGGTGTGGCTGGCGTCGCCTCCCTGCGTCCTCTGCGCGCCAACGTAGTAGCCCACACTACCGGTGTCTCTCTTATTCACCACGAGGTCCCACGTCGTGTCGCCCCGGGTCCCGGGCGTCGGATCCACATTCGACCAGAAGAGGATCGTGAAACTGCCGGTCCCGGGATTCAAGGCAGGCTGCTGGGCGATGCGGACATAGTCGTCATATCCATCGAAGAACAGACATCCCCCGCGCGCCCCGTCGTCCCGCCAGACGGGACCCAAGAGAAGCGTCCCCTCGCGTCCGTTCCCGCTGGAATCCGCCGCGACGGTTCCCGCACCTTCGTCGAACTTCCACCACCCGACCAGATTGGGGTCAACCGCGGCCTGCAGACTTGTCCCAGTGACGCTGACTGCCAGAACCACGACCACCAGATGCGTGAGCTTTCCCGACATGATCGTCCTCCTTCCAAAGCATACCGCGTCAAATACCCGACTCTCGAGTTCCGAATCTCCGTGGAGAAAACGATTCGCCGCAGGTGCTTCGCGGGCCGACCGGCCTCCTGAACCAGTCACAAACCTTATTGTACTCTGCCGTCCCCGCCTGCGTCAAGCAAAGTCGTGTCCCCGCCCGGGCATCATCTTCCGGTCTTTCCTCCCTCGGCACGGTTCCGGGCCGGGAAAACCCCTAGGTGTGTTCGCATTGCCTTATTCGGCCGGATTCCGATATCATTAGCTGGGTTCTAAAGGAGCCGATGATGGTGAAGAAGAAGAAAGGGCAGGCGGACCCGTTTGCCGATCTGACGTGGGATGACCTCGAAGAATGGGCCGGCGGCAAGGTTGTCTCGCGCGGTCAGCAATACCAGCGGCAGGGCCGGGTGTCTGATCTGGCTCGAACGAGCGACGGCGGTCTGCTGGCCTGGGTCAGCGGCACCCGGCGGTATGCCACGAAGGTCATCATGGAAGAAGGGGGCCGGCCGGACTCTGTCTGCACCTGTCCTTACGGCGTCCACTGCAAGCATGGAGTCGCCATCGTGCTCGAATATCTCGAACGGATCAAGGAGAACCAGTCCATCCCTCGCGCGAGCGAGGACGATGATCGTCTGGTGCTTCTGGAGGGTGAGGGCGAGACACCGGATGAGGAAGAGGCCGGCCTGCCCGAGCCGGCCCGGCTGGAAATCGAGCCGTTCCTGCAGGGCAAGAGCAAAGCCCAGCTCATCGAGTTGCTTCTGGAACTGGCCGAACAACACCCGGACATCGCCCAAGATCTGAGGGACCGTGAGCAGATTACCTCGGGCAGCACGAAGAAGCTGGTGGCGCGTCTGCGCAAGGAGATCCGCGAGGCCGGCGGGCAGCCGGGCTGGGAGGACGACTGGTATGGCAGGGGCTCCACGACGGACTACTCCGAGATCCGCAACAAGCTGGAGGCGCTGCTCAAGGCCGGACACGCCGATGAGGTGCTGAGCTTGGGCCGGGAATTGCTGATTGCCGGCACCCGTCAGGTGGAGGAGAGCAACGATGAGGGCGAGACGGCGGAGGAAGTGGCCGCGTGTATGCCGGTGGTCGTCAAGGCCCTGGGGCAATCGTCGCTGTCCCCGGCGGCGCAATTGGCCTGGGCGGTGGAGGCCGTGCTCAAGGACTCGTACGATCTCTGCGGCGCTTTCGAGGAGTACCTCGACCGGCGGCATCCCAAGGAGGCGTGGAACACTCTGGCGAATCAGTTTCTGGCGCAGCTCAAGACGTTCGCGCCGGCCCGGGAGATGGATGAATTCAGCCGCAGCTATGCGCGCGATCGACTTGCGGATTGGGCGATCCACGCCTTGGAGCAGGCCGGCCGCTCCGATGAGATCATCCCCCTGTGCGAGGCGGAAGCCCGCAAGACGAACAGCTACGACCGTCTGGTCGAGTGGCTCCTCTACCGCCGTCGCTACGAAGAGGCTGAGCATTGGATTCGGGAAGGGATTCGAGCTGCCGGGAAGAAAGGGTTCGGCGTGGCCGACTCCTTGCGGGAACAATTCAAGACGCTTCTGACCCGCCGGAAGAACTGGCCGGCCCTCGCGGCCCTTGAGGCGGAGGACTTCGTGCGCAATCCATCGCTGGAAGCTTGGGCGGAGTGTGAGAAGGCCGGTCGCCGGATCAACGTCTGGCCCCACGTGCGCGAGCACCTCCTGGCCTATCTCGAAGCCGGCGTCCTACCCTGGAAGCAGAAGGATTGGCCGCTTCCCGGCTCAGGGTTGGAGGCTCCCGAACCGTCGCGGCGGCGGCCGTTTCCCCTGGTTGAAGAGTTGATCGACATTGCCATTCAGGAAAAGGACCCCGAGCGGGTCCTGTACTGGTATGACCGACGGCCCAAGAGCCAATCCGGCTGGCTGGGGCTGGACGAGGATCGCATTGCCTCGGCGATCGAGACTCACGCGCCGGACCGGGCCCTGGCCATTTGGAGGACCAAGGCCGAGAATCTGATCGCTCTCACTAAGCCCCGCGCCTATGAAGAGGCGGTCCGCTATCTGCGCAAGGCAGGGGCCATCATGACACGCGAGGGAAGACAGCCGGAGTGGGCCCAATACCTGCAAGACCTCAGAGCCAGGCATGCGCGCAAGACCCGGCTCTTGCAGGTCTTGAACCGGCTGTCCGGCAAACGGATTGCCGCCAAGGTCTGAGGGGGGTGCGGTTTCTTCTTGAAAGGGCGGGTGTCCCGAGCTATCTTCGCCTGATGTGCCATGCCAACGTGAGCAACGATCGGATTCTGCCACAGGAGGTGACTCTGGTGAAACGATGGTTCCTGTCTTTCCTGATTCTCATTGTCACAGGCTGCGGCGGCATTGCGGGCGCCGCCCAAGCCGAGAAGAAGGCCGATGTTGTGATCTATGGCGGCACCTGTGCCGCCGTAACGGCGGCGGTGCAAGCCCAGCGCATGGGCAAATCCGTCCTCATCGTGTGTCCGGAGAAACATCTGGGCGGTATGAGCAGCGGGGGACTGGGTTTCACGGATGTCGGAGACAAGTCGGTCATCGGCGGGCTGTCGCGCGAGTTCTACCATCGCATCTGGCAACAGTACCAGGGGCCGCAGGCCTGGCGTTGGCAGAAACGGGAGGAGTTTGGTAACCGGGGGCAAGGCACGGCGGCGGTCGATCTCGACAAGCGGACGATGTGGGTCTTCGAGCCGCACGTGGCTGAGCGGGTCTTCGAGGACTTCATCGCGGAGCATAAGATTCCGGTGTATCGGGACGAATGGCTCGACCGGCAGTCCGGCGTGCGCCAGGACGGCACGCGCATCCTCTCGATCACGATGCTCAGCGGCAAGATCTTCACGGGCCGCGTGTTCATCGATGCCAGCTACGAGGGCGACCTCATGGCGGCAGCAGGCGTTCGCTATCACGTCGGCCGGGAGTCGAACGAGCTCTACGGCGAGACGTTCAACGGGGTCCAGAAAGACGTGCGCCACCACGGTCACTACTTCAAAGCGGCCATCAGTCCTTATACTGTCCCCGGCGACCCAACGAGTGGTCTACTGCCGAGGATCAGCGCGGAGCCGCCCGGCGAGAATGGGCAGGCGGATCGGCGCATCCAAGCGTATTGCTTTCGCATGTGCCTGACGCAGGTGGCGGATAATCGCGCGCCATTTGCCAAGCCCCAGGGCTATGATCCGGGCCAGTACGAATTGTTGCTGCGGGTGCTCGCCAGCGGCTGGCGTGAGGTCTTTCAGAAGTTCGACGCCATTCCCAACGCCAAGACCGACACGAACAACCACGGACCCTTCAGCACCGACAACCTCGGGATGAACTACGACTATCCGGACGCGTCCTACGCCCGGCGGCGCGAGATTCTCCTGGAGCATGAGACCTATCAGAAGGGTCTGATGTACTTTCTGGCGAACGATCCGCGTGTGCCGGAGGATGTGCGCGGGCCGATGAGCCGCTGGGGTCTGGCCAAGGACGAATTCGCGGATACTGGGAACTGGCCCTATCAACTCTACATCCGCGAGGCGCGCCGGATGGTGGGGCAGTACGTGATGACCGAGCTCGATTGCCTGGTCCGGCGGCAGACCCCGGAGCCGGTCGGCATGGGCTCGTACGTGATGGACTCGCACAACGTGCAGCGGTACGTCACCAAAGAGGGTTTCGTGCAGAACGAGGGCGACGTCGGCGTTAGTCCGCGCCAACCCTACCAGATCGCGTTCGGCTCGCTGCTGCCGAGAGAACGTGAGTGTACGAATCTCCTCGTCCCGGTATGCGTCTCGTCCTCGCACATCGCCTACGGCTCGATTCGCATGGAGCCGGTGTTCATGATCCTGGGCCAGAGCGCGGCGACGGCAGCCGTATTGGCGATTGATGCCAATAGCCCGGTCCAGGAGGTCGAATACCGCACGTTGCGGGAGAAGCTGTTGGCCGACGGCCAGGTTCTCAGCGGCCTAACACCATGATGCGCTAGCAGACGGTGGCTGGGGCCGCGCGGCGGGGTTCCGCGAATCTTTGGACTTGGGAAATCGTTGCGACCGGCCTACAATCAAACAGGGGCCAGCGAACGTAGTGAAATAAGATCTGATGCGGATACAAATATGCCGCATGCATGGAGCAGATGCTGATCCAGGGGGTGTTTATGGAACGTCAGGGCATCACACGGAAGGTTGTTGCGGCCGCGAATGAGGTTCACAGCCGTCGGCTCTGGACGCGGTTCACAAATTTTGACTGCTTTGCCATAAAGGCGCCGGGTCTGACGGAGCCGGCGCTGGCTGCGGTGATGGGCGCCGCCGGCGAGCAGTATGGTTTGTCGCTGTTTCGCGGGCCGCAGGCGGCTGCCTCCCTGGCGGCCGTGTTGGAGCCAGAGGGTCTGGGCGATGATGGGCTGGACGAGATGGATGTCCTGAGCTTCAACGTGGATCCGTTTGGCAGCCTGCTCCCGGACGCGCAGGATTTCCTGCGCGACGCCGGCCTGCACCCACGCTATGACGAGCAGGTGCCGAGCTTCATGGTCAAGCCGCCGGGGCGCGAGCCGCGGATACCGGACGACTCGGAGCTGGCGCTTCTCACGCTGATTCTGCGGGGGATCGTGGAGGTCGACCAGAAGAAGCTGCTGCAGCCGGGCCGCCTGGGTGGCCGGGAGGGTATCTGTGTGCTGACGATCAGCGGCGACCCGGACGAGCCTCAGGTGTCCGTGACCCGGGAGAAGTGGGAGTCGCCGCCACGACCCCAGGTGGGGGCCGTGCCCTTCGACTCCTCCGATCTGCGGGGCCTTCCTCTCTTCAAGGAGACGTGGATGGTCGGCACGCCACCGCTGCCGCCAGGGTTCCTGGAGGGCGATCGCGCGGCGCAACTGTTGCTGGTGGCCGATAAGAGGAGTCGATACGTTTTCACGGCGCGGCCGGTGGTGGTGGGCGATCTTGAGGAAGCGATCCACGCCATCACGGGCGTCTTTCGTCATGGCCCCGACGGTCGCAGGGGCTTGCCACGCCAAGTGATATTCTCCAACCGCAAGCTTTACGAAGCGATGGCGACGACGCTGGAGTCCGTCGGGGTGAAGTGTACCTTCACGTCGGCGATCCCCGAACTGCAGGAAATCGCGGACGACTTCCTGGATCACCTGGCCGCGACCTCTCCCGCGTTCGAGGCGGGACCGGAGGATGCCGGGGAGGAGGACCTGGAGGTCCCGGCGCCGGACGATCTCAAGGGCTGGAAGGAGGCGGACCGACGCTTGAGCCGGCGCTTCGCCGCGTATTTCGAGAACGAGGACCGGCTCTGGTCCGAGCGCGCCGTCAAGCGTTACTTCGAGGACGACGACCTGGAACACTACCTCCAGGAACACGCGGGACAGTCCGTGATCGTGGCGTACACCTCCTGGGGCGTCTTGGATTACCGTCCGAGCAAGACCAGCAAGACGCAGGCGGAGAAGATGTTGGCGGAGGGTCTGCCGGAGCCGCAGGCCGTTCTGCTGCGGGCCAGGATGGAAGCGTCTCCGACGCTGTACCGCGTGGCCGGGCACAATCCGAAAGCCGGGACGATCGATCTGGAGGACGTCCTGCTGGGCGGTGCGGTGAGCGTCTATGACCAGTTGATGTCTGAGAATATCGAGGATGGGCTATTCCTGTCGGCCCGAGTTTTTGCGGCGGGTCAGTTCCACTTTGCAGAGCCGATCGGACCGCCCTTGGGGACGGGCATGGGATTGGAGGCGGTGGAGTTCCTCAAGAGTGTCCGGATCGAGTTTACGCCCGAGGGGCTCCGGCGGGACGCTCACAAGTTCGGCTGGATGTGGCGCTGGGTCGAAGAGTGGGAAGCCCACCGGGTGCCGCCGCGTCTGTGCAACACGGACGGCGAAGAGTTCGTCTGGCACACGGCGTCGTTCTCTGTCGCCCATGCGACGGACGTTCGCGCTGCCTTGCTCCGGCGGCGCGACGTGGAGTATGACGAGGCGGAGGACGAGTTCGTCTGGACCAAACAGACCAGCCGCGGCGCCAAGATGCTGGGCGGTCCGGTGACGATGGGACGGATCGAGCTGATCGGCGATGAGCTGGTGCTGACCGTCAATTCCGCCCAGCGCTTCGCCAAAGCCCGTCGGTGGTTGGAGAAGCTGCCGGGGGTGGCCTTTCGCACGGTGAAGACCCGGCCCTGGAACGAGGACGAGCAGGATCGTCCGATGGATGAGCGGATGCCCGAACCGGAGCCGGTTGAAACGCCACCGGAAGTGATTGCTCATGTGCAGGAGTTGATGGATCGGCACTACCGGGAGTGGGTCGATATGCCGCTGCCGATCCTGGGCAATCAAACGCCCCGGCAGGCCTGTCGGACGCCCGCCGGTCGGGACCAGGTCACGATGCTGATTCGAACGATGCCGGACCCGATGGGATCGGCGGCCCTGCGGGCCCCACGCGAGGCGATGCTGCGCGAGCTGGGCTTGGCGGCGGAGCCTATGGCCGCCCCATCCGCCAGTGTGCCGGCGGCCCCGGCCTCCGCGCCAGCGCAGGACGTCGCCTCGGGCCGCAAGGTCGCCCGCAATGCCCCCTGTCCCTGTGGCAGCGGGAGGAAGTACAAGAAGTGCTGTGGCCGCTCTTCGTAGGGCGAGCGTCCCGCTCGCTGAACGACGTCGTGCGAGGCGCACAACCGACGAAGAGCCATGCTCTTACGAGCCCACTACAGACCCAGGCCGTGGTTTTGGCACGACCGTCCGGGAAGGGTGACGTTACTCCGACAGCAGCTCATAGCGATGGGTCTTGGGTTGGGCGGTCTGGCGTTGAAGCGTCACCAGATCGGCTTCGACTTGGTCCAAGGCCTCGAGGGCCTGCGGAAGATGCGCCAGCGGCTGTTGCGCCAGCGATACCTGCAACTCCCGCCAGCGAAGGGCGTGGATGTTGTTGTGCTTGAGCGTCAGGTCGTGTACGGCTTGGGCCTGCCCCGCCATCGGCGTGGGCAACTCCGTGAGATTCACCCCTTCCGCCAATTGTTGACGAGAGAAGGTCCCGACCTCCTCGCCGTCGATCTTGAGTTGGTAACGTGGCCCCTTGAGCCCAACGACCTTGAGGGGCTGCCAATCCAGGGCCGGCAGGAAATCGGAGCATTGGAGGGCCAGCTTCAGCGCGGGGTCTTTCAGGTTCAGGGGCATGGGGAGGGCTTTGTCGTTTTGTGTCCATGTCAGGCTACTGGATGCCTCGAGGGCTGAGACGGTAGTGTTCTCCGCGTGCACGGTCCGGACCTGGGCCGCATCGATCTCCACAGCAGTCACCAAAGCGGGTGCGTTCCAGGCTTTGAGCAGCGCGGCGGCCATGAGCAGGTGTCCGCCGGGGCCGGGGTGGACCCGATCCTGGATGATCTTCTTGGCCGTTTCGGCGTCCGCCGCCTTGGCCTTCTCCAAGGCGGCCACGACCGAAGCGTTCAGGTCCGCCGCGTCGAGCTTTTCCTTCTGGGCAAGTTCCTTGACAAATTGCCCATAGCGCACCAGCACGGCGTTATAGCCTCCTTCGAAGCCGACCGGCCGTGTCACATCGTCATACGGCGAAGGTTGGATCAGAGTCACACGCACGCCCGGCACGGTGTTTTTGACACGGTCGATGATATGCTGGTACCCGGTGGAGTAGGTCTTGAAGATCCCGGGATCGAACGCGCGGTAGCTGCCATCGTTCATGCCGAGCATGATGGTCATGACGGTGGGCTTGTAGGCGAAGACATCGCGGTTCAGACGCACGTCGATGGGGCCGGCCCAGCCGCCGGTGACGCGGTCGCCACCGACGCCGGAATGAACGAAGCCGACCTGAAGCTGCGGGAAGCGCGTCACCACGTACGTCTCGACAAAGGTGGTGTACAAGCGCTGCTCCGTAATGCTGTCCCCATAGAAGACCACCCGGTCGCCCTCTTTCAGATAGAAACTGCCCTGTGCCCAGGACAGACCGGCCGCCCACAGCAAGATCATCCAGACGCCCAAGACCCTTCTCGATGATTTCATAGTGACCTCCCAACGCATGACAGAAGCAATCCGGAAAACAAACACTGCCGGGGACGATACGCCAGAGGGGTGGTCAAGTCAACAGCGAAGACCGTCCTGCCGATCGATAGAAGACTTGGGGATGGTTTGACGCGATTGGCGTTGGGCCATCCCCAAGTTCATCCTCGGCGAGGTCGAAAGGGGCCGGCGTAACGATTCCGTTTTGACTTCGGCTCGTCACGCCGGCCTTGTTAGGACAGGCGTTTTACTTCAGCCCCGTCGGCGCGATTTGGCCAAACAGGCCGTGGTCTTCGGCGTTGCCGCTGCCAGCGATGCCGGCCGTGAAGTAGAGCACGCGAGCGTCACCGCCTTGAGCGTCGTTGCCGAACGTCAAGCCCCAAAGGCCCCGGATCGAGATAGGCACGCCGGTGGTGTCCTGAAGTGCGCCGAGCCATTCGCCGGTGGCCGGATCGAAGGCGTTGATCCGGCCATCTCCGAAGTTGCCGATGAGCAAGGCTCCCCCAAATCCGCCAAAACCCGCCGGGGCCAGCACGATGCCCCAGGGTGAGTTGAGCGGACGTTGGGAGGCCAACCGCTTGAGGAGCTGGCCACTGGTGTCGAAAATGTTCACAAAACCGTTGCTTGGGCCGGACACGTCATCCTGCCGGGCGGCATCCTGCAAGGCGTAGGCGACGTACAGCTTGCCGCCACTACTGCCGATGGCCAGGCCCTTGTACACCGTCCCCAACGCGGACAGGTCTACCTTCCGCACCGCGGCCGCGTCGCTGTTCCAGCCGGCGATTGTGCCGTCCTCGGTGGCGAAGAGATACTTCGCCGGCTGGCCGGGAGCCAGGACGAAGTCCGTCGTGGCATTGAAGACGATGCCCGTGGGGGCGCCGAACGGTACACCGCCGAGAGGTCCCGGGATCGTCACGGCGGTGCGGGTCTGCACGCCGTTGCTGTCGTAAACACTGCTGACCCCGGTGTGGTTATCGGCAATCCAGAACGGCGTCGTCGGGCCGAAGGCGATTCCCCAGGGATTGACCAAGTTGGGGTCGGTGCGGTCGGCCAACTTGGGCAGGTCCGAAACCAGATTGTGCTGAACATACGTGATCGGCAGGCTCGGGACGATCTTGAACATCTGGCCGGTCGTGCCCTTGGGACCAAGGACGGTCGATCCGAAGGCGTACAACTCGCCGACGGCATCCTCGCCGAAGCCTCTCAGCCAGAACCCGGCGGGGCGATTCGCCAAGCCGAGGCGCAGCTCCTGGAGGACGAGGTTCGGATCGAGATAGAAGAGCCGGGCGCTCGGCGCCCCGAAGGAGCCCCAGTCCCCGAACACATAGCGATTTTGCAGAGCGGGGACCTGCGGGCCGCGATAGACGAAACCACCGATCACCACCGCGCCTTCGCTGTGATCGTACTGGGTGAGGGGATCGATCAGGCCGGGCGGCACCGGACGCACGGGGTCGGTGACGACCTTGCCGAGATTCGCGGTGATGGAATCGAACCAGAATGAGCCTTCCTTGACGTTCCAGCCGTAGTTGCCGCCTTTGACAATGAGGTCTACTTCCTCGATGTTGTTCTGACCGGCGTCGCCGAGGTACAACTCCCCCGTGAGGCGGTCGAAACTGTAGGTAAACGGGTTCCGCAGGCCGTAGGCGTAGACTTCCTGGACGGCGTTCTGGCCGACGAACGGGTTATCCTTCGGGATCCCATACTTGCCGTTGGCAGCGTTGCGGCCGTCCACGTCAATCCGCAGGAGTTTCCCGTAAATTCTTTGGAGGTTCTGGGCATTGCCGCCGGGCACGTGGCCATCCGCCACGTCGTTGGCTTGGCCGCCGTCGCCCAGCGAGATATAGAGGAACCCGTCCGGCCCGAAGCGGAGCGTGCCGCCGTTATGGTTGGATTGGGGTTTGTCGATCCGCAGGATTTCCCGCCGGCTTGCCGGATCGATCTGGTCCGGGTGCAACGGATCGATCCGCCACTCGGCCAGCACGGACTGGCGGCCACCGATCCGAGAGAGTCCCTGCCGTCGAAAAACTCCACCTTCACGACCGTGCCGTCATGGTCGCGGGCGGCGGCCTGGATTGTCACGGCCGCGGGCGAGACCAGCGTTGTGCCGTCGGCCGGGGCCGTGATGGCCGCCGTTGGCGGCGTGTTGGGCGGAGGCGGAGGTGTATAGCCCACGACCAGTGTGCCGGCATCCGCGCCGCTTTCGCGGGACGCGAAGCCACGCACCGAGCGCAACGAGGCTTCCGCCCGCGAGATCAGGAGCCAGCCGTAGTTCTGCGCTGGGTTGTCCACCCAGAGTTGCACGTCGCGAATCAGATTGGGACCGCTCCAGGAGTACTTGGCATTATGCGTGGTTCCGACGACCGCCGAGGCGCTGGCGGCCGCCACGGCGTCGCTCTTGGCACCGGGGGTGGTCCAATGGGCCGTCCCCAGTATCCGGGAGTTCCAGGTGGCCTCGCCGGCCGTGGCGGATGAGCCGCTGTTGCCGCTCTTGGTCCCTTCCTTCCAGCTCGCCAAGAGCCGGAAGAGATCGAAGGTCGAGGCGACCGGCCCGTTGCCCGGCACCTTGACCGCGGTCAACTGGACCGTCGCCGAAGTGATGGTCGATCCGGGCGGAATGCTGCCGACATCGAAACGCAGCAGGCCGCGGCGGGTGCTGCCGGTGCCGTCTGTGCCTGCATCAAACCAAGGATGTGCTCCCGCGTTGGCACCGGGACTGCCGGCGTTGATGAAGGTGCCTTCGATGGCCGCGAAATTGACGACAGCAGCCCGTCCGCCCTGCGACCCCAACACGCTCGCCAGACTGAAAATCGATAATAACGTGCGAAAACGCATTCTCATGTTTGTGTCTCCCCGATCCGTTGCTCTTTGGATGGTGGTCCAGGCGGAGACTTCTCGTCCCCGGTCCATGGCGGTGCCTTCACTCAATCCTTTTGCCTGTCACTCGGCAGGAGATGCGGGTGATCGACCCCGTGCTCCGGCTCCACCTCATCAATCGCACTCGCTCCTTTTTATGAACGGATATGGACACCTTGGCGGTGAGTTCATCAAGAACGCGTGCCTCCTGTTTGATCCACCCGGCCTGGTCATTACATTTGCCCTCGTTCCTCGGGGTAGACAGCGGCGCGACTTATGGGTAAGCTGATCCATCCAATGTGTGACAACGATCATTTGTGAACGCGTAGCTGACAGGAGGCTAAGCATGTCTGCACAAGAAACGCATCTCAACCGGCGGCGGTTTTTGAAAAAGGCGGTCCAGACCGGCGCTCTGCTCGCCTTGCCGCAGGTGATTCCCGCCACCGCCCTCGGTCAGGGGGGCCGGGCGGCTCCCAGCGAGCGCATCGTGCTGGGTGGCATCGGAATCGGAAATCGCGGCGGGTACGACCTGGGCTGTTTCCTGCACGAGCCGGATGTCCAGTTCGTGGCTATCTGTGACGTGAAGGCCAATCGCCGCAAAGCCGTCAAGGAAATGGCGGACGCCAAATACGGCAATCAGGATTGTGCCACGTATGTCGATCTGCGCGAGCTGCTGGCCCGCAGCGACATCGACGCGGTGCTGATCGCGACCGGGCCAAACTGGCACGGGACCGCCTCGATGATGGCGGCCCAGGCCGGCAAGGACGTGTACTGCGAGAAGCCTTGCACGAGGACCATCGCCCAGAGCCTGATGCTGGCCCAGGTGTTCCGGCGGACTGCTCGAGTCTTTCAGGCCGGCACGCAGCGCCGCAGCCTGCCCAATTTCGCGTATGCGATCGAGTTGGCCCGCAGCGGCCGACTCGGCAAGCTCCACACCCTTTACGCGCACCCGATGGGGCTGAAGACCGTCAGCAGCGGCTGGCTCCCGCCGGAACCGCTGCCGCCCCAGGAAGAGGTGGATTGGGACCTGTACCTCGGTCCGGCCGCCTGGCGGCCCTTCAACAAGAGGCTGCTCGATGGCTTCAACTTCGAAAAAGGCGGTGGTATGGTGGGCGCCTTTGGCGGCGGTGGATGCCTGGAATGGGGGTCTCATTGCGTGGACCTGTGCCAGTGGGCCAACGATGCCGATGACACCGCTCCTGTGGAGTACGAGCCGATGGGCAACCGGTTGCACGCCCGCTATGCCAATGGCGTCAAGCTGATCCTGCGCAACGACGGCTGGCTGCCGTTGGGCTCGTGCCCGGTGCGGTTCGAAGGAGAAACGGGCTGGGTGGAGACCGGCGACGATGCCGAGATCATGGCGAGCTCGCCGGCGCTGCTCGCACGCCGGGGCGCCAAGATTCCCGGCTACCCGGCGGATTTCCACATTCGCAATTTCCTCGATTGTGTCAAGACGCGGGCCAAGACGCGCGCCGACGCCGACATCGCCTGCCAGGCGCATATCGCCTGTCACGCGGCCAACATCTCCCTGTTTCTGGGCCGCAAGGTCAACTACGATCCGGTGAAGAACGAATTCCTCGGCGACGACGAAGCCAACCGGCTGCGCTCCGAAGCGCTGCGCGAGCCATGGCGGGCGTAGGGGGCGACGCGTCGCTCCTACCGGGAGATCAGCCATGAGCAAAGACGGAATTCCTCTCCACCGGCGGCGGTTACTAAAGCAGGTGGGCGCTGTGCTGGCGATGCCCCACGTGATTCCGGGCGCCGTCCTTGGCCAGAATGGTGCTGTCGCCCCGAGCGAGCGGATCGTTCTGGGCGGCATCGGGATCGGCAATCGGGGCACCTACGACCTGGGGTGCTTCCTGCACGAACCGGATATCCGGTTCACGGCCGTCTGCGACGTCAAGGCCGAGCGCCGCAAAGCCGCGAAGGAAAGGGTGGACGCCCGGTATGGCAACCGGGATTGCGCCACGTATGTCGATCTGCGCGAGTTGCTGGCCCGCAGGGACATTGACGCGGTGCTCATTGCGACCGGTCCGAACTGGCACGGGACCGCCGCGATCCTGGCGGCCCAAGCCGGCAAGGACGTGTATTGCGAGAAGCCTTGTACGAGAAACATCGCCCAGAGCTTGGCACTGGCCGAGGTGTTTCGTCGGACCGGCCGGGTGTTCCAAGCCGGTACCCAGCGCCGCAGCCTGCCCAACTTCGTCTATGCGGTCGAGCTGGCCCGCAGCGGCAAGCTTGGCAAGCTCCAGGCTCTCTACGCTCATCCGATGACGCTGAAGACCTCGACCAGCGGCTGGCTGCCGGCCCAGCCTGAAGTGCCCCAGGAAGTAGACTGGGACCTGTACCTCGGGCCGGCGGCCTGGCGACCCTTCCATCGCGATCACCTTCGCAGCTTCGATTTCGAGGAAGGCGGGGGGCTTGTCGGCAACGGGTGTCTGCCTTGGGGCTCTCACTGCGTGGACCTGTGCCAATGGGCCAACGACGCCGATGCCACGGCCCCCGTGGAATATGAGCCGGTGACGCGGGAATCGAAGGACAAGCAGTTGCACGCCCGTTACGCCGACGGCGTCAAGTTGGTCATCCGCAACGAGGGCTGGCTGCCATTGGGTTCGTGCCCGGTGCGGTTCGAAGGGGAAACGGGTTGGGTGGAGACGGGGGACGACGCCGAGATCGTCGCCAGCACGCCGGCCCTGCTCGCCCGCAGGGGCGCCAAGATCCCCGGTTATCCCGCGGATTTCCACATCCGCAATTTCCTTGATTGTGTCAAGACCCGGGCTCTCACGCGGTCCAACGCCGATGCGACCTGCTACGCGCACATCGCCTGTCACGCGGCCAACATCGCGCTGTTCCTGGATCGCAAAATCAGATATGACCCGAAGAAAAACGAATTCCTTGGCGATGACGAAGCCAACCGGCTGCGCTCCGAAGCATTGCGCGAGCCGTGGCAATTGTAGGGGCGAATAATCATTCGCCCGTATCTTAAATTTCCCGACCGAGGGCGGCTGGGCTACTGTGAGGATGATTATGATGGTTACGAATCGACATTTTTCCTGGTGTGCTGTTCTCCTGGTTTGTAGTGTGTCCGTCAGGGCATCGGCCGCGGCGGGCAGCCAGAGTGCCTTCAAGGAGGAAGATCTGATCCGCGTGCTCCAGTCGGACGCGCAGCCCGCCGAGAAGGCGATTACCTGCAAGCGACTGGCTGTGTACGGCACGTCGGAGGCGATCCCGGCCCTGGCGCCGCTGCTGCTGGACAAGGAACTGTCCTCGTGGGCGCGGATCGCTCTGGAAGTGATCCCGGGTCCGGCGGCGGATGCTGCTCTGCGCGACGCCATGAACAAGGCCCAGGGCAGGCTGCTGGTGGGCGTGATCAATTCGATTGCCGTCCGGCGTGACGCCCAGGCGACGGAGGGACTGACGGCCAAGCTCAAGAGCGACGACGTGGACGTGGCTTCGGCCGCGGCGGTTGCTTTGGGCCGCATCGGGGGCGAGCAGCCGACCAAGGTACTGGTGCAAGCATTGGCCGAGGTGCCCGCCCTCGTTCGTCCGGCGGTCGCCGAGGGCTGCATCCTGTGCGCCGAAAGGTCTCTGGCCGAGGGGAAATCCGCCGAGGCTGTGACGCTGTATGACACGGTCCGGCAAGCAAGCCTGCCCAAGCAGAGACTCCTGGAAGCGATTCGCGGCGCGATTCTGGCCCGGGGATTTGGCGGGATCGCGCTGCTGATCGACCAGTTGGAGTCGCCGGATAAGGCGCAGCTCGGTATCGGGCTGCGGACCGCCCGCGAGCTTCCCGGTCGCGAAGTCACGGAGGCTTTGGCCGCGGAAGTCAAGCAACTGAGTCCGGACCGTCAGCCCTTGGTGCTCCTGGCGATCGCAGACCGCAGTGATGTCGCCGTATTGCCTGCGGTTCTGGAAGCCGCCAAGAGTGGTCCGAAAGCACTTCGGATCACGGCTCTCGGCCTGCTGATTCGATTGGGCAACGTATCGTGTGTGTCCTTGTTGCTGGAAGCCGCAACGGCGGACGATCCGGAGGTGGCGCAGGCGGCGAAAGAGACGCTGAGCAGACTGTCCGGCAAGGACGTGGACGCCGACCTTCTCCATCGGTTGCCGCCAGCGACGGGCAAGACCCGCCAGGCTCTTATCGAACTGGTCGGGCAGCGACAGATCGAGGGAGCCCTGGCCGCGATCATGCCCGGCGTTCAGGATGCAGATGCGGGCATTCGTGCTGCCGCCGTGCAGGCGATTGGCGTCATGGGTGAGGACAAGCAGGCCGCCGATCTCGTGCAACTCCTGCAAAAAACTCCGAACGCCAGTGAGCGTGCCAATATTGAGAAGGCGCTCCTGGCGATCTGCGGACGTTGGGGCGCGGTTTGCGTGCCGCATTTGCGACCGCTTATGCTGAGCAGTGACAGCACCCTTCGTACGATCGGGTTGCATGGGATGGTTGTGGCCGGCGGACCGGACGCTTTGGCGGCGGTGAAGGCCGCCATTGCTGATAAGGACGAGGCCGTTCAGGACGATGCGGTGCGGACGCTGTCAAACTGGCCCAATAACTGGCCCGAGGATGCGGCGGCCGCCGAAGCCCTTCTGACGCTGGCCAAATCCGACCCGAAGATGTTGCATCAAGTGCTCGCCTTGCAGGGCTATCTGCGGTACGTCCAAGGCGACAAGAAACTCAACAACAGCGCGAAAGTGACCAAGGTCAAGGAACTGTTGCCTCTGATGCAGCGCCCGGAGGAGAAGCGGCTGGCGATCGGTGTGCTCGGTGCGATCCGAACGGCCGGATCGCTGGAGTTGCTGGGCACGCTGGCCTCTGCTCCAGGGGTGGGCGAGGACGCCTGCTCCGCCATCGTCAACCTCGCCGACAGCGACCGCAATCTCCCCGGGGTCTCCCGCGCGCAACGGCAGAAGGCACTGCAAATCGCGCTCGACAAATCACAAAACGCGGCTACGAAGAAAAGAGCCGAAGACCGGTTGAAGAAAATGTAAGGAGAAGCGTCTATAGAGGAAAGGATGCTTCATAACGAAAGGGAATGTGGATCAGGTGTTCCGAGTTTCTGTTAAGGAGGTCACAAATGAGGAAAGTGCTGATGGTAGTTCTGGTGGCATTGTTGATCGCTCTGCCCGCCGTTGCCGCGGACAACACGATCAAGGGCAAGCTGGACATTCAGTTCAACAGTCGAGTCCAGACGGATAGCGGCGGCAATCCCACGCCGGGAGTGAAGGACGTCTACACATTTGACGTCGCGGTGGTCGATACGCTCGGCTTCCAGGGGACGATCCAGGCTCTGCCGACGATCCTGACCGCGCGGATGGGAAGCGAGAAGCAGAGAGCCTCGCTGGTCTACAATCTGAATCTGTCGGTCGCTAACCCGGCGAATCTGACCCAGAAGAGAACCGTGGGCAAGCTGGTTGGGGAAGTGCAGGTCGACAAGCAGGGCACGTATCTGTTCGACCAGGGCACGCTCCGGATTGCGGTCGATGCGGCGGGCAAGGCCACCGGCTTCGAGAGTGCCTTTCGCGGCACGGCGGTCGGCAAGCCCCCGAAAAACACCAGCCTGGCGGAGAAAGTCAAGAAGCAGGCGCAGACCCTCACGCGGCAGGTAAAGGGCAAGACCGTGAGCCTGATCGTGAAGGACTACGACATCATGACCCTGCGCGGCCTGGTCTTGGCGGCCGGACCCGTCCGGTCGTACCCGGAAACCACCGTCAACGGCGAAATGATGTACGACTACGAGCGCAGCGCCTGGTATTTCCGCAACCTCACGATGACCTATCAGGCCGAGGGCAAGACGGTGACCGACAAGGTGTCGGGCAACATCAAGTGGGTGGAAAGCCCGCAGCGAAAGACGAACGGCCAGGGCCAGTACGAGTTCGATGTCCGCTTCAATGAGCCCGAGCAGACGAGCAGTGAGGCCGCCGTGTTCCAGAAGGCGGATGACGAAGCCGCGTTCTTTGCCACCGACACGTCGCTGCCCTCTCTGACGGGCACGGCCAAGTACGTGGACCGGTTCCGCGGCGAGACCGTGACTTCGTCCGCCGTGGGGATCGACCTGGTCGGCAATAACCTGAACAAGACCCAGGTTGTGAACGCCTTCAAGCTGATCTGGCTCGTCAGCGTCGTCCCGGTCAACGCCGAGTAAGTGAATCTCGACAGACGCAACATGGCCCGCGATGCAAAGCAACGCATCGCGGGCTGCTTTTTTGGGGGCGTTCGCATGGATAGGATGCTGGGCGGCTGTCTTGCCCTGCTGATTTCTCTGCCCGCCTGGGCGGGGGAGACAATTCTCCCTATGACGACGTCCGCGTGGGAACAGAAGGTGTTCCCGGAACCTGGCTCTTCCATCTCGAATGACCAAGCTGCCGTGTTTTCCTTTGCATCGGACGAGAAGCTTGGCCCCTGTCTTGGCCTCGGGCCCTGGCGCGCGGGGCAGTGGGGGATTCGGTGTGAGAGCCGTCAGCGTTTCGCCAACGAAATGTGCACGGTGCGTGGCTACTATCGTACCGAGAGTCCCGTCACGTTTCAGACGGTTGTGGGAGTATTGTTCTACCGACAAAAGGAGAAACTGAACGGACGCCGGATCTTCCTTCCACCTTCGGAGACATGGGCGCCTTTCGAATTTCTCCTGCGGGTCGAACATCCCGCCGCAGACAGCCTCACCATCAGTCTGGGCATGGCCGAGAAATGTGAGGGAAAGGTATGGTTTGCAGGGGTGACCCACTCGGACGGCGTCGCGCCGCTGAAGTTCTCCGGTCCGGAACCCGCTTTCATTCGCCCCGCGCCCCCAGCCTCTTTGGCCCGGGGGCAGTACTTTCGAGTGGAACAGTCCGGCGGCGCCTGGTGGCTGGTCAGCCCGGAGGGCAGACCCTTCTACTCCACGGGGACCGATTTCTTCTCCGTGCCGAAGGATAACGCCGGGCGGGAGCGCGTCTTTCGCACTGTGGTGGATTTGCGCCAGGCCGGGTTCAACTCGCTGGCCGGCTGGTCCAACGTGTCCAGTTGGGCCGCGGTGCTGGACGATATGATGGGGCAGGGGCAGACCCCGCCGGTGTTGTTCCACGCGCTCCAGGCGGGGACGATGAAAGTCGAGTTCGACTGTCTCGCTGCGCCGGGCGGCAAGCTTGCTCCCGCCGAGCACGGGTTTGCCGATCCTTTCGATCCCCGGTATGAACAGGCGTTGCGCAGCCGGGTGCGGGACTATGCCCGCTACGTTCAGGACAAGCCCTGGTTTGCCGCGTGGTTTGCCGACAACGAGATCCGTTTCGAGGACCTCTATCGCCGGGTCGCCTCGCCCCATTGTGCCAAAGCCCTGTTGGTCTTTTTGAGTCATAAATATGGCGACAATATCGATCGCTTGAACGCTACCTGGAGCACTCATTTCGGCTCGTTCGAGGACCTCGCCGCCCATCGGCCCGATCCCGTTCTGCGTCAAGGCCCGATCTACGAAGACTTCCGTGCGTTCAGCCGTGAGGTGGTGAAAAAGCACGTGGAGGTGACTCTGCGCGTCATTCGGGAAGAAGATCCGGGCCGCCTGGTATTCTCGCAACGTTTCATGCTGTCCGGCTTGTGCGAGGCGTTGGACTACCTGGATCTCTTCGCCGCTTATGACGGCATCGCCGTCAATATGTATCCCTGCAACCAGCACGCCGGGCTCTCCGAAGCGGAGAAAGCCATACTGCGGATAGTTCACCAGAAGACCGGCAGACCCATCCTGCTCACCGAGTGGTCCATCCCGGCGTTGGATTCCGGGCTTTACCAGAACCCCAACAAGCTCGATTGGTCCTGGGAACAAGTGGTAGCCAATCAAGCCGAGCGTGCGGCACAGACCGCGCACGTGGCTGCGGACCACTATAACCTGCCTTTCCTCGTCGGCTCGCACTGGTTCACCCTGCGCGACATCAACAACGACAAACGCCAAGCCGACCGGGGACTCTACCGATCCGACGGCGAACCCTGGCCCGAATTGATCCAAGCCTTGGGCCGAGTCCAAAACCGCTTTGGCAGGCGATGAGAGTCCCTCATCAGGGTGTGAAGAACCGTGTAACACCTGCCGGCCAGGAGATACTCTATCTGTGACCAAGCTGTCTCCTGCCGGTCTTCGATGGCGTTGAAAGGAACGAGATATGATGACCAAGGCGCATATCCTGATGAGGCGAATCCGATGGCTTCTGGCACTTTTTGTGGTAGGACTGATCCTCAGCGGGCTTACCGCGTTTCCCCTCAAGATGGAGGTTGACATCTTCAACGGTCTTGTCGGCCAGGGATCGTCCTTGGGGAACCTCTGGCCCGAGATGAGGGAGTGGATCTCTCGGGTCCATGCCGGAATCTCGGAGGCGCATCGGCGGTACCCGTTCATGTTGTACGGCACGGATTGGCTGGCATTTGCCCACATCGTGATCGCCATCGCCTTCCTGGGGGCCATTCGCGACCCCGTGCGGAACATCTGGGTGGTTGAGTTCGGCATGATTGCCTGCATGCTGGTCGTGCCCGTGGCTTTGATCTGTGGTCCGTTCCGAGGAATTCCCTTCTTCTGGCGGCTGATCGACTGCTCCTTTGGTATTCTCGGAATCCTCCCGTTGTGGCTCGCCAGGCGATCCACTCGACGGCTGATTCTGGCCGAGAGTTCAAGTGCATCCGCATAGCCGGTTCTGTTCGTGGTCCGGGTTCCTCGAAATGGGGATGAAATGCAAAGACGGGCTGAGTATCATGTGCCCATTGGAGACATCTGTTCTGGCGGCCGTCTTGGCCCGATCCAGCCAACGCCTCTTGGGCAACTGAAAGAAGGAACAAGATATGACATCGAGATGCTGGGTGAGAACAATCTCTGTTGCAGGCGTGTTCGTGGCGGCGACTTGTGTTTTGCCGGTGGCGGCGCAAATTCAATGGCAGGAAGTGGACGGGGTGCGGATTCCTGTTCCGCCGGCTGAACATCCGCGCTTGTACCTCCGCGCCGAACACGTGAAACGCCTGCCGCAGCGGCTGCAGGACCCGGTGCTGCAACGGGCGGTCGAGGGACTGCAAGCGCAGGCGAAGAGATCGCCGCAATCCAGGGTCGAGTGGGACGCGATTCAATACCTCGTGACCCACGACGAGAGACTGGGGCGTGCCACGATCGAGGCTGCGCTGCCCTTGCTCCAGAAGTGCGTGCTGGCAGATCGGCAGGACGCCTGTCGTGAGACGGGGCGCATGATGGTCACCGGTGCCGTCGTGTACGACGGGTGCTACAGTCTGCTGAGCGCCGAGGAGAAGCAGGCATTCATCAAGGAGTTCGTCCGCCTGGCCAAGACGCAGGAATGTGGCTACCCGCCCAAGGGCCAGGGCTCGGTCACAGGACACTCCTCCGAGGCGATGATCATGCGCGACATGCTGTCCGCCGGGATTGCCATTTATGACGAGTTCCCGGAGATGTACCGCCTGGCAGCGGGGCGGTTCTTCCGCGAGCACTTGCCCGCGCGCAACTGGTTCTATCCGGGACATGCCTATCATCAGGGCGATTCCTATGGTCCGCACCGCTACAGTTGGGACACATACCCGCTGTGGATCTTCGACCGGCTGGGCGCGGGCAACGTGTACAACCCCGAGCAGCGTTTCGTGCCGTACCTGTGGATCTACGCGACGCGGCCCGATGGCCAGCGGTTGCGGGCCGGCGACACCTTCGCCCACAGTGCCCCACGCGGCCGGCCCTGGGGACAATACATCGGGACGGTGCTGACCGCCAGCTATTACGGCGACGGCATCCTGCTCGACCAGTACGAACGCCAGGGCGGCAGCGGCGGCAATGAGACGATCTTCGAAGTGCTCTGGCGTGACACGGCGCTTCAGCCGAAATCCATCCGCACGCTGCCCTTGTCGCGGTACTTCGGCTCGCCGTTCGGCTGGATGATCGCCCGCACCGGATGGGATGAGAACGTGGTCATCGCCGAGATGAAGATCAACGAATACAACTTCGTGAACCATCAACATATGGACGCCGGCGCGTTTCAGATCTACTACAAGGGGGCGCTGGCGATCGATTCGGGTCTCTATCAGGGCGGCTCGTCCGGCGCTTACGGCAGCCCGCACTGTCTGAACTACTACTGGCGCACCATCGCCCATAACAGCCTGCTGGTTTACGATCCGAACGAGGACTTCGGCCGGCGCGGCTGGGGCAATGACGGCGGCCAGCGCCTGCCCCATGGCCGCTCCGAAGCCCGCGACCTTAAGACGCTGCTCGCCCCGGAGAACGGCTATCGCACCGGTAAGGTGCTCGCTCAGGGCTTCGGCCCCGACTCGCAAACGCCGGACTTCACGTTCTTGCAGGGCGATATCACCGAAGCGTACGGCAAGAAGGTCCGCCAGGTGACACGGTCCTTTGTCTTCCTGAATCTGCGCAATTCCCAGGTGCCGTCGGCCATGGTCGTCGTGGACCGCGTGGTGAGTGCCAATCCGGCCTTCCGCAAGTACTGGCTGTTGCACACCCTGGAAGAGCCACGCGTCGATTCGACGTCCGCGATCGTTGATTGCACGCAATATGGCAACCACGGTCGACTGACTCTTGACACGCTGTTGCCGGTTGCGCCAAACGCGAGCTTGACCAAGATCGGTGGCCCGGGCAAGGAGTACTGGGTGTTCGGCCAGAACTGGACCAACGACCCCGATCCGCAGCGGCGGGAACGCAGCTCGATGGAGACCGGCGCCTGGCGGATCGAACTGTCGCCCAGAACCGGCGCTGCCGAAGATCTGTTCCTCAACGTCATGCAGGTGACGGACCGCCAATCGCCGGCGCGCCGGCCCGTACGGAGTCTCGGTGCCGCGGACCGCGTGGGCTGCCTCATCGAAGGCCCGGAGGCATCCTGGGTCGTTCTGATGCGGCGGGACGGCCAGCGTGCGTCTTCGCCGGTGAAGTTCACGGCACCGGGAAATGGCCCCGGCCGCATCCTCGTGACCGACCTTTCGCCGGGTCGGTGGCGCGCCCGCCGGGAAGGTTCCGCCGAGACGCGTGATCTCACCGTCAATGCGGATTCGGGTACCGCTTGGTGGGAGGGCTCTCTGGGGACTTGGACGCTTTCTCTCCGAGAGTAGACTGAGCGTCCACCGGGCAGAATTCCGGAACACGACAGGAGCATGTTCGGCATGGGCAGTGATGAACGGATTGGACGCCGCGGCTTCATCGGCGGTCTGGCCGCCCTCGTGAACGCTGGGGTCGTTCCCTTTACCCCACCCGGCCTGCTGGCGGAACACGCCGCAGTCCGCGCGGGCAAATGGCGGATCGGGCATCATTTCTGGAACTGGGATCACGCGTGGAACACGGGCGAGTTCCTGGACCGGCGGCTGCAACTGACGAAGGAAACCGGCTACGAAGGCTTCGAGGCCAAGCCCGTCGAAATTGGCCGCCCACCTCAAGAGGTGCGCGCGAAGTGTAAGACCCTGGATATCGCGTGTGCAGCGATTGGGGGCGGTGTCCGGGAGGGAATCGACTATGCCTTTGCCGCGGGGGCCGGGGTCGTTCGAGCGACCTTTCCGACGAAGGACGCGAAACGCTGGGTGGACTATGCGGGTGAGCGGGGCATCATCCTCGTTGTTCATCCGCATGTGGCGCAAGCCGGCGCGTCCGGTGCCGTGGAGACACGCGAGGACTTGTTGCGTTACCTCGACGAGAGGCCTGGCGTGTATGCCTGCCCGGATACCGGCCATTTGCTGCTGTGCGGCTCGGACCCTGTGCAGACCATCCGCGAACTGGGACAGCGCTGCCGATACGTGCATCTGAAGGACATTCGGCCCGAGCGCGTGGGAAAGAAATGCGGCCCCGGCGAGAAATTCTGCGAATTGGGGACCGGAGCCCTGGACTTGAAGGGGGTCCTCCAGGCACTGGAGCAGATTCGATACGAAGGCTGGATCATGGTCGAACGAGACAGCCGCGAACCGGACTATGTCCAGAGTGCACGCAATATGCGCAACGTCCTGAAGAAGTTGGGGTATTGACCGTAAACGGCTACGGAGTACACGATGAATCATCGAACCTCTGCTCTTCTGCTCATAATCCTCCTCAGCGGTGGAGCCATTGTCCCTGCTGCGCGGGCAGACACACCCCGCGCGGAGCCGATCCGCCTCCATCCGGACAATCCGCATTACTTGCAGTTCCGCGGTCGGCCGACGATCCTCATCACCGCTGGCGAACACTACGGTGCCGTGCTGAACCTCGATTTTGACTGTGTGCGGTATCTCGACGTCCTGCAGGTCCATCAGTTCAACCTGACCCGCATTTTCTCGGGGACGTACCGCGAAGTGGCCGGATCGTTCAACATTACAGGCAACACGCTGGCCCCGGCAGCGGGGCGGTTCGTTTGCCCGTGGGCCCGCAGTGGGACGCCGAGTGCTTCGGACGGAGGCAACAAGTTCGACCTTACGAAATGGGATGAGGCTTATCTCTCGCGGTTGAAGAACTTCATCGCCCAGGCAGACCGGCGGGGCGTGGTCGTGGAGTTGGTCCTCTTCTGCACGATGTACGATGACAAGCTGTGGGACGCCAGTCCCATGAACGCGCGCAACAACGTCAATGGCATCGGTGGCGTCGGCCGCAGCGAGGTCTACAACGCCAGGAACAAGGACCTGCTTGCGGTGCAGCAGGCGGTCACGCGAAAGCTCGTTGCCGAGTTGAACGCGTTCGACAATCTCTACTTCGAGATCTGCAACGAGCCTTACGAGCGGGGCGGCTTGACCAGCCAATGGAACGATCTGATCGTCGCTGCTATTGTCGAGGCCGAGGCGCCGTTGCCCAGGAAGCACCTGATTGCCCAGGGCTTTCCTCCCAATCCGCGCGCCGTCTCCGGCCTGAATCCACATATCTCCATCCTCAACTTTCACGGCGCGAAGCCGGACGCCGTGCGGCTCAACTACTCTCTGAACAAGGTGATCGCCTTCGACGAGACCGGTGGGTCCGACCGCAGCGATCGCAAGTATCGCACGGAGGGCTGGGAGTTCATCCTGGCCGGGGGCGGCGTTTACGACCATCTGGATTTCTCGTTCACGCCCGAACACGAGGACGGCATGGCCGTGCCTCTGCCCCCGGGCACGCCGGGCGGAGGCGGCCCGGAGATTCGCAAACAACTCGCTCTGTTGAAACGCTTTATCAAGGACTTCGATTTCGTCCATATGAAGCCGGACCTGTCCATCGTTCGAGGTCCGGCGCCGGAGGGCACATCCGTCCAGGTACTGGCTGAGGTGGGCCGGGCCTACGCCATCTATGTCAAGGGAGGGACTGAGGCCGAGTTGTCGCTGGAACTCCCGGCGGGCGCCTACAGTGCCGAATGGGTGAATCCCCGAACCGGCCGCGTGGAGAGGAGCGAAACCTTCCGCCACGAAGGTGGGGACAGGACCCTTGTTTCGCCGGCCTACGTCGAGGACATCGCCTTGCGGGTGAAGAGGCAGGACCACGCCGGGCGGTAGGGAACGCCGACGCGACAGAGCCGGTCTCTGTTTGCGGATGGCCCGGTTGCCGGACTGCCAGTCTACTTGCACCGTGTCCGATAGCAAGGTAACATGAGTTGAAACGTGTGACGGCGGTGGGGTGCCGCTGTCCTGAAATTGAATCCATTGCTTCAGGGGAGGATTGCCATGAGACACCTCAGTCGTCGTTTGTTCCTGGAAGAGAGCCTGTTGGCCGCCGCCGCGGCGACCGCCGGATCGTCCCACGTGCTGCTGGCTGCTGAGCCGGACAAGCAGAGCAAGAGTCCCAACGACCGCCTCAGCGTGGCCGTAATCGGTGTGAACAGCCGCGGCGGCGATCATGCCAAGGCCTTCGACTCGCGCGACGATTGTGTCCTCAGCTATATCTGCGACGCGGATAGCGCCGTTGGTGAGAGAGTCGCGGCACGGTTCAAGAGCAAGCCTAAGTTCGTCCAGGACATGCGGCGGATCTTCGACGACAAGTCCGTGGACATCGTCTCTATCGCCACACCCAACCATTGGCATTCTCTGGCGGCCATCTGGGCGATGCAGGCGGGCAAAGACGTGTACGTGGAAAAGCCGCTGAGCCATAACATCAGCGAGGGCTGGCGGATGGTTCAGGTCGCCCGCAAGTACAATCGGATCTGCCAGGGCGGCACGCAGTACCGCTCGACAGGCTCCAACCGCGCCGGTGCCCAGTACATCCGTGAGGGCAAGCTCGGCCAGATCAAGCTGGCTCATGTCTGCACCTACCGGGCGCGGACCTCGATCGGCCCGGCGGGTCAGTACTCGCCGCCGCCCACGGTGGACTACAACCTCTGGGCCGGCCCGGCTCCTATGGAGTTGCCGGTCCGACGCAAGTCGTTCCATTATGACTGGCACTGGTTCTGGGACTGGGGCGGCGGGGAACTCGCCAACAACAGTGTCCACCCTGTGGACGCGATGCGCCTGGTCACGGGCCTTCAGGGACTGGGCCGGGGCGTCCTCAGCTACGGCGGGCGCGTAGGTCTCGACGACTGCGCCGAAACCCCCAGCGTGCAGGTCACGATCCACGATTTCGGCCCTATCACCGTCGTTCAGGAAGTCCGCAACCTCAAGACCGCCGACCCGAAGCGCGGCTCCACGCTGATCGTCGGAACCGAGGGCTATCTGAGCGGCGGGGCCGGCGGCACGTCGGTCTACGATCCTGACGGCAAGTTGATCCAGAAGCTCTCCGGACCCAATGAGGACCATTTCGCCAACTTTATCAAGGCGGTCCGCAGCCGCAAACGCGAAGACCTGAACGCCGATATCAACGAGGGACATATCTCGACCGCCGTGGTCCACGTGGCCAACATCTCGCAGCGCCTGGGCAAGCCGGCCTCGCCCAAGGAGATCCAGCAAGCCCTGGAAGCCCTCAAGGTGAACGAGAATGTCGTGGAGACATTTGCGGAGATCCGCCAGCACCTGACCGACAACGGCGTGGACATCGAAAAGACCCCGCTGACGCTCGGCCCCTGGCTTGCGATCGACTCGGACCGCGAGAGGTTCGTCAAGAACAAGGCGGCCAACGCTTTCCTGACACGCGACTACCGCAAGCCTTTCGTGGTGCCGCCAGAGAACGCGATCTGACAGGCTTTGCTGAGATCGTGGCGAGGGCGTCCCGCCCTTGCGTGCCGTGGGCATCCTGCCCGCGATTCGAGGGCCAGATGTCCTCGCCACGGCAATTGCCTGACGGCCTTCTTGCGATGAGTATGGAGAGAAAATGGTCCTCAAAACTCGTGCACTCGGCTTTACGCTGCTTGCCGCTTCGGCCGTTCTGGCACAGGCCCCGTATCCGCCGAGTCCGGTGATCAGCGATATCATTCTGGATTGGTCCACCCATCAGCGGCAGGCGGTCGGCAGTGATAACTGGCAGTTGACCTGGGCGGACGACGACCATCAATACGGCGCCTGGGGCGACGGAGGCGGCTTCGGCGGCACCAATAGCAGTGGCCGCGTGGGCCTCGGCTTCGCCCGGATCGAAGGTGACTGGGACAACTATCGGGGCTTCAACGTGTGGGGCGGCCTGAAGCCGGAGAATCCCGCCCAGTTCGACGGCAAGAGCTGGGGGACGATCTGCGTCGGCGGCATCCTCTACTCTTGGGTGATTCCGGATGTCCCGGACACGGGCGGCCCGCGCGACCACTACCGGTACATCCAACTGGCCGCGTCCACGGACCACGCCGCCCACTGGACCAAGCACGATTGGCGGTGGTGGCGGGAGGACAACCTGATCATCCCCACGTTCCTGGTCTACGGGAAAGACAACGCCGGGGCCCGCGACGACTACGTCTACTCGTACTTCATCCGGCCGCAGGACGTCAACATTACGCACGTCGCCTTCGGACTGAAAGTGCACCAGCCCGGCGCCTTGTTCCTGGCCCGTGTGCACAAAGACCGCATTTTCGCCGGCCGCGAATTCCATGAGTGGTTCGCGGGCTTCAACGAGGGCCTGCCGATCTGGGGCCCACTGTCGGCGAAGAAGCCCGTCTTCGAGAACCCCGAGGGGACAGGCTGGTGCCTGAGCGCCTGCTATAACCCGGGACTGGACCGTTATCTTCTCGCGACGGAGCATACCGTCTCCCACGCCAGTGCAATGTCCTTGTTCGACGCCCCCGAGCCCTGGGGACCCTGGACCACCGTCAAGTACTGGACCACGGACGACCGCTTCGGCCAGACCCGGCCCGGCAGCATTCTGGACTGGGCGGACAACATCTTCTTCTTCTCCTTTGCCCCCAAATGGTTCAGCGAGGACGGCCACACGTTTACGCTCGTCTTCACCGGCGGCGGCAGCGGCAAGAACAACGACTCCCTGAACACCATCCGAGGGACCTTCCAGTTGCCCGTGACCCGCCGTCGTCCCCGTTGACCCGGTCACCACTTATTCATGAGCATCCTCCTTTCTCAGGCTTGGCCTGTGGCAAATTGGCTTTGTTTGTACAACGACCCGCACAAAGGCTAAGATGAGTCTTGGTAACGTCTTTCCAGTTGGTCGAGCAGGAGCGGCCGCTGGGTCGGCGACCTCGCCTGCCGCATC
>CAYHAJ010000395.1:0-16465 GCA_964354535.1 uncultured Pirellulales bacterium
GACGCCCTCGCCACGAAGAAGACCAGCCTCAAGCTGCACTTGAGGCGGCCACCCGTCACGACTACGACTGATCACAATTGAAGGGGAAAGGGCGCACACATGAAGACGACACGCAGACAGTTTCTCAGAGACACGACGGCCGCCGCTTCTCTGGCGGCCTTGGCCGCCGGGATACGAACCCGAGCCTACGCGGCGGGCGGCGATACGATTCGGCTCGGCCTGATTGGCTGCGGCGGACGCGGCCGGGGTGCGGCCGTCCAGGCCCTCAACGCCTGCAAACGTGCCAAGCTCGTCGCGATGGCCGACGCCTTCCAGGATCAACTCGATCTGAGCGTCAAGGCGGTCGCCAAGGAGCATCCGGAGCGCGTGGACGTGCCGCCCGGCCGGCGGTTTGTCGGGATGGACGCCTATGAAGGCGTGCTCGGGGCCGGGGTGGACATGGTGCTCTTGTGCACGCCGCCGGGATTTCGGCCCCTGCACTTCGAGGCGGCAGTCAACGCGAATAAGATCGTCTTCATGGAAAAGCCGGTCGCCACCGATGTCCCTGGCATTCGGCGGATGATGGCCGCGAACGAGCAGGCGAAGAAGAAGAACCTGATGGTAGCGGTCGGCCTGAACAATCGCCATCAGGACGGCGTCCGCAAGATCATCCAGCGGGTTCATGACGGCGCGATCGGCGAGGTCATGTTCCTGCGGGCCTACGGCAACAACGCCGGCGTGTGGGTCCGGCCGCGCAAACCGGGCCAGAGCGAAATGGACTACCAGATGCGCAACTGGTACTACTTCAATTGGCTCTGCGGGGATCTGATCGTGGAGCAGACGGTACATTCCATCGACCTGGTCAACTGGGCCAAGGGCGCTCATCCCGTCGAAGCCCAAGGCATGGGCGGCCGGCAGGTGCGGGTCGGGCCGGAGTACGGCGAGATCTACGACCACCACGCGGTCGAGTACACTTACGGGGACGGCGCCAAGACGTTCCTGTTCTGCCGGCACATGCCGAATTGCTGGAGCAGTGGCGGCGGCGTGGCTCACGGCGCCAAGGGCGAGGCCGATCTCGGCAAGTGCCTGCTCAGCGTGCGCGGGCAGGAGCCGGTCCGGTTCGAGCGCGGCATCGCGGGCCACCAGCAGGAGCACAACGACCTGTTCGCCGCCTTGGACGCGGGCCGGGCGTACAATGAGGGCGACTTCGGCATCTCCAGCACCATGACGGCCATCCTCGGCCGGATGGCCACGTACTCGGGACAAGTCGTCATGTGGGAAGAGGCGATGAAATCGGAAACGGACCTTGGGCCGAAGCGCTATGCGTGGGACGCGGAGGCGCCGATCACGCCGGGTCCCGATCACCTGTATGCCTGTGCGACACCGGGCAAGACGAAACCATACTAAAGGAGGCAGAATCATGAAGGGTTGGACAAAGGTAATGTTGTGCATCATCACAGTACTGGTATGCAGTGGCCCCGCGTGGGCGCAGGATCTCTTGCAGGTGCGGGACCTGTTCAACGGCAAGGACCTGTCGGGGTGGGTCAACGTGAATTGTGCCCCCGACACTTGGAGCGTCAAAGACGGCGAGATCGTGTGCACGGGCAAGCCCATCGGCGTCATGCGCACCGACCGCCAGTACGAGAACTTCATTCTGTCCGTGGAGTGGAAGCACCTGACCGCGGGCGGCAATTCAGGCGTCTTCATCTGGGGCGAAGGGACAGTGCCGGAAGGCAAGCAACTGCCCAAGGGCATGGAGATCCAGGCCTTGGAATTGGACTACGCCGTGCAGAAGAAGGTGACGGACGCCTACGTCCATGGCGAGGTCTTCCCCACGGGCGGAGTCACCACGGTGCCGGACAATCCGCGCGGGCCCCGCAGCAAATCCGCCGAGAATCGCTGCAAAGGCAAAGGCGAGTGGAACTCCTACACAATCGTAGCGGTCGATGGTGTCGTCAAGCTGTCCGTCAACGGCAAATTCGTCAACGGCATCAGCAAGGCCAGCGTCAAGAAGGGCTACATCTGCTTGGAGTCGGAAGGCGCCCCGATCCACTTCCGCAATCTCCGGATCATCGAGTTGCCCCCGGGCATCACAACGCCGGAACAGAGTGCGCCCGTGGTGGCAGAGAAACCACAACCGCCCGCTGTGGCGAGTGCGAAGTAGTCGACGGGTGGCAACGGCAAGCGAAGCTGGTTCGTAGTGACGCCGTAAGGCGTTATCTTTTTATGCTCTTGCGAGCACACTACAAACCAGGAGTCGAGCAGAACAGAGGCGATCCTATGAAAAGAAATGCAGCGGGAGTACACAGAACAACGCGGCGCAGCTTGTTGGCCGGCGCTGCAGGAGCGACCGGCATGTTCGCCATGTCTTGGTTGAGGCGTGCCGGCGCCCAGACGCAACGGCTTTCAGAGGCTGAGCAAAGACAGCAGATCGAAGCCGCGCTTCCGGCGAAGGCGTTCGTGACGCCGCGGAAGCCACGCCGGCTCCTGATCTTCGACCTTAACGTCAACTATGGCGGCCACGGTTCTATTCCGACAGCGAACCAGGCTTTCACGCTGATGGGCACCAAGACCGGCGCGTTCGAGACCGAGGTCAGCAGAGACCCGGCCGTTTTCAAACCCGAGAGTCTCAAACGCTTCGATGCGGTCTTCTTCAACAACACCGTGGGCAATCTCTTTGAAGATCCCGCCCTGCGGCAGAGCCTCGTCGAATTCGTTTACGCGGGCGGCGGACTGATGGGCGTGCACGGCACATCGGTGGCCTTCATGAAGTGGCCCGGCGCGATCGAGGATTGGCCGGAGTTCGGCATCATGCTCGGCGCGCGGGGCGCCAACCACAAGGCCAATAATGAACACGTCTTCCTCAAAGTCGAGGACCCCACTCATCCCATCACTCTGCCCTTCGGCGGCGACTTCGATTGTCGCGACGAATTCTTCCGGGTCCATGAGCCCTACTCGCGCAACCGCGTGCGGGTGCTCCTGAGCATCGACACGACCAAGACGGACATGAAGCAGACCCCCTCCCTGGGGAAGGTCGAGCGGGGGGACAACGACTACGCTCTCGCCTGGGTCCGCCAGTACGGCCGGGGCCGGGTCTTCTACTGCGGCTTCGCCCATCATCCCTCCGTCTTCTGGGACCCCAAGATGCTCCCGTTCTACCTGGCCGCCACCCAGTTCGCCTTGGGTGACCTCCAGGCTCCCACCACGCCGAGCGCCAAGCTGACCCCGGCCATTCGCGCTCAGGAGAAGCTCGACTGGCGTTTGGTTCTGGCGCCCTCCGCATCCACCGAACTGACGCTCTTTGAGACGATCGACAAGGCGGCGGAATTGGGCCTGTTGTATGTGGGCGGCCATGATGGTCAGAAGGTCAGCAAAGACATCCCCAAGGTTCTCAACAACCAACTCAGCAGCGAGGAGATAAAGCAGATCCGTTTGAAGCTGGACGCTGCCGGCGTTCGCCTGCTGGTCTGCCGTACGGACCGCGCACCGGCTACGGACACCGACCGCGATACGATGACGGAATTCACCAGGAGAACAGGGATCGAGGCGATCGTCCTGGACAAGCAGAGCTTCGTTATGAACCCGGATCTGGACGTCCAGCGGCTGGAGGAATCGGCCGGCAACCAGGAGATCGGCAGGCGTCTGAAAGAGATCCACGGGCACGGCCGCAAGCATGTCGCGTTCTGCCTGGAATTCGGGCGTGGCAGAGACGCCAAATCCTGTGTCGCGGCGATCGAGAGTTTCAACAAGACCACCGTGCAATTGGGAAGTGGAGGTATATCGTGACACACGCGAGGAATCGCCGGAAGCTTACCCGCCGTGAGTTCCTGGGCCGCATGGGTCAGGTTTCGGCGGCAGTTGCCGTTCCGTGGATCGTTCCGGCCTCGGTCGGAAGTGCCGCCCCGAGCGAACGAATCACGGTCGGCTTGATTGGCCATGGGGTGATGGGGCGCGGGCATTTGCACCGGCTGGTCGGCGACCGGGACGTCCAGTTGCTGGCCGTCTGCGATGTGGACCGCGTGCGCTGCGAAGAGGCGAAGAAGCGCGTAAACGATGCCTACGCCGCTCGCGAACCTGGTGGCCAGTACAAAGGCTGTGCGGCATACAACGACTACCGCGAACTGCTGGCTCGGCCCGATATCGACGCGGTCGTGATTGTCACGCCGGACCATTGGCATACGTTGCAGAGCATCCACGCGGTTGAGGCGGGTAAGGATGTCTATTGCGAAAAGCCGATTTCGCTTAATGTCCAGGAAGGCCGACGTTTGGTGGAGACGGTGCGCAGGTATGGCCGCGTCTTCCAGACTGGAACTCAATATCGCTCGATCTCAACGATCCGGCGCGTGTGCCAGTTTGTGCGGGACGGCGGGTTGGGCAAGGTCAAATCGGTCTTCACTATATGGGGCAAATTGGGACGTCACCTCGGCGTCGACTCATACGCGCCGCTGCATTTTGCCTTGCCCGCCGAGCCCGTGCCCGACGGGCTGGACTGGGACTTGTGGGTGGGTCCGGCCCCCTGGCAGCCGTACAACAATGCCTACCACAGGAACCCCTCGCCCGGCGTGGTGCCTTGGGCGTTTTCCGCGGACTTCGGCGCGGCGGCCGTCACGTGGTACCATTCCCACGCCGCGGATGTGATTCAGTACGCGCTGGGCATGGAGAACAGTGGGCCGGTCGAGTTCATTCATCCCGGCAGCGGAACCTATCCGACACTCACCTGCCGCTATGCGAACGGGACGCTACTGCACCTTGTTGATAACTGGGAGATGGTCAAGAACGTCTACAAGGCCGTGCCCCCGACGGCGCGCCTGGCCGGCAACTTCGGCGGCATCTTCGTCGGCGAGCGGGGTTGGGTCACGTCGCTGTCCACCGGCGGCCCCATCGAGGGAGGTCCGGACGAGCTTTTCGCGGAGATGAAGCTGCCCACGCGCGAAGTGAACATCGGGGACAACAATCATCATGCCAATTGGTTCGAGTGCATCCGCACGAGGCGGCCGACAAATTGTGGCGCAGAGATCGGCCATCGGGGAGCGTCCCTGGGGCATTTGACGATCATCACGTATAAGCTGCAGCGATCTCTGAAGTGGGATCCTGCCAAGGAGGAATTCCCCGACGACGAGGCGGCCAACCGCCTGCTGGGGCGCTCCATGCGCAGTCCATGGCACCTATAACTCGTGTACCGATTGGTCAACCGCAGAGGACGCAAAGGATCGCAGAGAATGAAAAGAAATGGCCATGAACGGAACCCTCTGCGTACCTCTGCGTCCCCTGCGGTTAGAGAAATCAGTTTCTTGGAGGACATCAGAATGAGTGCTCGTCATCACTTGCTCACCACCACATTGGTTCTTTGGGCCGCTTCATGCTGCACCGTTTTGGCCCAGCCGACGGCGGCCAAAGTCGAAGCCAAGATCGAGAGGAACCAGGTCGTGGTCACAGTAGGCGGACAAGTGTTCACCTGCTACAAATTCGACGCCTCGCAGAAGTACCCCTACTTCTGGCCGGTCAATGGCCCGGCGTCGGGCCAGTCCATCACCACCGAGACCTCGGAACCCTATCCGCACCATCATTCGCTCTTCTTTGGATGCGACCGCGTCAACGGCGGCAACTACTGGCAGGAGGCCAACGAGCGCGGCCAGATCATCTCCCAAAGACCCAAGATCGCCGAGGCTTCGGGCAGCAGGGTCGTCTTCACCGACATCGGTCTCTGGAAACAGCCGGACAAAGCGCCGATCATCCGCGACCAGCGGCAGATCGTCATCACCGCCCCGAGCGAGAGCCTGCGTCTCATCGACTTCACGATTACCATGGAGCCGCTGACCGACATCCGGATTCTCAAGACGAACCACTCGCTGTTCTCCGCCCGCGTCGTGCCCGAACTGGGTGTCACGAGAGGCGGCACGCTGATCAATGCCGAAGGCAAGACCAGTGAGAAGGGTACGTTCGGCGTCGCCTCGCCCTGGTGCGACTACTACGGCACGCGCGCGGGCGTTACGGAGGGCATTGCCATCCTGCAGAACCCAGCCAATCGCTGGTACCCCGCCAAGTGGTTCACCCGCGACTATGGCTTCTTCTCCCCGACGCCGATGTTCTGGCTTGAAGGCGACCAACTGGACCTTCCGAAGGGCGAGAAGCTGACGCTGAGCTACCGGGTCGTCGTCCACAGCGGCGACACGCAGAAGGCCGGCATCGCCGCCCTCTTTGACGCCTACAAACGAACGGAAGGACAAAAGCCATGATGAATCGACGCAGCTTCCTCAAATGGAGCGGGTCTGTCGCAGCCGCCGGCGTGTTAACGAACGTGCCACGCGCCGCCGCACAGCAAGACAAGAAGCCCAACATCGTCTTCATCCTCGCCGACGACTACGGCATCGGGGGCGTGGGCTGCTACGGCAGCGACAGGTACCAGACGCCGAATCTCGATGCCCTCGCTCGGACGGGCCTTCGCTTCGAGTCCTGCTTTGCCATGCCTTTGTGCGCACCGACCCGCGGGGCCTGCATAACCGGACGGTACGGCTTCCGCACGGGTGTGGTCGGCAACGGCGCGGGTGCCAAAGCCCATCCCGACACCGAGGTGTGCATTGCCAAGGTGCTCAAGCAGGCCGGGTATGCCACCGCGGTGGCGGGCAAGTGGCGGCAGTTGAGCTACTTCACAACGAAAGAAGATGCACAACGATGGGGATTCGACGAATTCCTGATCTGGGGCGTGGGGACCAAAGGCGAGCGGTACTGGGACCCGGACTACAACCGCAACGGCCAACCGCTGGCCGATCCCAAAGCGAAGTATGGTCCCGATCTGCTCCACGAGTTCGTGGTGGACTTCATCCGCCGGCACCGGGAGGGACCGTTCTTTGTCTACTATCCGATGCCGCTGGTCCACGGCCCTACGCTGCGCACGCCCGACACCCCGCCGGGAGGCACCAACCTCTACGCCGACAATATCGCGTACATGGACAAGCTGGTTGGCAAGCTCGTCGCGGAACTGGAGGGTATGGGTCTGCGCGAGAAGACGCTGATCGTCTTCGTCGGTGACAACGGCTGCACGCCGCAAGCCTCTGGCGGCAAAGGCGGGCGCAGCGGAGGCAGCCTCAACAGCCGGCCCATCGAGGGCGCCAAGGGGGACCTGACGGAAGGTGGCAGCCGCGTGCCGCTGATTATCAACTGGAAAGGCACGACGCTCGCCGGGCAGGTGACGAAGAACCTCGTCGATGTCACGGATTTCTTCCCCACGTTCACCGAGTTGGCCGGTGCCCAGTTGCCCGCCGGAGTCAAGATCGACGGCCACAGTCTCGCGTGGCAGGTCCTGGGCCGGCGGGGCAAGCCACGGGATTGGGTCTTCGTGATGCTGGACCAGAAATGGTACGTCCGCGACGCCCGCTGGAAGCTCAACAACGAAGGCCAGTTGTTCGACATGAAGGACGCCCCCTTCAAGGAGGCCCTCGTCCAAGGGGACACCGCCGACACGAAGGCAGTCCAAGCCAAGCTTCAAGCGGTTCTCGACGAGCTGAACCCGCAAGTCCCCCTCGACACGGCGGAAACCAAGGAAAAGAGGGCCAAAAGAAAGGCAGCGAAAAAGAAGAAGGGTTGACCCATGCCACGAAACAGAACGAGTTCACGTCGCCAGTTCCTCCAGGATGTCGCCGCGACGGTCGGAGCCATTACACTGCCCGGTATTGTGCCGTCCTCCGCGTTGGGAAAGGCCGGCACTGTAGCCGCAAGTGAGCGGATTGTTATGGCCTCCATTGGCCTCGGCACCCAGGGGACCGGCCTGATGCGGGCATTCCTGGGCCACAAGGATGTCCAACTTGTCGCGGTCTGCGATGTCTTGGAGAGCCAGCGCCAGAAGGCCAAGAGCGCCGTCGACCAACACTACAGCAACAAGGACTGTGCCACCTACAACGATTTCCGTGAGGTGTGCGGGCGCAAGGACATCGATGCGGTGATCGTCGCCACACCCGACCACTGGCATGTGCTCGTGTCGCTGGAGGCCGCCCGCAACGGCAAGGACATGTACACGGAGAAGGCCCTGGGCTTGGGTGTCGCCTGGGATAAGGCCTTGCGCGAGACGTGCCACAGGTACGGCACGGTCTTCCAGTGGGGCACGCAACAGCGCTCCGACCGAAACTTCCGCTTCGCGTGCGAGCTGGCCCGCAATGGCCGCCTGGGCAAACTACACACGATCCTCGTCGGTGTGCCGCACGACTTTCCCGTTCCGAGTCAGCCGGTCCAGCCGGTGCCGGCGGGCCTGGATTATGACCTGTGGCTCGGTCCGGCGCCGTGGGCCCCGTACACTTATCAGCGCTGCCGCCCGTGGACCAAGGAGGAGAGCTACTCGAACTGGTATCACATCTCCGACTATTGCCTCGGCGGCATCGGGGGCTACTGGGGCGTTCATCACGTCGATATCGCCCAATGGGGTCACGGCACGGACGATTCCGGCCCGATCGAAATCGAGGGGACTGCTGTCTTTCCGACGGATGGACTCGCCGATTGCGCCGTCAGTTGGAAGGTCTCGCACAGGTACGCCGACGGCGTGACGATGATCTACACGGATAACAAGCAGAACAAAATGGGCGTGAACTTCCAGGGGACCGAAGGCTGGGTCCACGTCGGCCGAGAGGGCATCTGGGCCGAGCCCGAGTCCCTTTTGAAATCGGTGATCCGCCAGGATGAAATCCACCTGATCGAGAGCAAGGGTCACCAACGGAATTTCCTCGACGCGGTCAAGACCCGGGGCCGGACGATCTGCCCCATTGACGTGGCCGTGCGCACGGACACCGTCTGCCACCTGACAGACATCTGCACGCGGCTGGGCCGCAGGCTGTACTGGGACCCGCAGAAAGAGGATTTTGTGAACGATCCCGAGGCCAGCCGGATGCTCGCCCGCCCGATGCGCAGCCCCTGGCACCTGTAAGAGCCTCTGACACGATGACAGTCTACAGGAGAGTTGCTGTTTCTTGCCATTCCCGCGCAGGCGGGAATCCAATAACGCCGCGGCTTCTCTGGACCCCCGCCTGCGCGGGGGTGACAGAAGGGGGCCGAGCGGTCATTCTGTTGGAGGCTCTAAGGAGAGTACCGAGATGAGACGGGTAACCATCGTTCTGATTCTGCTTTCCTGTCAGGAGGCGATAGCTGCGACTGGCGTCTTGCAGGTCGGCTGGGCGCGCGCCGATATCACGCCGGACAAGCCCGTTGCCCTGATTGGGCAGTTGCACAAACGAATCTCTCAGAAAGTGCGCGACCCTCTGACTGCCACCGCGCTGGCCCTGGAGACGCGTGCGGACGATGGTCGGCGGGAACAGGCGATCCTGATCTCCTGCGATCTGCTCTTCATTCGCAAATCGGTGCAGGACCGGATCAGGCAGAGGGTCAAAGACAGGCTGCCTGACTTCGAGGTCGAGAAGCTGTTTCTGAACGCGACGCACACCCACACGGGGCCGGGGTTTTCCGACCAGGATTTCGGCTCGCTCTATGATGTCAGCAAGGACGAGGGCGTGATGACGGCGTCGGAATACGCGGACTTCTTTGGGGAGCGCGTCGCCCGGATGGCGGTCGAAGCCTGGCAGGGTCGCAAGCCGGGCGGGATGAGCTGGGCGCTGGGCCACGCGGTCATCGGCTGGAACCGCCGAGCCCATTACGTCAAGGGCTCAACGGTGATGTACGGCAAGACGAACCAGCCGGACTTCACCAACCTGGAAGGCTCCGAGGATCACGGTGTGGAGATGCTCTTCTTCTGGGGCCAGGACAAGGCGCCGACGGGAATCGTCGTCAACATCGCCTGCACCGCCCAGGAGACCGAAGGGATCAGTGAAATCTCCGCCGATTTCTGGCATGATGTGCGGCTGGAGATTCGACGCAGGCTTTCCGGCGACCTCTTCCTCCTCCCGCAGTGTGCCGCCGCCGGCGATAACTCGCCCCATCTGCTCTTTCGCACGCGTGCGGAAGAAATCATGCGGCAACGGCGCGGCCTGTCCAGTCGCCAGGAGATTGCCCGGCGGATCGTCGATGCGGTGGAGAACTGCTTGCCGCTCGCCCAACAGGATATTCAGACCCGCATGGTCTTCACACATACGGTGGGGAAAGTCAATTTGCCGCCGCAGGAGCCTCCGACGGCGCCCTTCTATACCACGGACCCCATCGCGCCGATCGAGTTTCATATTCTTCGCCTGGGCGACCTCGCGATGGCGACGAATCCTTTTGAGCTCTATCTCGACTATGGTATTCGGATCAAGGCGCGGAGCCCGGCCACGCTGACTCTGCTGGTCCAGTTGTCTTGTCAGCACTGCGGCTATCTGCCGACCCAGAGAGGCGTCGAGGGCGGAGGCTACAGCGCCGACAAATTCGTCGTCGGCCCTCCGGGCGGACAGGTCCTGGTGGACGAGACCGTCAAGCAGTTGAATGCCTTATGGAAGTGAAACGAATGGTGCGTTGCAGAGGAGAATTGAGCATGGGACGGCACAGAAGAGTCGCGTCAATCTCGGCATTGATTCTGCTGATAATGGCCACGAGCACTTGGGGGGCCGACTGGCCGACCTACCGCCATGACATCGCGCGCACCGGCAGCGTGAACGAGTCCTTGGCTGCGCCCCTGGCGCGGCAGTGGGTCTACACGTCCGCCCACGAGCCCCGGCCCGCCTGGTCGGGTCCCGGGACACGTCCGCGTGAGGGCTTTCTCCTGCACCAGCGTGTGGACTTCGATGATGCCTTTCAAGTCGTGGTCGTGGGCGACCGCCTGTACTTCGGCTCTTCGGCGGACGATAAGGTCTACGCCCTGTCGGCCAGCACCGGCGCGGAACTGTGGTCCTTCTTTACCGGCGGCCCGGTTCGCCTGGCACCAACCTTCTGGAATGGGAGGCTCTTCGTTGGCTCGGATGATGGTTTTGTCTACTGTCTCCAGGCGGACACCGGGGAACTGGTCTGGAAGGTGCGCGGTGGGCCGGCCGACGAGCGGCTCCTGGGCAATCAGCGGATGATTTCGCGCTGGCCGATCCGCTCCGGTGTGCTCGTTGACGACGGGATCGCCTATTTCGGAGCCGGCGTGTTCCCGCACGAGAACGTCTATCTCGTCGCGGTCCGCGCCGAAGACGGCCAGATCGTCTGGCGCGACGATTCGATCAGTGAGGGCGATGCCTACCAAAACGAGTTCTCGCCCCAAGGATACATGCTCGCCACGGCGACGCGGCTGTTTGTGCCCTCGGGCCGGGCCCTGCCGGTGGCTTTCGAGAAGGTGACCGGCCAGCTCGCGTTCAACCGCAAGTACGCCTGGCGCGGCGAGGAGTCCGGCGGCAACATCGGCGGGACCTACGCTCTGCTCGTCGACAACCAGATCTACACGGGCAGCGAGGACCACCTGCTGGCCCTCGATCAACAGACCGGGCGAACGGGCTTCGCCTGGTTTCCCGGCCGGCGGCTGACGGTCTCCGGAAACATGGCGTATCTGGCAACGGGCAAAGAGATCCTCGCGATGGATCGGACGGCATACGCGGCGGCCAGCAAAGACCGCAATGCCCTCGAATTCAGGATCAAGGCCTTGCGCTCCCAGTTGAGCACGGCGACCGCCGGGGCACGCGCGAAGGTTCAGGAGGACGTCAAAGTCGCCACCCGGGACCTGGCCCAGCACAACCGCGAGAAGATTGAGCCGACGATCAGGTGGCGGGTGGCGTGTCCGCACGATGCCGAACTGATTCTGTGCGAGAACCTGGTTCTGGCGGGAGGACAGGATGAGGTCTGTGCCTTCAGTCGTCAGAATGGCGAGTGTGTCTGGAAGACCAGCGTGGAGGGTAACGCCCGTAGTCTGGTTGTGGCAAATGGGCACCTCTTTGCCAGCACCGACGAGGGCCGGATCTACGGCTTCGCGCCGGGACAGACAAAGGAGGGGGAAAGCCGCGCCGTCCAGCACAGCAAGGCCCCTCTCAACGACCCCTACTCGCAAGATGCGCTGACGCCGATCTATCGTGCCGCGGCGGAGGCAATTGTCATGGAGAGCGGCGTGACAAAAGGCTACTGCCTGATTCTCGGCGCGGAGCAAGGCCGCCTGGCTTTGGAACTGGCCAAGCGAACGAACCTACAAATCGTCGGGATCGAGCCGGACGTGTCCAAGGTGCAGGCCGCCAGGAAAGCCCTCGATGCCGCCGGGCTGTATGGCGCACGGGTCGTGATCGACCAGGGCGATCCGTCCGCCCTGCCCTATTCGAACTACTTCGCCAATCTGATCGTCTCCGACAGCTTGCTCTTGACGGGGAAGATCCCCGGTGACGCCGGCCGGCTGACGAGGCATTTGAAGCCGTGCGGTGGCGTGATCTGTCTGGGCGTACCGGCCGGCAAGCTCGGCAAGCCGGGACCGGTATCCGCCGGCGCTCTTGCCGACTGGCTGAGCCAGCTCCGGCTGGGCCGGTGCCGCATCAGCGAGACGAATGGCCTCTGGGCGGTTCTCAAACGCGGGCCGCTGCCCGGCGCGGGCCAGTGGACGCATCAGTATGCCAATGCCGGCAATGTCACGTGCAGCAACGACCGGATCGTCAGCGGGCCCCTCGGGCTACTGTGGTTTGGCGAGCCGGGCCCGGCGCCGATGGTCAACCGCCATGATGCCGCCGCCGCCCCGCTGGTGGTCAACGGCAAGACGTTCATCCAGGGCGAGAACACCGTCATGGCCCAGGACTCCTACAACGGCACATTGCTGTGGCAGCGGGACATTCCCGGCGCCGTGCGGACGCGGCTGAAGGCGCGGGAATGTGGCAATCTCGCGGCCTCGGACGACAGCTTCTTCGTGGCGCTGCCGGACCGGTGCCTGCGGCTCGACGCCGAGACGGGGCAGACGGTCGCCACCTATCCTCTGCCCACGCCAGCGAGCGGTAAGTCACCCCAGTGGGGTTTCCTCGCCTATGTCGACGGCATCCTCTACGGCAGTGCGATGACTCGAATCGGCGTGTCCGACCGGGTTTTCGCCATTGACAGCCGCAGCGGCGACCTGCTGTGGCAGTATGAGGCAAGGAATATCGGCAATCTGACTCTGGCCCTGGGAGATGGGTGGTTGTTCTTCGTCGATAGCTCGCTCACGCGCGAGCAAAGGGAGGAGCTGTTGCGACAGGACAAGTCCCGGCTGGCGAGCCTCAAGGGCGAAGAGGCCCAGCAGGCGGAAGGAGCCATGAAGAAGCTCGACGTGCGACTGGCCGTCGCCCTCGACGCTCGGACCGGAGGCAAGCTCTGGGAGACGCCGGTCGATGTCACGGATTGCAGCAACGTCGGCATCGGCGGCGGCGACCTGATGGCGATCTATAGCGACGGCGTTCTTCTCCTGTGCGGGGCCAACGCCAACGGCCATTACTGGAAACAGTTCCTCGCCGGGCAGTTCTCCGAGCGGCGATTGGTGGCCCTTTCCGGCCGAACCGGGGCAACGCTCTGGGCCCGCGACGCCAACTATCGCCACCGTCCCATCGTGATTGGCAACATGATTGTCGCGGAGCCCTGGATCTATGACCTCAAGACCGGCCGGCAACGGATGCGTCCGAATCCGATCAGCGGGGCCGAGGCTCCCTGGCAATTCCTGCGGCCGGGGCATCATTGCACGGCGCTATCCGCCTGCCCGCAGATGATCGTGATGCGTTCCGGCTTCACCGCCTATTACGATCTCCATGACGATAGCGGCATTCGTCATTTCGCCGGGCACCGGCCCGGCTGCTGGATCAACACGATTCCCGCCGACGGCCTGGTCCTCCAACCCGAGGCCAGTGCCGGCTGCATCTGCCTGTTTCCGATCGAATGCTCGGTGGCCCTGGAACCTCGCCCGGACCATTACCGCTGGGGGATCTACAGCGCCAAGGGCAGCAATACGCCGGTTCAGCAAGTAGCCGTCAACCTCGGCGCCTCGGGCGACCTCCGCGCCCCGCAAGGGCCCTTGTGGCTGGCGTACCCTCGTCCCAGGCTGCCGGCCGACCGCGCCGCCATGGGCTTTGTCCTCGATCTGAAGGTCGAGTTCTTCCCCGGCGGAGAATACGTTTCTCACGCGTCCCTGCCGCCAACCGCGACGGGGCTCCAGTGCCCGGTGCGCTCCTCCTTCGCTCAGGGCCTGAAACGATGCACTCTGCCCTTGCGCGGGGAGTTGGATGGGCCGGCCGAATACACGATCCGCCTCTATTTCCCGTCGGCAGCGGATTCTCGGCCGGACAAGGCGACTTTCGACATCAAACTCCAAGGGAACATCGTTGCCAAGGCTTTTGACCCCGGCCGATCACCGGAGGGCGCGTCCCTGGAACTTGCCGGCCTTCGCGTGGACCGCAATCTGGAACTGGAATTCATCCGTGCCGACGAAAAGACGATGCCCGCCTTAGGCGGTTTCGAGGCGATCTGCACGAGCCCGGCGGCAGGGACAAAGACCAAACAGCTTGCACAGCAGTAGCAGCGGGTTGGGTTGGGGTGTTCGGAGTTCCACCTTCAGGCTGCCAGGACCGCGTAAACGCGGAACTCCAAACCTTCACCCCTGTGGGGACCCTTCCCAGGCGCGATTCATTGCGCTCGGGGACTTGTCATTTGCCCGCGGTAGCCTTCGGTGGGTTCGTTTTCTCATAGTAGGTCAGGAAGACCTTCAAATCCTCGATGTCCACCTTGCCGTCGCCCCAGCCCCGCCGCGCACGCGGCGCTCAGGAACTCCCGGCCCGAGGTCGCAGGGCGTTTGGTTCGTACCCTGGTTGTCGATCAGCCTCGTAGCATGGGCATCTTGCCCATGAGTCGCAGGGCCATCTTGGCCCTGCCTGCACGGGCGAGAGGGGTTCCCCTAACGCCTTTCTTCGCGCTTGGGGGCCCCAGTCGCCCGTGATCCACATGGGCGGGGACGCCCATGCTACGGTTTCGCGGGCGGGTTCTCTTTCTCCCACTCGGTCATGAAGACCTTCAGATCCTCGATGTCCACCTTGCCGTCGCCCCAAGGCATCGGCCCGATGTCACAGAGCGTCGTGTTCGAGCCCCAGTTGTCGATCAGCATCACCAGATCCACGAGGTCCACCTTCTTGTCAGCGTTGAAGTCCACGATTGGGATGATCGGCGCCCGCCAGTTATCCCACGTCGTTGTGGTCATCGTGCAGAAGTATAGCATGTGACCGTCGCGCGACATACACGCACCGGTATCAAACAGTGGCCCGTTGACAGTAGGTCCGAGATTCACGGGCGCTTGCCAGGGTGCAGAAAGGCTCGCGCGCCTCGTGGCCCAGATGTCACTATCGCCGTATCCGCCGGGGCGCGACGGAGCAGGACCGTCCACAAACAGAAGCAACAGCCCATCCGGTGAGAGGCTACACACAAGCTCTTTGTATGGACTGTTGACCACGGGGCCAAGATTCGTCGGCTCACCCCAGGGATCGCTGGCACTCATGCGCCTCGCCACATAGATGTCGGCGCCGCCATATCCACCCGGACGCCAGGAGCTAAAGTAGAGCTCCAAACCGTCCGCGGAGATCAACGAGTCGTGATCATCAAACGAGCTGTTTATCTTCGCACCTAGACCCAAAACAAGCGAATACCCCGAGCCTGCGCGGCCATATAAGGCGATGGGAGTTATCGACATACCCTCCGCGTCTCCGCCGGTCGGCGGCTTGAGGGGATCGTTCCAGGTTGTCTTTGCTTCATGCGAGGGCGGCTTTCTTCGTCCCAAGGGGTGAGCGCGGATCGTGGCGTCCGTACCACGACTTCAGGGGGCCGGCGTCTTAGCCGGAGCCGGCCCGTAACACCCGCACACCTCGGAAGAACACCGGCAACCACCGATTCCAGGACAGCAGCCGGTAGACCAGCCGCCGGCCGGTCTTGACGATCTGGCACGGCAACTCGATAAAGGCTTGGCGGAACCGCTTGAACTCCAGCGTCAGGACCGACTGTTTCTCGGCGGCATACTTGTCCGCCCAGCGGCCTTCGACGGGCAGCCATAGCGCAAACCACGCCTTGAGGGTCCAGGCCAGCGACGCCATCACCATGTACGCCCAGTTGCTCACCAGGTTGTCCACCGGCATCCGCATCGCTTGGACCCCGTTCTTGAGCTGCTCGATCAGGTTCTCCTGGTTACACCGCTCGTTCGCCAGACGCACGATCGCGGCGGCCGTTGAGGTCCGGTCGTTGGTGATATAGAAGAAGTAGCGGATCTCGTCGAACAGCCGTTGCTGGCCTTGCGCCACCGATAGCTTCTTGCGCAGCACCACGATCCGGTAGGTCTTGCGGCACTTCGTCGGCCGATAGTCGAACTGGGCTACCTGCTCGGATTGCAGGTGCACGTTCTTATACCCGCGTTCTTGGACAATTCGCTCCTTAACATTCTCAGGACGCCAGCGCGGTTCGGTACGCACCTCGTACTTCGCCGGTCGGTGCAGCGGTTGCCAGAGATCTTCGGCCAAGCCTTCCGCGCGGGCCACCAGATTGGCCATCGCATCGATCCCGAAGACAAACCGCACTTGGGGTCGGTCGTCCCAGCGATCCAGATGCTCCGTCTGGCTGAAGTCCGTGTCGCCCC
>CAYHAJ010000396.1:0-9071 GCA_964354535.1 uncultured Pirellulales bacterium
AGGTCTGCTCAGCGTCGCCCTCTGTACCCTGGTCCTGGGCAGCTATGCTTGGGCCGGCGGCGGCTTCCGGGATGATTTCAGCGATGGCAGCATCCAGGACGCCTCTCCGGTGACGTGGCAGTGGGATCCCCAACGCGGCCAGTGCGCCGTCTCACCTCAGGGTCTTCAATTGAGTCCAGCACAGGTCTACTGGTCAGCGCTCGAGCTTGCCGCCACAGACAGATATGCAAGAAATGTGCAGTACAGCGGTAATATGACGGCAAGGGCACAGTTCAACCTTGGCATTGAGCCGAGTACAAGCGCTTGTATCATGCTGGTCACACCGGATCGCCAGCCTGGCATTTATAAAGGCTTATATATGCTCGCCTTCAACAGGAATTGGTTCTATCTCGCCCGTGACTTCGTCTATCGGGCAGATTGGCACTGGTCGACACAGGGTCGCTTTGACCCGGCAGAAGACATCATTATTCAGTTGGATTTGATCGATAGCACCGATGCCGCCGGTCATCGTACTGCGAGCCGCCTGGAGTGCCGCTGGTGGGTGGCGGGGCAGGCGATGCCTGTGCAACCCCAGATTGTCGGTGTGGACTCCGTGTACGATGTGAGCGGCGTCGAGCTGGGTGCATATACGGACTCCGTAGAAGGTTCCAGGGCAAATCCGGTCGTCTTTCGCTGGATTGAGGTCATTGGCGGTGAGATTGAGGTCGAACCCATCGTTGACTTCAATGGCAACGGCACGGTGGACACCGACGATCTTCTCCGACTCATCGAATCTTGGGGCCAGAAGGACCCCGCGGTCGATCTCGTTCCCGACGGCATCGTGGACAAGAAGGACCTGGAAGTCTTGATGAATTACTGGCAGCAGGACGTGAACGATCCCACCCTGGCCGCCCATTGGGCCTTGGACGAGACCGAAGGGGTCTTTGCCCATGACCGTGCCGGCGCCAAAGACGGCACGGTGATGGGCTTGCCCGCCTGGCGGCCCACGGGCGGCGCGGTGGACGGGGCCCTGGAGTTCAATGGAAAGACCTTCGTCACGGCCAAGTCTGCCTTGAGCCCGGCGGACGGGCCCTTCAGTGTCCTGGCCTGGGTCAAGGGCGGGGCGCCCGGCCAAGTCATCTTCTCGCAGACGGGCGGCGTCAACTGGCTCATGGCGGATGCCTCGCAGGGCACGCTGCTGACCCAGCTTTCCAAGGGCGGCCGGACGGGAGGCGGACTGCCGTCAACGGCGATCATCACCGATGGAGACTGGCATCGCCTCGGCTTCACCTGGGACGGCGCCGCGCGCAGGCTGCATGTGGACGATGTTCTTGTCGCCGAAGACACGCAGACGGGGTTGGCGGCCTGCACCGGCGGCGTTTGCATCGGCGGCGGCAGCAACCTGGCCCCCGGCACCTTCTGGTCCGGCCTGATCGACGACGTCCGCGTCTACAACCGCGCCGTCAGGCCGTAGGACAGATGATCCGCTTCGTACACAGATGAGGGCTGGTGACACGTACTTTTGGGTCGCGTCTCTGTTTCCAGAGACCACTTTTGAAGGAGACGAATTATGAGAACTCAGCGAACTACACGAGGTCTGCTCAGCGTCGCCCTCTGTACCCTGGTCCTGGGCAGCTATGCTTGGGCCGGCGGCGGCTTCCGGGATGATTTCAGCGATGGCAGCATCCAGGACGCCTCTCCGGTGACGTGGCGGTGGGATGCGAGTATGGGCACGTGCGTGGTGACTCCTGAGGGCCTCGGAGTGACGCCCACTGGGCCGGGGGCGGGGGGATTGTATGTTTTCGCTCAAGACGCGTACGGCAGGGATGTGCGTTACACCGGCAACGTGACCGTCAGGGCGCGAGTGAAAGTACCGGAATCCACGGAGGGTTTTGGTTCAACCGCCTTTGTGTGTTTGCGAACGGGCGATGCGGCCGGCGGTGGCTACCTCCTTGGGATTAACCGGTTGTACTTCCATATCCAGCGTTTGGACGGCTACTCTTATTCGGACTGGTACTCTCCGCCGGCATGGGATTCCGCGCTGAACGGGCGTTTTGATCCGGCACAGGACGTCATGATCCAGTTCGACGTGATCGACCTCACCGATGCCGCCGGTCATCGCACCACGAGCCGACTGGAGGGCCGTTGGTGGCTGCCAGGCCAGGAGACGCCCGCGCAACCCCAGGTTGTTGCCACCGACGCCAAGTTCGATGCGGGCGGGATCGCGATCGGCAACATCGGAGATGGACTGAAGTCAGGGACCATCTTCCGCTGGGTCGAGGTCATTGGGACTGAGGTAGAGCCTACCGTCGACTTCAATGGCGACGGCACGGTGGGCAGCAGTGATCTTCTCCGACTCATCGAATCCTGGGGCCAGGCCGATCCCGCGGTCGATGTCGTTCCCGACGGCATCGTGGACAAGAAGGACCTGGAAGTCCTGATGAGTTACTGGCAGCAGGACGTGAACGATCCCACCCTGCGGGCGCACTGGGCCTTGGACGAGACCGAAGGCGTCGTGGCCCATGACCGGGCCGGCGCCAACGATGGCACGGTGATCGGCTTGCCCGCCTGGCGGCCCACGGGCGGCGCGGTGGACGGAGCCCTGGAGTTCAATGGAAAGACCTTCGTCACGGCCGGCTCTGTCTTGAGCCCGGCGGACGGACCCTTCAGTGTCCTGGCCTGGGTCGAGGGCGGCGCACCCGGCCAGGTCATCTTCTCGCAGACGAGCGGCGCCAACTGGCTCATGGCGGATGCCTCGCAGGGTTTGTTGAAGACGGAGTTGAGAAGTGCCGGCCGCCTCGGCAGTTCGTTGTGTTCCCAGACCACGATCACCGATGGCGACTGGCACCGCGTAGCTCTGGTCTGCGATGGCTCCAACAGAATCCTGTACGTCGATGACGTTGTGGCCGCCCAGGATGTGCAGACCAATCTCACGGGGGCGTCCGGGAATCTGCTGATCGGCGCCGGCAGCACTCTTGCCCCCGGCGCCTTCTGGTCCGGCCTGATCGACGACGTCCGCATCTACAACCGCGCCGTCAAGCCGTAGGACGCAACACGCTTGTGCCGAATACACCTGGGCTGGCGGCCCAGCATGCTGCCAGCCCTCTTGCATGCAGGCAAGCTGCTGGTCGGCTCTATTTCTCGGCTGTGGGATGTTCGAGACGCAATGGCCCTGGGGTTAAGTTGCTCTCGCGAAGAGATGACGCACCTCGTCAGTTCTCCCCGGGTGGCAGTTGGGCCCGCCATTTCTCGGCTTCCTGCGGTTTGCCCCAGGCTTCGTACAACTCGATGAAAGCCAGGATACAGCCGCGAGTCTCTGGGTGCGTCTCGCCGAGGTAGCGCTTCGCCGTGGCCAGCGCCGTGGTGAGCTCCTGTTCCGCCGCCTCGTATTGGCCCTCGTCGATCCTCGTTCTGGGGCCGTTCGTCAGGAAGCTGTCACGAAGGGGGCGTCCCGACTCGAAACGCTCCAGCCAATATCGCACCGTCTTGACGGAGCCGAACCTGGCGCCCGTTGAACCGCCATACTCGATCGCCTTCTTCATTTCTCTGACAGCGCTGTCGAAATCTCCGGCTTCCGCATAGGCCGCTGCCAGAAAGGCCTGAGCGTCACACGTCCGAGGAGTCAGCTCGCACACCTCTGTGGCGTTTCGTATCGACTCGGCGCCGTCCCGTATGGCGGCCGAGGGGTAGGTTGCCTGCAGATAAGACAACCAGCAGAGAACCGACGCGACCGCTTCGTCGTGCCGGCCGGGTGTCGCGCTGATTTGCTCGATCTGCCGGGAGCACCATCGTTTGAGATCGTCGCTGCGTTCCTGCATGGCATACAGCTTCATCATGTACAGCCTGCCGTAGACGACGAACAGATTGTTGTCTCCGAGGGACTGCCGTCCGTTCTCGATCAGCTTGGCGAGCAGATCCTCTGCCTGTTTGTAGTGGCCCTGGCACATGTGGACCATGGCTAGGCCTTGCGCGAACACGAGCGTGCTCTGGTGTCCTTCCCCGAGGACCCCGCCCAGGCGCAGCGCCGCCTTGGTCAGCAGGGGTTCCGCCTGTTCGTAGTCCATCTGCGAGGCGTGGACTACTCCAAGCATCCCCATGGCCGAAAGCGTGTGTGGGTGGTCCGGGCCCAGGACCCGTTGGTTCAATTTCAGCACGGTCTCGGCATGCTGCCGGGCCTGCTCGAATTGGTTGCTGACGATTTCTAACCACACCGCCACCCCCATGAGCCGTGCGGTCAGCCTGTGCTCCTCTCCCAGCACCCTCCTGGCTGTCTCCAAGCCTTCGAAGCACAGGGGGGCAGCCTTGTCGTACTGCCACCCGACAACACCATAAAGATAGGCAAGATTGCCCATGGCCTCCAGAATGATCGGGCTTTCTTTGCCGAACACCGGGCTGCCTGATTCCAACGTGGTGCGGAGCAGTTCCTCCGCTTTCGCCTGGGTGTTGGGCGTGCCCAACTCCGTATAGAGCACGCCCAGCCAAACGCTGGTCTCCAGGGTATCGGCATGATCGGGTCCCAGAAGGCGGCGTCTGGACTCCAGGGCCTGGACGAGCAGGGGCTCCGCCTCCCGGTATTGGGCCTGTAGCCCATACAGCCGCCCCAGCCAGCTCATGGAGGTCAGAGTCAGCCGGTCTTCGTCGCCGAGCTGTCTGCGGCGCAGATCATAGGCGCGCTTCAGGTGCGGCTCGGCCTGTTTGTAGTCGCCCAACTCCATGTAGGTTGTACCGAGCGTCTGACGGATGGTGGCCTCGACCAGCGGCCTGTCGGCGAACCGGCCTTCCAGTCGCCCGGCGGCCGTGTCGAGAATCGAGCGAACCGTCACCTGCTGCCCCATCGTCTGGCGGAGGGCCACCGCTCCGAGAAGATCCTGATCGAGGAAGTCCGCCACGGTCTGTACCGTACGACCCTGACGCTCCGCTTTGACCGCGAAGACCACGATGCCCACCATACCGGCCAGAACCACGACAAGGACGGCCGCCAGGCCCGTGACCAGCGCCTGATGTCGGCGGATGTACTTCCGCATGCGGTAGAGCGTGCTGGGCGGTCCGGCCGTGACGGGCTCGTGCCTCAGATGACGCCCGATATCCTCCGCCAGCGCCCGCGGCGTGTCGTAGCGCCGGTTCGGATCTTTCTCCATCGCTTTGAGGGTGATCCAATCCAGGTCGCCGCACAGCATTCGTCCGAGCGTTCGAACGTCCGTCCGCCGCTGCTTCGCGAGTTTCGTTGACTCCTCTCCGGACACCGTACTCAGTCGAGTGCTGGGCGTCTTGGGATCTTCCTCGCGGATGACTCTGCGGATGTGCTCGGCGCCGCCTTCGCGCAGGGTCTGGGCGTCGAACGGAAGGACGCCAGCCAACAACTCATAAAGGACCACGCCGAGCGAATAGACGTCGCTGCGCGTGTCGACCCCCTGGCCCGTCGTCTCCGCCTGCTCCGGACTCATGTACTCCGGCGTCCCCACAAACTGGCCCTGCTCGGTGTAGAGGGTTCGCTCGGTCAGCGGTGCCGTCAACGCCTTGGCAATACCGAAGTCGATGATCTTGGGCACGGCTCGGTCGTCTGTGACGGAAACAAGGATATTGGACGGCTTGATGTCGCGATGAATGATGCCCTTTTGATGGGCATACTGGATGGCCTCACAGACATGCACGAACAGGTGCAGTCTTTCCTCAATCGTCAGTCTGTGCTCGTCACAGTGCCGGGTGATGGGAAGGCCCTTGACGTGCTCCATGACAAAATAGGGCCGGCCGCTCAGCGCCAGTCCGGCATCATACACACGGGCGATGTGGGGGTGTTCCATCATCGCCAACGTTTGCTGCTCGGCCTCGAAGCGGACGAGCACTCGTTTGGAGTCCATCCCGGGCTTGAGGATTTTGAGGGCGACCTGCCGTCGAACGGGTTCCTGCTGCTCGGCGAGGTAAACCACCCCCATGCCGCCCTCGCCGATGACCTCCAGCAGTCGATAGCGACCGATCCGGCTGCCGGGTTGCTCCGCCGGCGCCGCGAATACCGTCGGCGGCACGACCGGTCCAGCAGGGACTGCCGGGGGCTCCGGGACCTTGGGCCTGTGCAGGCCCAGACGCAATAGCCGGTCCAGCTTCTCAGGGCGGACACCGAAGATCGAATCGCCGTCTTTCATGATTCGGATACTCACTGCGGTCTTGCACGACCGACCAAAATACCCGTCATTCCTGTATCCGTATGGAAATGGCTTTGCGCGCCATCAGGGGCGGAGGAATCTCAGAATATCCTGCAGTTCCTCTTCCACAGACTGGCCGTCAAGGACCGTCTGGCGCACTTGGCTCCGCAGAACGGTCTGGAAATGTCGCTTGACGGTGGTGAGCATATGGGAAACCGAAGCCTGTTTGTCGATGCCATAACGCGTGCACAGCTCGCGCATGGAAGGCACCGCCTGGTCCTGCAGGAGCGGCGCCAACAGGCGGTCCCGGAAGATCAGCCAGTGTGTCTCCATCCCCCGGTTGGTGTAGTCGGTCCGGACCTCGGCCAGAACGCGTTCAAGCAGGTCGGCTTTCCAGGTGTAGTTGAAACTCTCGTCCGGGTCTAGTCCGGCCACGAACTGGGGTAATTCCACGGGGTCTACGGCCTCCAGGTGCACCACACGCTCGGGCGGGATGCGCTTGCCTGCGGATTCCCTGCGTTGCTGGTCGGTGAGGTACTGGTGCAGGGCATGCAACAGCAAGGAGCGAAAGCTGCCCCGGTCGGGGTCGGCCCGCTCGAAGAGGCGGCGGTTCAGTACTACTTCGTGAAAGAAGCCCTGTGTCAGATCCTTCGCTTGCTCATTGGCATAGCCTTTGCGTCGCAGATAGCAGTAGACCGGCTTCCAGTAGCGCTCCAGCAGCAGTTCGATTAGCGCACGGCTGGTAGCCTCTTCGGCTCCCTTGAGGTCCTGGAGCAAGGACCAGTGGGTGGTCAGGAACTTCTCCTGCACACCCCCCATACCGGTCCAATCCTGCCGTCCCATACGCCCTCACGCTCAGACACGGTTCCCAGACATCACTCGAACATCTCTTACACTACCCACCCATTATAGCAGTGACGCACCGTGGCAGCCAACAGACAACTGTCCAACCGGGCCCAAACCCGCCAGGGGCGACTTTCATCGCTCGAGCGAAAAGAAAAACGTGCAAAATTCACACTTCTTTGCGGCAATTCTCCCGAATCCTGCGCGCAACGGATTCCCCTTGCGGATACGTGGAGAGAAGACGGCTCCAGCATATTTGACCGGTTCTTTTTGGCAATGTCTCTGTTTCCAGAGACCATTTTGAAAGGAAACAAATTATGAGAACCCAGCTAACCACCCGATGCCTGCTCAGAGTGATCCTGTGTATCTTGGCCCTGGGCAGCTATGCTTGGGCCAGTGGCGGCTTCCTCGACGATTTCAGCGATGGAAGCATCCAAGACGGTTCTCCGGTGACGTGGGGATTGGATCCATCATATGATAAGGGTGTTACGGGCGAATGGCAGGTGACTCCTGAGGGCCTCCAAGTGACGCCTGATTGGCCGGCCTGCAAGGAGCACCCAACGATAAGAATGGTTAGAGACGCCTACGGCAGGAATGTGCAGTACACCGGCAGCGTAACCATTAGGACGCAAGTGAAGATGCCGGAGGCAACAACAGGGTATGGTTCATCCGTCTGGCTGTTCTTGCGGGCTGGAACTAGTCTGGACAACTGCTACTTTATCTGCATTACCCGGGAGGCCCTCTGGATCTGCCGCACGGATGGCCCCGAGGTTGGCTACAGTCCGATGGAGGGATGGCATTACTGGATGAACGGGAGTTTTGACGCAAAGAACGATGTCATGATCCAGTTCGACGCGATCGACCTCACCGACACTGCCGGCCATCGGACCACGACCCGCTTTGAGGCCCGTTGGTGGGTGGCAGGTCAGGCAATGCCCGTAGAACCCCAGTTGGCCGTCTATGACGCCAAGTATGATGCAGGGACGATCGGAATCGGTGTTGGTTGTGAGTATGAACAGAATAAGACGGCCATCTTCCGCTGGATAGAGGTCATCGGCACTGAGATTGAGGTAGAGCCCATCGTTGACTTCAACGGCGACGGAAAGGTGGACATCAAAGATCTCCTGAAGATGATCCGATCCTGGGGTCAGGACGATGCCTTGGTGGACCTCGTTCCCGACGGCGTCGTGGACAAGAAAGACCTGGAAGCCCTGATGGACCATTGGCAGCAGGACGTGAACGATCCCACGCTGCTGGCCCATTGGGCCTTGGACGAGGCCCAAGGCGCGATCGCCTCGGACAGCACGGGCGTCCATGGTGCCACGTTGGTCGGAAGCCCGGCTTGGAATCCGAATGGCGGCCGGATCGGCGGCGCCCTGCAGTTGGATGGGCTAAACGATTGTGCCGTCGCGCCCTTCGTGGTGAACCCCGCGGAGGGGCCGTTCAGCGTCTTTGCCTGGGTCAAGGGCGGTGCGCCGAAGCAGGTGATTCTCTCTCAGGCCAGCGGGGCCGACTGGCTGGTGGCGACCACGCCGACGGGGGTGTTGGCCACGGGGCTCAGCAGGGGCGGTCGCACCGGCCAGCCGCTGGCCTCCACCGCCGTCATCACCGACGGCGTCTGGCACCGTGTCGGCTTGGTCTGGGACGGCAGGGATCGGATTCTCTGCGTCGATGGCATCGAGGTCGCCCGCGACAGCCAGACCGGTCTGGCGGCGTCGGCCGGTGGTCTGCAGATCGGGGCCGGCAGCACGGGCGCCGCTGGCACGTTCTTCACCGGCCTGATCGACGACGTCCGCATCTACAACCGCGCCGTGAAGCCGTAGGTCCCAGTTCGGATTGTAGGGGAGGCAGTCGCCTGCAGGAAGTGGGAATCGCTCGTAATCGCGGATCAGCTATGCCGCGGTGAACAAGTCGTAACAAGGTAGCCGTAGGGGACCCTGCGGCTGGATCACCTCCTTTCTAAGGATAACTGGACTTTTGCATTTTAGGGTAGGGCCAAGTGACCCTTGATCTTCTGGAAATCCCAGCGGTCTACCTCGATTCGTTTGATGACCCAGGCCAGGGTGTCACTGAGGGTCTGGCGCAAAACCGCCATGCAGGCTTGGCCAA
>CAYHAJ010000397.1:0-13875 GCA_964354535.1 uncultured Pirellulales bacterium
AGCCGCCCTCGCATGAAGCAAAGACAACCTGGAACGATCCCCTCAAGCCGCCGACCGGCGGAGACGCGGAGGGTATGTCGATAACTCCCATCGCCTTATATGGCCGCGCAGGCTCGGGGTATTCGCTTGTTTTGGGGCTAGTCTCGTTGTTCGACCAATCGGAATCTAACTCAACGATTACTTGAGCATGTACGATGGCCTCACCGTCGTACCATCGCGGATCAAGTGAAAACGAATGATGCTCACTGGTCTGCCCCGGCCCGAGAGAACTGAAAGAGTAGCTTCTGAAGTCCAGAACGGTTCCGGATGCATCTCTCAACTGAGCTACCATCGTCCCTGATTCAGATCCCTCACCCAAGTTCGAGGCCCATACCTCACCAGTCGCAGCATCGCTGGGGTAGTGGATGATACCGGCACCACCAACATCCAAGCCAACCGAGACATCATGGCCTTCCTCGAGCATGACCGCCTGGACGGTCAAGGTCGCGGTTGCCGGTTCTGACCAGTCTCCCTCATTGTCTTGGACAATGAGACTTATCTGATGCACGCCAGCCTTCAAATCTCGCGCTTCCATGCTGAACGAGGCGTTCGGCCCTTCGTACAGGACCGTCTGCCCGTTGTTCTTCCCGAGGTCAGAGGTCCAGCGATAAACACGAATCTCCGGTGCTACCCCTATACCGTCAGGGTCTTCGCCAGAGCCGGTGAATGTGACTGTGTCCCGATCCTGGAGGACAGGAGGTGGACCGGGTTCAACGGAAATAGACGACACAACAGCGACGGGGGCCTTATTTAATGGACGCTTCACTTCGATCCTTTCGCACGGTGGACCGACATTGCCTGCCCAATCAACCGCTCTGACACTATACCACTTCGTGATTTCCTTGGGTGCATCGTCGTCGATGCACGCTGGAAAGGCGGTCCATGCAGCACCCGATGGATCTTGTGGTATCTCAAGATCGTATACCCACTCGGGCGTTTGTGAGTACTCTGTCGCGAAACGCTCAACCCTATAGCCCGCCAAATCATAATCAGGCTCGCCTGCCGAGCTGTAACCGGGGCGCCACGACAGGAGTCCACCGTCCTGCTGGATATCTGCTGTCAAGTGAATCGGACTGTAAGGAGATACGGTGTCAAGTAGTTTGATATATTGGGCATCCCTTAGTAGAGCAACACCCTGCGGACCGCCAGCATACAAAGTGGCTTCGAGACGGTAATACCCTCCCACATACTCATGCCCGGTGCTTGACGTAACAAGATAATACGGAGACATATTCCTGCCCAGCAGTCCAGTCCCCGGTAGGATGACAGTCTCCTCCATTCCTTGCCGGTACCCGTTTTCTTCCCAGAAAACATTGAAACCTGGAGAGCCCCATGGCGTGTTGTGCTCAACAACGACCCATTCAATGCCCTTATAAGACTCCGTGGAAACCGCAGGGGAAAGCGATTGAACATCCAACCATACATCCCTGAGCGTAGTTGTGCTGTCATTGTAGATGTCCAAGGCCCATTTAAGGTTGTCACCGACCCAGAACTGGGGAACACGGTCTTTCCAGCTAGCGTCCGTGATCCAGTCAGAACCGTGCTCATTAATGCCAAGCAGCCACTCCACATCGCCCCCTGGATGAGTCAGGATAGAGCGTATATGCAGATTCCCCCAGTTCCAAATAGCGTCCGCTACCGAGGGGGCTAGGAATAGCAAGCTGATCCCACTCGAGATTGCGCTCGCCTCTGCCATAGTGATAGGATACTTGAGTGCTATCGCGACGGCTGTGACGGCTTCCGGAGTCTTGGCAATCTTCGTGATTGCCCCGAACAGATCTCGCTGCGAGAGCCTTTCATTCACCTGGTACGCGGTGAGCTGCGACCGGATAAGCTCTTCTCCGAAACCGGGAATTTTCGTTATGAGTTTCTCAACAAGGGGCCCTATCGCAGGTTCCAGGTTCCGCCATGCGACCTGCTTGGAGAAGTCGTGGCGCTGGTGGGAGGGGCTCAGAACATCGGCGTATGCCTCTACTACGAACTGATCACCCGGCATACTGGGCGGAAGGGGGAACGGTCGCGTCTCCTGAGGCTTCAGGAGATTCGACAGGTCTGTCTCATAAATCCTCTTGTCTTGCTGAACGTCATAGATGTCAACGGCGTAAAGTGTGGCCCATGATGTGTTCTTGATGGTGAAAGACGTCAGCGAATCAGATGTGATCTTGAGGTCTGGCGTCTCTCCAGCCTGCACGGCCAAGCGTCCCGCATCAGCGACACCTGACAGAATCGACACAACGCTCTCCTCCGAGGCATGCACGTACCCAATCAAGTGCCCCACCTCGTGGGCAATGACCCCCGCCAATTTAGCAGCATATCCCTCCCGCGACCCGCCAGTGCACTCCTCACTGAACACCCACCCCTCATCCCCAAGGTCCAGGTTCCCCACATCCACCCGCTCGGCCAGCCCCAAGAATGAGCCGTATTCGGCAAACGCCGAATCGTCGCCGCCGACGTAGATCGTGGAGTAGGTTTGGGATGCAGAAGGCCGTTCGGTGGTGAAGATGACGCCCGAATTGGCGAAGGTTTGTTCCAATTGAGCCAAGACTTGACCGACGATGGCTTGTTCCTGCCCAGCCAATTCACCGGCAGCTTGGAAGGCCAGGACATCGAATGGCCCGACCGTTACGGGGCCGTGGTAGGTGACGTTCTGCTCGCCGTCAAAATCGAGGTAGATGATCTGACCGACGAGGTTGGCCGGATCGGGGTCAACAAGATGGAGTCCCGGCAGATCGGGAGGCCCCCGGATCTCAGTAGGCAAAGTCTCCGAAGTGGATACGTTATCCTGCTGAGCCGAAACGATCAGATCCGCAGAATCGTCCTGCATTATGCTGGGGGAATCCGACTGCGCTTTTGCTGTGAGAACCCCGTATTCAATGTCTGCAACCGGTGTCTCCAAGGGCGTGGACGTTGAGGCCGCCTGATCGGTCCGCTCGCCAGACGGCAGGTCGATGGTCAGGATAGGGGACAAGCCCGCCTGGCTATCAGGGTCCTGCCGGTCAAAATCGACGTGAATTTCCTGCTCGGGCGAAGGGACATTAAGGGTGAGAAGGGGTTGAAGGGCCGGCAGGTCGGCATTCAAGAGCAGTCGTGGCTCCAGTGGCTCGAAAGAGGGCGCTCCGGCGGGCCGTACGGGCGAATGATTATTCGCCCCTACAACCCCGGTCTTCTCCCCCAACCAATTCCAAACACAGCGCAGCACCTTGCTCCCCTGCACATTCGTTGCGGCAACGACCTCCAAACCGATGGCGCGGAAAGCAATCTCCGCCGGGCCGACGGCCCGCCACGGCCACCATCATGACTTCCATCCAAAGGTGCACTCGCAAAGTTGATGTGTATATTCTACCCGATAGTGCTTTTGTGTTGCAATCGGTACAACTATGTATTTTGCAAGATTCTTGAAGATTTTTTCGGACGCCCGGTCGCCAAGGACTTCCGCCGGCAGCACGGATTGCCATTACCTCTTTACCGCTCATGACTTAGCATTCCTTAGCCTATCCCCTCGGCCGACCACAATACCGGCCGATAAAGGCGCCGTCAAGCCCTGTGCCAACTGGGATTCTTCACCACAGAGACCCAGAGAACACTGAGTCTTCATTCTGGGTTGCTCTGTGGCCTCCGTGCATCTGTGGCGAAATTCCTCTCCGCAGCCGCGAAAGACGCACCCTCCGCGAACAGAGAAAAGGCTTGACGCCGGACGTCAATCGAGTAAGCAATGATGGTGCAACAAGTGACTGCCGTGGTTCTCATGCATGAATCAAAGGGTAATTTTGGCCCGATCCGGTTCTCACCGTCAAAGCCCGGTATCCGACACGGATGCGAGGGGTTCCATCGAGGAGCCGCTCTCGAACGGTCCGCGACTCCGGCGGACCATAATCAGGGCTTCGTGGTTGGCGGTGTTTCTGGCCGGCGTGCTGGCCTGGTGGGCCGTTTGGTCCTACTCGTCCGGCGGCATCGTCGCGATTCTCTTGGCGCCGGGCGTGTCGGCCGCCGACAAGGTGACAGCGATTCAGGATTACTTCGTTTCCTTCGGCGTCCTTGCTCCGCTGGTGTATGTGGCCATCGTAACCATCGAGGTGGTGGTAGCGCCCCTTCCCGGACTGATGCTCTACGCCCCTGGAGGCATGGTTTTCGGGGGCTTCCTCGGCGGATTGCTCTCGCTCGTGGGCAATACGCTGGGAGCCGGCATTGCCTGCCAACTGATCCGCACTCTGGGCGGGAAGCGCTTCACCTCGTGGCTGGAACAAGGGCGTCTGAAGATGTACCATGAACGATTGTCCCGGTCGGGAACGTGGCTGATTCTGCTGTTGCGGATCAATCCCCTGACCTCGTCGGATCTGGTGTCGTATGCGGCGGGACTCACGGGAATTCCCGTCTGGAAAGTCATGCTGGGTACTCTTCTGGGTATGGCGCCGCTTTGTTGGGCGCAGGCCTATCTCGCGGACGGCATTCTCCGCGCGATCCCGCAACTCCTCTATCCCCTGCTGCTTCTCTGCGGGATTTATCTGGTGGCCGCCGTGTGGATTATCGGCAGACTCTCCAGAGGGAAAAAGGCCAACAGTCCCTGAACCATCCCGTTCGGAGTACCGCCCGTTCGGAGTACCGTATTCACGCGGTGGAAAGCTGGCTCCGCCGGCGTTGAAGACTCTCGACCCGCCTGAAGGCGGCACTCCGAACGGGTTGACACGGGAATGTCACTGTGTTATAAAAGATGCGTTCGAAACACCACTCTTTATTTTGGAGGTACGGATCATGAAATGTCGCACGTCACTCACTGTCACCCTGTTTGTCTCCGTGACCGCTTTGGTCCTGCTGGCGGGGCCGGTATCGGCGCAGGAGTCCCGCCGGGGCGGATTGTCCGGGGACTGGAACGTCAAGATGGAGTTCAACGGACAACAGATGAACTCCATTCTGTCGTTTTCCCGCGACCAGGACGGGAACCTGACCGGCCAATGGATCAGCTTCATGGGCCTCAATGCACTGAAAGACATCAAGTTCGAAGAGGGCAAGCTTAGCTTCGCCCGGGTCAGTCAGAATCGCGACGGCCAGTCCAGCACCTCGACCTTCAAGGGGACCATCGCGGAGGACAAGCTCACCGGCACCGTCTCCAGCGACCGCGGCGAAACCGCGCTGACCGGCGTGCGGGCCCCGCGTCTGCCCCGGGCAGCGGGAATCTGGGACCTCAAGACCAAGCGGGCCGACCGGGAATCCACCGCCACCCTCACCCTCGGCGCGAACAAAGAGGGACAGCTCACCGGCCAGTGGAAAACCGAGCGGGGCGAGCTCGCGCTTTCCGACATTCAATACGAGCAGGGCAAGCTCACCTTCAAGGCCAAGAGCACCAATGCGGATCGGGCCTATGAAGCCTCCTTCGACGGGACCATCGAGCGGGATGCCCTCACCGGCACGATGAAGTCGGAACGAGGCGAATCGGCGGTGACAGGAACGCGTCAGGGCGCCGCTCTCATCGGCACCTGGAACCTGGAGATGGCCACGGAGCGCGGCGCGCGTCAGCAGCGACTCCAGGTCAACCCGGACCTGACCGGCCTGTACGGGTCCCTGCCGATCAAGAAGATCAATTTCCAGGGCGACGCGGTCGATTTCCAGATGGTGACGCAGTTCGGCGACCAGTCGTTCGAGATGAGCTTCAAGGGCAAGATCCAGGACGCCAAGCTGGCCGGCGAACTGACGACCTCCCGAGGCAGCCAGAAGGTGACGGGCACCAAGGTCGTCCGCACCGGCGGCCGCCGCGGCAACTGAAGAAGTAGTTGAAGACAGCCACCGCAGATCCTTCCGAGCCTGCCGGGCTCTCCGTCCCGGCAGGCTCTTCTACTCTCTTCCCTCTTCGCCCCTGTCACCTTTCGCATATGCGGCTCCGTCGCTCCCCTTCGCTCCCTTCACACTCGCGGCCCTGCCGCCCTCGTCATTTTTTTGATCGCTTCTTACTTTTTCCCTTGATTTCTCTGCCCCCTCCGCCACAATCTTCTGTAGTGAAGCACCCCTGATGAAGCTGCAACGGAGTGGGCCCGAACCAGACACGGGCCAGACAGACAGGCCAAGCCCAGAATTGATGGGCCGCGCGTTGAAATCCAAGAGCCGAAAAGAGACCGAATAAGACAGCAAGAGCATGCGTCGCTGTCCCTGGTCCCCTGGTCTTTCAAATGCACGGCCGTTGATCGAAGGGACCGTCATCATGAATGGCAAGTCGCCCGCTACACAAGATCCCTACGTGGGCCTGCGGCCGTTCTACCAGCTTTGCTGGCTCGGCCTGGGATGCAGCCTGATAGCTCTCCTCCTGATTTCCGGCAACTTGCAGGCGAGACGCCTGGGACCGTTCGTGCCTTTTCTGCCCGGTCTGGTCATCGTCGGGCTTGCAGTGAGTGTAGGCTTATTGTGTCGCAAAAAGGCGCTGACCGCCCAGAGCAACTTGGAAACGGTGGCCCGCAGAAGCGAGACAGACCGACTCCGGCGCAAGCTCGACATCGTGCGTGATACGGCCCGCCGCCTTTCGCGCGTGGGGGATCTTGAGGTACTTCTCGTGCCGGGCCGGGGTGTCAGCGCCTGGGTAGCTCGCAGCCGGCACCGGGCCCTGATCCAAGTCACGTCGGCTTTTTGGTCTGTCTACCAGGGGTCTCCGGAATTGGAGGGCGCCCTCGCTCACGAGGCCGGACATGTGGTGGCCCGTGATGTGGAGCATTTCCACAGCCTCTACTACCTCATCGGCATTGTCGGTGGTGCGTGGACGCTTTTCGTGCCTGTTGCCCTCGCGATGCTCCTGTTCATGCAGGGAAGCAAGTCAGCACTGAGTCTTCTCACTGTTGCGGGGACCATTGGATTCTCGGCGATGGCCGTCGCCGGCACGTGGAGCGCTTTGCTGGTGGCCCGTGAGCTCCAAGCGGACGCATTTGCGGTCAACGCCTTGGGTGATGCGCAGCCCGTCAAGATGTTCCTGCAACGGCAACAAGAATTGCGTCTTAAAGAAGGAGCACTCCGATCTCCGTTCAAAGCCGCTTGGCGATGGTTGATACAGCCAGATTTGGCGTGGCGCACCTCGTTTCCGGTGCTCCACGGTACGATTGGCTCGCGAGTCGAGTTGATGCTTGGCCTCGGTGTTTTTGGGGTCCTGATGGTGCCGCTTTGGTCCGTTTTGCTCGTCACTGGGGTCCTGGAAGACAGAGCGGTGGGCCGAACGCTGGGTCAAGCCCAACTTTCACCCGCTTGGCTGGTTGTCCTTGCGGCAGCACTGGCGCTGCTCTGGATTGTGTACCAGTTTCTATGGTATCGCAGCCGGTCCGCCGGAAGGGACATCAGGCTTCTACACAGCCTAAGTACGTGGGCACGGCTGTCTCTGCCCTCTGTGGCCTTGGTCGTGCTGCTACTACTCGTTCTGAATTCTATCCGGTCGGCCACGCCCGAGGGTGGGGCCAAGCTCAGTTCCGGGGGATGGCTCCTGGCAGTTATGCTGTTGCCCTTGATTTGGCTGGTTCTGTGGGCTGCCGCCACGCTCGCGATCGTGTGGGAAGGTCGGCGCGGAGCTACGAGGCCCGGCGTGGCTCATGCACTGGCGGCGATGGCTGTCGTCCTCGTGGCAGGCGTGGTCGGCACAACGGTTCTCTTCATGCTGGTCGACCGAGATTCAAGCTCGAAGCTTGCCACTGCAGGCAGTTTCGTCGTGGGCTTTCTCGTGCCCGTGACGGCCATAGGGCTATGGGGGCACCGAACATTGAAGAAAGGGAGGTGCGTAGATGTTGAGTTTGGATGAGGCAAAAGGGGTTTTCACGAAGGAGTTGGAGGAGTTATTGGATATTGAGGCGCCACAAGAGGCGGATTCCGCGGGAGTCTACGTCGAGTCGCCCGAGTCATTCCGGGAGCGCGGCAAGGAACGCATCGCGGGTGTTCCGGGTGCAGGTATTGTCGAATTAGCAGGCCCCCTTCTTCTCCAGTGGATCGTGGCGGTGGCAGCCGCCACGTGGACCGAGGTCAAGAAGGAGGCCATTGAGGACGCTTCCAAGGCCGTACGGGGCTGGCTCGCCCGTCTCTTTGGGAAAGGCAGGGCGAAACCGCCCGTAACAACGAAAGCAGAAACCGTCGCCGCGATCACTGCGTCGCTGATCCGTGCCGGGTGGGACGCCGGCAAGGCCGGCCGGGCCGCGGAACGGACCTGGCAACAGGGCCAGGAGGCAGGGCGTAAACTTGCCGCCCAAGCGTAGAATACCACCGTAGACACCTTTCGAGCAGAACGTGAACTGGTGAAGGGAGGTGTGCCATGAATCATTGTCTGGGTCTGGGGTTCTTTGCCGGCGTATCTCTTCTGATGATAGTTGGTTGTGACAAGCACAAGGAACCGCCGAAACCGCCAGAAAGTGTCGCGAAGAAATCCCCGCCCCAACAGGATGCCCCTCCGTACGGCCCCGTGCAGCCAGAAGGAAGGAACGCAGAGAAACAGCCACATGCACAGCCCGTGTCATCACCTACTTCTATCCAGCCAAAACAAGCTGCTGCACCAGTTGTTCAGACTTTCGATGCCCAAGTAGCACGCGACGTAGGCCGTGTATATAGGCTTGCTTTTCCGCTGGCCGACCCTAACCGTCTCCGTGAGGTTGTTCAGCAGAAGCGAACGCTTTTTGCCAAGAACAGTGTACTCATTCGATGTGCAAAGGCATTGGGAAGCAAGCTCACCGCTCAAGCCGTGATGTCCTTCGCCAAGAGCGACTACAATGGCGCTTACGGCAGAGCTTTGGAGATGGGGACGACTGGTGAGCAAGCTCGCGCCGTCGCGGACGGCCTGCAGAGCGGTTCCCTGGATATGTTCACGATGGGGCAGGAACTACTATGGCTTGCCCAAGTATTGCCCGCCGCGGCAGAAGGAGACTGGAAGCCATTTGAAACTACGGGCACGCTTTCGCGTCAACAGATTCGACAGTACTTGCCCTTTCTGCAGCAGATGCTAGCCCAGGACCCAGCTATGGCCGTCGTAGTAGACCAGGCAATGGTACAATGCGGTCCCATGATTGAAGAACAGATCGTATGGCTGGCCATGATGACCGGCGTGTGCAAATGACAGAGAGAGTTCAGTAAAGGATTGGCCGCCTGCGGGGGAAAGAGGGATATTAGTTCAGGTAGAAAAGTATAGTGTGTCACTGGTTGGCTTCTCTGTCTAACGAGTAGCAGAAGGGAGATTCAAGATGAGTTCGTGTCTCAATGGCAAGAGTCCTGACGTTCTGCTGAAATGGGTGATCTCGCCAGGGGTAGTGTTGTCCTTACTCTGCATGGTTTCTTGTGAGAGTGAGTACAATGATCCGGAGCCGTCGGTGACGTCAGCACGCACACCAGCCCCCGCGTTCCGGCTCCAAGTTCCGGAGTCGATGTACTCGAATACCACGGGCAAGCTGACAACGCCCTATTGCATGTCCTTTGCGAATCCCGACCAGGTGCCGGACTTTGTGAGGCAGAACCGCACGGCTTTCGGGAACGTCGCGGAACTCCGCCAGTACACCGCCAGGTTCTCGCAATTGGTATCGCAGGCGGCGCTGCGCGCTCCCACCTATCAGGAGGCCTACCAGGGCGCCATGAACGTGGCTGGCTCGGACCCGGATTTGGGCGCCATGGCTCCCAAGGTAGCGCAGAGCATAACCAGCGGTTTTAGCGACCTCCTGCAACTGTCCAACTGCCTTACGGAATTGGCGAATAGTGTGGGCGGACTTCTCGAATCTGATGACCAAGCCTACCGTGGGACCACCGTGTACCAACTGATGAAGTTGGCTGAGCAGATGGGATTGTCCCAATCGCTCGGTCCTTTGGAGTCACAGTGGCGGGTTATGGTGTTCAACGACTCGTACCGCATGCTTCATCCACTGGTGGCAATGGCCTCTCGGTAAAGGCTGACGGGACCGGCACCGGGTGCGGGGCTCTTCGCTACAGCCGACAGCAGGAAGAAGCCGAAGGGCCACGCGGACTATTTTGAGGTGCGTGAAGATTTTCAGTCCCGGGACAGTATCTTCTTGCTTGACAAGAAACCTGTGTGGCAGATCCCTGGCCTCCGCCCTTCATCGAAGCAAAGCCGCCAAGGGTGTCTCCATCTCCCCGTCCAGCGGCAAGACGCCGGTTCGGCGCGCCAGCGACGGTACCCACCCGCCCTTGGTCCGGTTGGTTCTCGTCAGAACCAGCCCTTGTGACTTCGAACATAGAGTCGATCAAACTCCTCATCTGATTTTGTGAGGAAGATTATTCCTTCGATCAGGCCAATGATCCCGATGGCCACCGAGGCAAGTCCAAAGGTGAGGAAGCCTCCGCCCAGGGACACAAGTAACATGATCAAGCCCTCCTTGCTGTATCCGAGGTAGAACTTATGGACGCCAATCCAGCCGAGGAATATTCCCAGCAAACCGGCAGCCACCTTCCCCTTGTCCCCAGTGCCCGTGCTGCCGGCCAGGGCAACTCCGCATTTCGTGCACAGTTGTTGATTCGGTTGGGTCGCGACTCCGCAGTTTTGACAGAAATTCTTCTCTGCGAGGGGCGGTACCCCGCAACCCGGACAAGCAACGGCTTGAGGATGTACCTCTTTTCCTACAGTGCATGTGCGTCTCCCTTCTTCGCTGACCGGACAATGGTTGGGTTGACCCGCGTGAACGAACAGAAGATCACCACCCTGCAGCGCCCGGAGCAACGTGATTGTACAGCCTCGCACACAGGATCCCGCAATCTGGGTCCGCTCGTGGGCACATTCCCTCCGGCTCGTCCTGGAGCGAACTTTCGCGTTGCCGGCGCTCTTCTCGAATCGTCTGTCTCTTGCGCTCTCAACATCCGATTCCCATTCATTGGCTGTGCGGATGATAACGCGTCACGTCAGGCAATACAAGAAATAAACAGAACATGCAGGCAATTTCCTGGCGGCCCAATTCCTCACGTACCTGGCACAGGTTGCGGGTCGCGCAGTTCCCGGGTAGACCCTCCGGGCAGTCGATTCGATTTATCCGTGCTCAGAAACGGAAGCCAAACCGACAAACAGGAAGAATCGGGGCATCAACGCTTCTGTGAAGAAAGAGGATTCGGGGGCAAACCTCCACCTTTTTGATTCTGCCGAGGAACCCCCGAAAACCGCGAAACCCCGACACTGTAGCAACGTTACATGGAACATGTTGTCCAGCCCTTGCATAATGAAGCGTGCAGGTCGTCTGCAATCGGCCTTGCGCATGGGCGTCGCGGAGCATGTCCGCCGCGATACGCTGATGGATGTGCGGGACGGTACGGACACGGTAGACCGTCTTCTGCATCTTGCGATGTCGGCGGTTGCCTCGTTCGACGGCGTTGGAGGTGGCCGGCAGCAGGGAGTCGTCCAAGAAGGTCAACGCTTTTTCCAGCGTGGACGAGAAGAGTTTTTTGAGCGCTTGGCCGACGGCCTTGAAGCGAGCGACACGCCCGCGGAGTTTGGCCAGCTTGGCCCGGGCGGTGTCGGTTCGGCCGCGGCGGTCGAACAGGGAGTAAACCGCGTCTACGATTCGTCGCAGGATTCGCAGGTGCGGTTGCCCCCGCGTGATGCGTTGCAACGTTTTTCGCTCCGCCGGAGTCAAGTGGTGCTGGACGAACAGATGGCGGTTGTCGAACAGATCGGTGATCTTGGCTTCGAGGCGTTTCTTGCGGGCCGCCAGTTTGCGGTTGGCCGCCGTAGGCCGGCCGCGGCCGAGTTTGGGCAGCGTGGCCTTCAATTGTCGCCTCACCTTTGCCACGGCCTTCAGGACGGCCTTGTTGATGTCGGCGACGACGTGGAACTGGCAGATTTGGTGCGGAACCGCTCCAAAGACGTGGGCGATGGGCGTGGGATACAAGGGCGAGCCATCGGTAGGGATGCCTTTGACCCATCTTCGACACCGTGGAACTGCAATTCCTTGTGTGCACAGGACTTGCGCGTTTGGCGGAGGCTCTTGGCACTACATCGGGTTCTTTGAAGCCGTGGGTCGTTGGGGCTCATGACGGCTCCTGGGGAATGACGCGGACCACGGGACCGAGGGCGACTCCCGCCGCCTGAAGCGCCTGGCCGGCAGCGCCCCGCGTTTGGGTGCGGATCACGAAGGGCTCGCCCGCCGCCCGGACGGTGACTTCCTGCAGGGCGTCCAGGTCCGCCTTGAGACGATCCCACTCGCAGACCCAGCCTCGCTGCTCCAGGCGGGCCTGCAATTCCTTCAACAGGACCAGCGCCAGGAAGCTGCAGAACACGTGGCCCCGAATCGTGACGTCCAGCTTGTGATAGAGGGGACGGTTCTCCAGGATGGTCTTGATCGTCCGAAAGATCTGTTCGACCCGCCACAGTTCCTTGTACCGCAGGGCCACCTCCCGTGCCGGCAGGTCCAGGTCCGTCTGGAGGACCCACAGGCCGTCGTAGGGCTCCTGGGCTTTGATCTTGTCCTCGTCGATCTCGAAGCGGCAGCCGGGGGCGGCGGTCTTGAGGTACTTGCGGTAGCCCTGGTTGCCCACGAGGGATTTGTCCCCTTGCTTCAGTTGCTCCCGCAGGTGCGCGACAATCGCTTGGCGATCTTCACGATCCTTTTTCGCCTGATCCGCGTTGCGGCACACCACGTAGCGACGGGAGCCGACCTTCACCTCCTTGACCTCCAGGGGCGAGGGGTCCTTGCTGTGGGTCTTGGGGCCGTGCACCGGCTCGTAGGGCCCCGGGTCCGAGACCACGATCCGTCGCACCTCCTTGACCAGACGCATCCGGGCCCCGAGGATGAAAGGTACGCCCCGAGCCGGCTGACCCAACTCGGCGATCGTTTGCCGGCTGATCATGCCGCGATCCGCCACGAGGCAAATCCGCTGGAGGTGGAACCGCTCGCGCAGCCGGTCCACGATGGGAATCAGGGTCTTGACATCGGTGGTGTTGCCCGGCCATAGCTCGCAGCAGAGCGGCTGGCCCGTGCCATCGAGCACGGCCCCCACGACCATCTGCTTGAGGTCCGGCCGATGATCCTTCGTGTGGCCGTTCTGCCCGATCGTCTCGCCGCCCCGGCCTTCGAAGTACACGCTCGTCGTATCGAAGAACACCAAGTCCAGATTGCTGAACAGCGTCTGACGGCGGGCGAACAGCGACTCTTCGATCCGGTCCTTGACGCCGCGAGGCACGAACCCGGTGGCCCCGGCCTGCTGCTCGGCCGCCAGTTCCTCCCCCAGCCAGGCCATCGCCCGATAGAGATGATGCAGTTGCAGGTCCTGAACCCCCTCGATGGCATAGTCCCGACACCAGTGCTCGGCCGCCCGATCCGATCCCGACACCATCAGCCGGTGCAGCACCGTCACGAAGATCGCCCGCTCGACCGCGAACTCGTACCGACGGTCGGCCAGCAGTTCCTCCAGGATCGCCGCCAGGCCCAGTTCGCGCCACAGACGCCCGAACACCAACGGTGGTCCGATCCGGACCGTCTCGGCGGCGGGCAGGTCCTGACGCTGGTAGGCATCGAGGACGCTGACCTTTTGAGCGAATCGAGCGCAGGAACGGACCAGCCCATCGATCTGGCCCTGGGATTGAAGCACGTCGAGCCGACCCAGCGTGGCGACGACCTGCTGGCGGACGCGGCCGTCGATGCGTTCGTTCTGGACGATTTGCAGGTATTGGTAGGCGCCGGACGTTTTGGTTCTCACAAACATAGGGCACTCCTTATGTCACTACATTTGAATGACCCCTTCCTCTACAGAAAGCAAGAATAAACAACGATCCGCACAAAAGCTAAGGATTTCGGTTGGGGATGGTCGATAGGACGGTAGTTGAGAAGGAGAACTACCGTCATGCACTACCAATGGCCGAGCCAGACGCAGTTTCGGGAGTGGACGTTGGTCCCGGAGGACCGC
>CAYHAJ010000398.1:0-24722 GCA_964354535.1 uncultured Pirellulales bacterium
GCTTCGCTCGCAATGACATGATCTGCGAAAATCGGCGAAATCTGCGGCTCCAGCTCGGATTTTACTTGAAAAAGAGCCGGCGATGTTGTAAAATATATATCCAACATAGCAGAGGAGCATCGAGAAGAATGAGAACACAGGCCGGACGACAGAGGACGGACAACAGCGGCACACCGGGCGATCTTGGCGGCTGGGGGCGAGAATGACCTGTGGCGCAGTAGGAGAAGAGGAGTCTCAAGTTTGAAGTTTCAAGTGTTAAGCTGGAGAAGCAGATGATCGGGACTTCACGCTTCGCATTTTACACTTCACACTCGGCCGAAGGCCGTTCGTGCGAAACAAACCCAATTTGCTGGGTGCGGAAATAGCGGCTAACTATCGGTCCGAACAAGGCTTAGGAAAGAAATATGCGGATGATGCCCGTGAAAAAACAAAGCCAATTTCGACCCGATTGCGGATTGGGGACTGCCCTGCGGCGGCACGCCCGCCCTACAACCTGCCGCCTCGGACCCGCGCGGGCCGATTGTACAAAACAAACCCAATTCCCGACGGGCCGGGTGCCCCACCATTCCACTATTCCATCATTCCAGCATTCCAGTCCCAGGCTTGCCGTGCGAAACAAAGCCAATTTCCGCCCCGATGCCGATCGGGAGATCGGCGTTCCCTGGAGGGAGCCGGAACGTGTCGTGGCGAGCAGGACGCTCGCCCTACGAAGAGGCGGAACCTCGCATCTTGCACTGTCCGGCCGGATCGGGTATCTTCCCCCAGTCCCAGAGGCCGGTGGGGCCGGTGCGGGCCATGGGTCGAGTGAAATCCCAGTGATGAGCAGCAGAATGCAAGAACTGTATATCGAAGTCCCGGGTACCACCGAAACGAGCTACCGGATCGCGATTGGCTCCGATCTGCTGCCGTCCGTCTGGTCGGCCGTAGAGACAAGTTTTCCCAAACTCAAGAAATTCGTGATCACGGACGCCCATGTCGTCGCGGCGGGTCACTTGGACAGGCTGCTGCAAGGCTGGAAGGTCCCCACGTATGTGATTCAGCCTGCCGGCGAGCAGTCGAAAAACATCGGTACCGTGGTCGCGATCATCGAGGCGATGGAGATGGCCTACCTGGGGCGGGACACGCTGGTGCTGGCCTTGGGGGGCGGGACTGTCGGGGACGTCGGCGGGTTCGCGGCGGCGATCTTCAAACGCGGGGTCCCGGTCGTGCAGATCCCGACCACGACCCTGGCCCAGGCGGATTCGGCCATCGGCGGCAAGACCGGGGTGGACTCCAGCATCAGCAAAAACGCCTTCGGGGCCTTCTGGCACCCCGCGGCGGTTTTCATCGACGTGGCTGCCGTCCAAACGCTGGACGAGCGGCAGTACCGGGCGGGGCTCGTCGAATCGGTCAAGCACGGCCTGATCGCCAGTCAGGAGTACTTCGAATTCATCGAAGGCCATCTGGACGCCATTCTTGGGAGAGAAACCGGGGTCTTAGAGACGCTGGCCCGGTACAACTGCACCATCAAGGGCCGCGTCGTCGAGGAGGACCCGCTGGAGAAGAACAAACGGCGGATTCTGAATTACGGCCATACCGCCGGACATGCGGTCGAGGCGGCCGGTGATTACACGCTGCTCCACGGCGAGGCGATTGCCGTAGGGATCGTCGCCGCCGGTCTGATCGAGACCGAGATGGGGCTTGCCCAGCCGGGCCGGCTGGACCGGCTCCGTACGGTCCTGGGAAAACTCGGCGTCCCGGTGAAACTGCCGCCGAATCTGGCCGAAGATAGGGTGATCGACGTGATGCGACACGACAAAAAGGCGGTCCATCAGTGGCCGCGCTTCGTGTTGCTCGACCGGCTCGGCCAGGTCCACCAGGAAGACGGACAGTACGCGGTGCGAGTCGGCCGCGAAGTGATAGAGAAAGTGTTGAAGGAACTCCGATAGCACAAGTGCAGAAATCCGAAACACGAATGTCGAAATTCGAAACAAATTCAAAGCACCAAATCCCAATGCCCCAAACGCGGACGCCGGGCGGACGTCCTGCTTTGAATTTTGGATTTTGGTCATTGGGATTTGTTTGCGATTTGGTGCTTGGAATTTGGGATTTCCCCACCGGTCCCATGCCTACGCATCCGAAAGGCTAACCTATGTATCGTCCCCAAATCAAAGTGCTCGATTGTACGATCCGCGACGGTGGCCTGATCAACAACCACTATTTCAGCGATGAGTTCGTCCGCGAGGCTTACAGGGCCCTGTCGCGGAGTGGCGTCGACTACATGGAGATGGGCTACCGCAGCAGCAAGGAACTATGCCCGACGAAGGAATTCGGGGCCTGGAAATACTGCGACGACGACAAGATCCGCGCGATCACCGACGGGATCGAGTCGAATATGAAGATCAGCATCATGGTGGACGCCCACCGCGTCCGCGAGCAGACCTTCGCGCCGAAGGACCAGAGCCCGGTGGACATGATCCGCGTCGCTACGTACGTCAAGGATATCGACAAGGCCATCGATCTGGCCAAGCGGACGAAAGACCTCGGTTATGAGACCTGCGTCAACATCATGGCGATCTCGCGGGAAAGCGAGTTCGCGATGATCGAGGCCCTGGACCAGCTTGCCAAGACCAGTATCGACTGCGTCTACGTCGTGGACAGTTACGGCGCCCTGTACTGTGAGCAGATCGAGTACCTGGTGAAGCTGTACAAAGAACACGTGCCCGGCAAGGAGGTCGGCATCCACGCGCACAACAACCAGCAGCTCGCCTTCTCGAACACGATCGAGGGTATTATCCACAACGGCAACTACCTCGACGCCTCCCTCTTCGGCATCGGCCGCGGCCCGGGCAACTGCTGCCTGGAGCTGCTCCTCGGCTTCCTGAAGAACCCCAAATTCAATCTCAGCCCGATCCTGAAATTCATCCAGGACTACATGCTGCCCCTGCGCGAGCAGATCGAATGGGGCTACATCATTCCTTACATGCTGACGGGGATCCTGAATGAGCACCCGCGCGCCGCCATTGCCTATCGGGAAACTCCGAATAAGGACAAATACGCCGAGTTCTACGAGCGCCTGCTGGAAGGCGTGATCGACGAGTAACCGCCCCGCACCGCGTGGACTCTGGTTCTGTCATTCCTGCGCAGGCAGGAATCCAGGAAACCGCGGATCGACGCGCTCAGGCAAATGTCATTTCTTCCACAATTTCTCCAACTCCACCCGGCGCTTCTGGAGGGCGTCCAGCTTCTCCTGGAGTTCGGAGATCTCCTTTTTGATCTTGCGGAGTTCCGTCTGCCCCTTGGCTCGGGCCAAGCATTCGTCTCCCAGTTCTTCCGCGATGTACTCCTCAAGTTGTTTCCGGAGGACTCGGACGTACGGGTTTCCCCAGATCGCCGCTTCGCGCCACTCCAACTTGCCTGCGCGAATGCCTTTGATGATGAAGTCCTGGGCCACGCCATACTCCTTCTTGGCCGTCACATCGCTGAGTGTCGCGCCTTTTCGGTTCCATTCGCCATATTCCGCCATACTCCTGCCCTCCTCGGTAGCACTCCCCACTCCTTCATGCCGTCTCCGGCGGTTGCAGTTGCCGCTTCAGATCATCGGCGAGCAGATCCCAAAGACGAGGATGAGACTCCACCAAGCGAGCGATGTCCGCGAGGTCTTTGATTCTCTTGCTCTGCCGGCGCTGGGGCTCGGACCAGGCTTTGATCTTGCCCCGGAGCGTGTCCTCCAGGGAAGCCACGCGCATGAGAATGCCATGCACATCGGCAGGAACAGCACGGGACGGAAAATCGCGGTAGAAGTCCTCCGTGCTGAGCTGAATGCTGATCGCGGAACGTCCCTTGAAGTTGACGGACCACTCGAACCTCTCCGAGCGAAAGCCCGCCTGTTCAAGCAAGGAGATGGTCTGCTCGATCGCCTCGACGGCAACCACAAAGTCCACATCCTGGGTCACCATAGGTTGCTCGGCCCAATGGTTGACCGCCACCCCACCTATGACACACCAGGCAACGTCGGCTCTCTCCAAACAGTCCACGAGCCGCATGACGTCATCCGTGCCGCCTCTCGTCTGCCAATCGTAGAATTGTTTCCCCGTCATGACGCTGATGATAACCCGGAACTTACCGGCCCGTCAAGGCTGCCACCGACGACAGCACGCGAGGCGTTTTTTTCTTGCTTGCATCACAACAAATGTACATCATACGGCCTCGAACGACGATGCAAGGTTGACTGAAAGTCCTCTCCGGGTAGGGAGACGATCCATTTGGAGGTTTGGCCATGATCGGCAAGGCAATACGACTGGAACGCATCATCGACCGCAATTCGGGCAAGACGGTCATCATCCCGATGGACCACGGCGTCACGGTCGGACCTATCGAGGGGCTGGCGGACATGCGAACGACCGTCAGCAAGATGGTCTCCGGCGGAGCCAACGCCATCCTCATGCACAAAGGGCTGGTCCGGGCGGGCCATCGCGGGGCCGGCCGGGATGTCGGCCTGATCATTCATCTGTCGGCCGGGACGAGTCTGAGCCCCGACCCCAATACGAAAGAGCTGGTCTGCACCGTGGAAGAGGCCATCAAGCTCGGGGCTGATGCCGTCTCGATCCACATCAATCTTGGCGCTGAGACCGACCATGAGATGCTCCGGCAGTTCGGCCACGTCAGCGAACGCTGTGCGGAATGGCAGATGCCGCTGGTGGCGATGGTCTACACCCGGGGCCCCAAGATCAATGACGAGTACAACGCCAACAACGTCAAGCACGCCGCCCGCGTCGGTGCGGAGTTAGGAGCCGACATCGTCAAGGTCCCCTATACCGGCAGCGTGGACACCTTCGCTAAGGTCGTCGAGGGCTGCCCCATCCCGGTCGTCATCGCCGGCGGGCCGAAAATGGGCAGCGACGAGGACATCTTCAAGATGGTCGAGGGCGCCCTGACGGCGGGAGCCGCGGGCGTCTCCATCGGCCGCAACGCCTTCCAGCACAAGACGCCCGACAAGATGGTCCGGGCCCTGAGCAAGATGGTCCACGAAAAGGCCAGCGTCCAGGCCGCCATCGAAATCCTCAAGAGCTGAACCCTGATGTGTTCCCGTCATCCTGATCGGTCGGCTCTTGCATTGTTTATGCCGCCCGCGTAAAATGGATTCTTGACAGAGAACTCTCGCAGGAGGTGTTGTAATGATGGACCGGATTACAGTAGACCCGGGGATCCACTTCGGCAAGCCCTGCGTAGCAGGCACGCGAATTACTGTCCAAAGTGTTCTCGAGTTGATCAATGAAGGTCTTACGTTTAAGGAGATCATGGAGGACTACTACCCTGACTTGACAGTTGAGGATATCCGTGCCTGCGTCAGTTATGCTATCGCGCTCGTATCCGGTGAGGACATCCATCTTACGGCGGCTTCCGCATGAGGTTTCTGCTCGATCAGGACGTGTACGCCGCAACCGCGCGATTCCTCACCAGTCTGGGGCATGACGTAGTCCACGTTGGCCACGTCGGCCTCTCCCGGGCCACTGACCAGGAATTGCTGGCTGTATCTCAACAGCAGGGGCGTATCTTCATCACGCGCGATCGGGATTTTGGGGCCTTGGTCTTTGTGAAGGCGCTCGGGTCGGGAGTTCTCTATCTCCGGATGCTGCCTTCGACCCAGGACTCTGTCCACGCCCCGCTTGAGCGAGTGTTGCGGTCGCATTCCGAGGAGGACTTGAAGAAGGCGTTTGTTGTCATCGAGGCCGGTGCGCACAGGTTCAGAAGGCTGCCCAACAAGTGAACGGCATGCGTGCGAGGACCATCTGCGGCGCGCTGCACGGAGGTGCCCATTATGAAGGCATTGGTTGTACACTTCTCCAAATTCGGCAACACCCGGAGAATCGCCGAGGCGATGGCAGAGCCCCTCAAGCAAGCCGGCGAAGTCCGCGTGCTCAACATCGACCAGCTTGCCGCCTCCGATTTCGAGGGAGCGAACCTGGTCATCGTGGGCAGCCCCACGCACGGCTTCAACGTGCCACAGGCGGTCCGATCCAAGTTGGGCGCATTACCTCCAGGAATTCTGGCCGGCAAATCGGTAGCCGCGTTCGACACCACGATCCGCCCCTGGCCGCTGCGGCATTTCCGGGCTTCGCCGAAACTGCTTCGTCAACTGAGCCAATTGGGAGGCAAACCAGTCGCCCACCCGCAGACCTTCTTTGTCCGAACTCGCAACACCCAGGGGACTGGCGAGCGCGATCTCTTGCTCGAAGACCAGATCGAACGGGCGCGAGACTGGGCAAACGAGATCCTCAAGCAATTGAAGGTCTCAGCAGAGCGCGCCACACCAAAGCCACGCGGGTGAGCCAAGACTCCGACGGCGTTGACTCCGTAAGCGCGCCGTGCTATCCTGACGGCTGCGATGGAATAACCTTCTTATAAGAGGCCGAGAAATGACAAGACTGTTAGAGGAAGCCATCAAGAAGGCATCGGAGCTTCCGGAAACGGAGCAGGATTCGCTCGCGAAATGGTTGCTGGAAGAGCTGGAGTCCGAGAGAGAATGGGACCGGCTGTTTGCAGAGTCCCAGGATGTTCTTGGCCGGCTCGCCCAGGAAGCTCTGGAGGCTCACAAACAGGGGAAGACCAAGCCAATGGATTTCGACCGCCTGTGAAGTCGCGTACCACGGACAGATTCTGGAAGTGCGATGACGAACTGCCTGTCGAGATAAGGCATCTTCCACAGGAGCACAGGCGAGACGCGTTCCTGGAGTCGGAGTACCCAGATTATCCCACCGATGACATTGACTGCGCGGACCAACCGTGCTATCCTGTGGTTGTAAGGAAGAACGAAATCAGCGGATTTTTGATCACGGGTGGACCTATGCTCGTGCAGGCGAAGACGGCTCAGATGGGACGAATTGTGACACAAGTGAGACTCACGAATTTCACTGACCCCAGCAAGACCCTGGCCGTTAGCGCCCTGGTCGATACCGGCTCCGCCTACATCACCTTGCCAAATGCTTGGCGGGAAAGCCTCGGCGACGTCGAGCAACTGGGCGAGGTCGAAGTCGAGAGGGCGGACCAGTCCGTCCGGAAGGGTTCCGTGTGCGGTCCGGTGCGGGTGCGGATTGGGGAATTCCGGCCTATCGCGGCGGAGGTCCTGTTCATAGACATGACACCAGACGACGATGGCGAATACGAGCCGCTCGTCGGCTACATCGCCCTCGAACAGGCAGGTGCTGCCGTTGATATGCTTGGCCACCGTCTCGTCCACGTCAAACGGGTGGACTTGAAGTGATGCGGCCACAAGCCGTCTTTCCTGGGAATCATAGGGCACCGCATGAATCATGCCACCGTCTCTCTCCTCGAGAGTGCCAGCCCGTTTGAAAGGGCTATTATGAGCAAGTACCCACTCGTTCAGCAGTTTCTAGAAGCCAGGACTTTTGGGGCAAGTCACGCTGCTCGTAATCTTGACCCAACCGACCCGATTGTGCCAGCATTGGAGTACTTTCCGTCGCTCAGGAATGTGTCAGGCCACGCGGCAAAACTTTGTGAGATCCTGACCAAGCCTGTCGGGAGCCTGGCGAAGAACGACCGAAGGATTCAATGGGCTAGCTTATGTGCGGAGATCGGTGCTGTGTGCCTCTTGGGAAAGACACTTGGGATCCAGATTCTAGGATTGGAGGAGGTATCGCCTGGGGCGGCGCGTCCGAATGCTACTTGCGATATAGTCGCCTCGGTAAACAACGAGACGACGTTTTTTGAGGTAAAGCGGAACGCGGCAGAGGACAAACAGACTCTTCCTGACCTTCTTGAGGAGAAGCTCAGGAACCTTGAATCCAGTCTTCCGTTTAACATGACGCCCCAACTCGTCGATCGGGGCTACGACTGCTCGGATCTCGATGAGAGATTGCGTCAGATCGAGAGTCATGTTGCTGCATTCGTGAAAAGGAGCGAAGAGGGGCGGCTGCCAGGACAAGATGCACCGAGCCGCTTCGAGGATGAAGCCTTCACTATCACATTTTACCCCAAGTCCGAAGGTGTTGTCGGCTGTCATTTCTTCTCTCCTGTTTGGTCCTCGGCTCTGTCCAAGTACCTACTTGGTCCCGGCGATGAGGGGGCAGATGGTAAGCCAATGGTACCGATGGTGCCGCAGGCCATCCTGAAGGGTGCTGACTATCTGATGTGTCGCGTGACAAATTGGAAGGATTGGCCTGAGATTGTGGAACACTGTTTTCAGGAGTTCACACATACCGGCGGCGTCACCTACTTTGCGGACGACCTGAGGCTGGGGGCCTTGAATGGCATAGTGCTGTTTGCCCGCTATGACGACTTCTGCATCATCAACAATTTGCGAGCGAGAGCAAGAAACTGGCTTCGAGCATAGACTACGTCACAGCACAGTTGCAGAGAGGACCTACAGTGAGCCAACGGGAATTATCGCCGATGAGGAAGACTCCGGGAGTTCCGACGAACGTCATCAAGCGCAAGCGTAACAGAGAGCATGAGCATTGCAGCGTCGCCGTCTCTTTGATAACTTGTGGTAAGCTGGTACTATAGGAGATGCCCGATGCAGGAATACAAAGCGGTCATCAAACAGGAAGGCGAATGGTGGTACGGGTGGATCGAGGAGATGCCCGGCGTCAATTGCCAGGAACGATCCAAAGAAGAGTTGCTCGAAGCGTTGCGCGTTACGCTCCGGGAAGCCATCGAGTTCAATCGCGAGGAGGCGCGAAAATCGGCATCCGGCGAGTTTACCGAGGTCCGGATCGCGATATGAAGCGACGCGAACTCCTCCAGTATCTGACGGAGCACGGATGTCAACTGCTTCGAGAGGGTGGCAAACACTCCTGGTGGTATAATCCAGTCCTCAACAGACGATCAGCCGTCCCACGGCATACCGAGATTGTCGATACGTTAGCCAAGAAGATCTGTAAAGACCTCGGTATTCCCCCTATCGAATAGCGGGATCGGCGTCCTTAATCGAGAGACAGGTGACCTGATGGAACCGAACTGGCTTACGTGGGCGAAGCGACTGGCTGCCTTGGCACAGGACGGCTTGACCTACTCCGACAACGAGTACGAGATCGACCGGTACAATCAGATCCGACAAATCGCGGCGGAGATGATGGCCGGCGGCTTCGACTTGGACAGCAAGTCGTTTGTCGAGTTGTTCTCCCGCGAGCAGGGCTACGCCACACCCAAGGTAGACGTCCGCGGGGCCGTCTTCCGCGACAACAAGATCCTCTTGGTCAGGGAAAAGCTCGACGGCGGCTGGACGCTGCCGGGTGGCTGGGCCGACCCGTGGCAGTCACCCTCCGAGGCGGTGGCCCGCGAGGTCGTCGAGGAGTCCGGCTTCCAGGTCCGCGTGGTCAAGCTGGCGGCCATCTACGACCGCAGCAAGCACCCGCACCAGCCACCCATGCCGTTCCACCTCTACAAGCTCTTCTTCCTCTGCGAAATCACCGGCGGCGCAGCCACCGAGAGCTACGAGACCACGGGTGTTGAGTTCTTCGCGGAGGACAAGATCCCGCCCCTGTCCATCTCGCGGACCCTGCCCTTCCAGATCGCCCGCATGTTCGAGCACCACCGAAACCTTGTCCTGCCGACAGATTTCGACTGACCGGATGATCCAAGCCATAGTCACCTCGATTCTGTTTGCCATGTCCGCCGTCAGTGCGGGACGCTCCACGCGTCTGCTCGGATCAGGCACGGCCAACCTCTGCCGGTTGATGCTGGCTACTGTCTGCCTCGCCCTGTGGGCCCACACCTTCGGCGGGGGTTTCACCGGCGCCGGCCTGCCGTGGCTGTTTCTGAGCGGAGTGGTGGGCTTCGGCATGGGCGACCTCGCCTTGTATGGGGCTTACTGCCGGCTCGGCCCGCGCTTGGGCGTGCTCGTGTGCCTGTGTCTGGCCGCCCCTCTGGGGGCCATCCTGGAATGGGCGTGGTTGGGCACGCAACTGACTCTTTCTCAGATCCTGTGGGGCGCCACGATCCTGGTGGGCGTGTTCGCCGCGCTGGTGCCGGACACGCGTGTTGCCGTCGCACCACGCACCTGGGGCATCGGCATCGTACTGGGCACCATCGCGGCTTTGGGACAAGGCGGCGGCGCGGTGCTCACGCGAAAAGCGTTTGACGTGGCCCGACTGGCGGGCCAAAGCATCGACGGGGGCACGGCCGCCTATCAACGTATCCTCGGCGGTCTGCTGCTGACGGCCGTGTTCCTGTTCTTCAACCGCGGGCGCCAGTGCTTCCCTGTCATACCGCAAGGAACACCCGTTGTCGACCGGCCCTGGCGGCAGGCGTGGCCCTGGGTCGTCGCCAACGCTTTGGCGGGCCCTACTCTCGGCGTGGCCTTCTATCAATGGGCTCTGGCCGTAGCCCCCACTGGCATCGTGCTGTCCATCATAGCCACCACGCCCCTGGTCGTGATCCCCTTCACGATGCTCCTGGACGGCGAGCGACCCACCGTGCGGTCTCTGGTGGGCGGCGCGGTGGCCGTCCTGGGCGCCGCGGCGCTGGCGTACAAATAACCCAATCCCCCTGCTGCGAGCACCTATCTGCGCGCGATCCAGAAATGTTCATCTCCTGTTCCTCCGACCCATAGACATCCACGACAATCTCCCTTGGGATGCAACGTACCCGTTTGCCTTCCGAGGCGGACGCCAACATTACTCCTCGCGCCCTCGGGAGAGGCCGTCTGCGGCTCTTCCCGAATCGCGTGCAGGAGGTCCTTCGACGGCACATGGCCGTCCGGGACTGGTAAGCACGTATGAGAACGGGAGCGCAATCAGATCACCGACGACATAGGTCGCAAAGATCACCGCGGTCAGAACGGCATAGCCTGGAAATCGGCCCGATGCGAGCAACGGAACAACCGCACCGATGAACCACACCAGCTTGTAGCACAACTGAAGGAGTAGCACGGGGACAAACTTGAGGGGGTCTCGCAGTCCGAAGACGGAAAGGACTCCGAAGGCCAGATACACGCTTGCGACTATGCTCAGCGCAATCGGTTCGTCTCCCGGCCATCGAAACGCCCCCCTCATCCTATCGGGCATCGTGAGGATAGCCAGTCCAAACCCGCCCGCCCCCAAAATCGTGTACACGTACATGAATCGCAGCCAGCCCCCTCGAATTCCCGTTCCCTCTGCCATGTTCATGCTCCTGCCATCCGTTGTGGTCTCGATCTTCCTCCCGGACCGACGGGTGGCAGCGGCAAGGCCAAAGGCTTTGCCGCTGGCGGATGGGCAAACCATCGGCAAGCCCACGCTTGCCGCTGCCACCCTGCCAATAGAAAACGCACAGATCTGGGGAACTGTCAACAGATTCCCGCGTGCCACCCAGCGCACCCTGAAGCTTAGGTCCCATCGCCCGCAAGGCATTCTGCCCCGCTACACGTTTTCCAAGAACCTCCACCCTCCGCTGGCGTGATAGAGATCCGTGATCTCGCTGGGGCGCATCCAGACGACCCGGCCCTGCAGATGTCTGTTGATCCGTTCGACCACCGTGGTGAACGCCGGCCAGCCGACGCCCTTGGCCGGGTTCAGGCCCTGCCAGTGGGCGTACCAGATACAGTACGGGGCCCCGGATTGGAGGTGGCGAACAAGGATACCCGACTTGCCATCGGCCGTGATGTAGTAGTCGGGATCGACGCGCTTGGGGTTGTTCTCCCAGATGCCGAAATGGTCCCCCGCGTTGGGCATCAGGTCGTAGACACCAGCCGCCCCGTCGCTCGCCTGGCGATGAATAGTGCCCTGGGTTTCACTGGAATCGAAGAAGCAGGGCACGGTCCGCCCGCGGAACTTGCCTTCCCTGGCCAGATTGAGCAGGGCCTGCCACATCGCAGGATTCGGCGCGCGATGGCCGCTCGCCCGCAACTCGGCGTACCGCTTGGTGCAAGCCTCACACCCGCAGCCCGGCCAGGTAAACCCCGTGAACCGCGCGCCGCCACGCTGCCCCTCGTTCAGGATGCCGGCGAAATAGCGCTGGTACTCTTCCACGGTGACGGCCGGCTCGTGCAGCCAGAGCCCCTCATGGACGGCGTCCTTCTTCTCGCGATTGACGTCGAAATCAAATAGGCCCCGGTGGGTCATCAACTCCATGTGCGTGTCGATGCCGCACCCCCAAGCCCGCGCGACCTGCTGGAGAAACGCCTTCTCCTCGGCCTCGGGGTTGCGGCACATGCTATGGCCGCCCGTGCCCAGGATGGCACTGGCCTCCCCCGCGATGCCCTGCTTGGCGCAGTAGTCCAGGAAGGTCTCGAAGGCCTGGGCCCCGGCTACCTGAGGGCTCGTGTCGTCGCAATAGAACGACAGGATCATCCTGCGCTCTCGCGTTCTGCCGGGGCTTTCTCCACCCAACGCACGAGACCGCCCGAGCGCCACAGCCGCCGCAGAGGCCGCGACGCCCAGAAGTCGACGGCGAGTCCAGGATCGTCTGGCGGTTGTCATCGTATGTCCTCCCAAAAGGCTCATCGAAAATCCGACGGGGAGCCGGCTCACTTCTGCAACTGCTTTTCCAGCAGGTCCAGGGCAAACACTTCCACGGTGTCGATTTTCTTGTCGGTATCGCTTCTCTTCTGGGCCACCTTGTAGTCGGGGACTATCCGAGCACCCTTTTCCTTGTCGGCGCGCATGACCGTGAAGACCGCCGTGGAAATCTGAACCGTAAGCTGGGAATGGGGCAGGGATAGGAGCACAACTTCCCCATAATGCTGTCTTCCCTCGACAAACGGCAGAGTCTGCTCTCCGACCAGCGTGGCGAGTCCATAGTACCGGACCGTCGAGGCAAACAACGCGGCGGAAGAATACGTGACCCGATTGATGAGGACACAGACCGGGCCGGCAAAACGCAATCGTTCCTCCACCGGATCAACCAACTTGGCCTCTATGGTAAAGTCCCGCTGCGTGGGCCGGCCGTTGGGATCGAGGGCCAGGGACGACGTATCATAGCTCTCGCGCAGATAGGACATATAGTCCAGTCCGACAGAGTTGTAGAAAGCCATCGCCTGAGGTGTCAACCTCTTTGCCACTCTCTCATACTGCCGAAACGGCGTACGCGCCACGTAGCGGAGCAACAAGTCACTGGTACCCGAAAAGCCGCCTCCGTTCTTGCGCAGATCAATGACGAGGCCCTGAATCTTGTTCTTCCGTATTTCCGCAAACATCCCGGCAAACAGCGCTTCGTATTGGGGCCGTTCTCGGGGCAGGCCACAACTATTGTATCTCAGGATGCAGGTTTTTCGATTCGGCAGCAACTCATAGGAGTTCGGATTGGCGCCTTGGGCGGCCATCATTTCATCGAGTCGGGCGCGGAGCGACTTCTTCTGTTCCTCCGGCGTCCTTCCCAGGGGCGCGTGTACCTGTGTGTGACCTTCCTCCAGACTGTCAATGGCCGCGGTGGCCTTCTGGTAGAATTCCTGGAGCGTCAGCGGCCGGCCGCATTGTTCGCGCAGCCACTTTTGGATCTTCGCATAGCGCTCTGTGGAAATATTCACACGCACATTGGGATGTACACTCTCCAGTTGGAGAAAAAGAAAGTCGATGTCCTCACGGAGTTGCACCGGGGAAAGCGTCGCGGGGGTCTGTATATCACCGGCGCGGACACAGGAATGTAAACCAAGAACAACAACAAGAGCCAGCCTGCGTTGCGTGCTACGATCCATCCACATCCTGTGTGCCCCTCTCATAAAAGAAACGTTCACCGTTTTCCCGGCCCGGACCGGGCCGCGATGGCGGCTTTCTTCCAGACGTAGTACCAGATGGCGCCGACGATATTGCCCGCGATGAGGACGAGGAACCAGGTGAGCTTGTGCGTGTGACTCTCGAAGAAACGCAGGTCGCGAGACAGCAGGTCGATCACCTGGATCAGCCAGAAGCCAAAAACTGAGAAGATGACCAAGTAGTACAACATCATGACAACCATAAGGCACCTGAAGCACCGGATATCGATACCATCTCTTCCGCCAACATCGAGGAAGATAGCATGGCCAAGCCAGCGAATCAAGGGATTCGACGACTTTGTCTCGCGTCGTGTATATGAAGTGACACCGCAGGCGGACCGAATGACCGAATGCGTTTGTTCGCGTTGACGGACTTATCTTGCGGCCAGTTGCCGGAGCATGGCTTCGAGGCCCGGCGGATCGATGCCGATGAAGGGGTCGGCCGTGCGGGCGGCCGCCAGGTGCCGCAGCAATTCCTCGTTCATGCCCTGGGCTGCGGGCAGATGGCTGCTGAGGATGACCGTCGGCGCCATGTCCCGGATGCGATCCAGAGTGCCTGTGAACAGAGTGTAGTCGATCATGTGCAGCCAGGGCGAGTCCACTGTCGTCCACGTGACTAAGCCTTCCCGCAGGTCCTCCGCGCGGATGTCGGCCGCGTTCTCCGCGGGCTCCGACATGAGGACGCCGAAGCAATCGGCACTGAAAAACGCGCCGGACTGGGGGTCGTAGAAGCCGGTGGTCTCGGGGGCGTCATAGGTGGGCGGCCGGACGGCGGTGAGCGTGCGGTCTCCCACCCCCAGGCTCTGGCCCGGATTCAACAGGTAGACACGGTCCAGCGGCAGGGGCCGAAACAGGCTCAGTTTCCCCAGCGCCAGGAAGGTCGTAATGACCCGCAGATTCGGAGCCTCGTCGAGGAGCCGATGAAGGCTTCCGGTATGGTCCGGGTCCACGTGGGTGAGCCACAACCAGCGCAGATCCTCGGGATCGATCACGGCCGACAGTTGCGGCGTGAACGCATCGCTCAGCAACACCTGCCCGGTATCCACCAGGACCGGCTCGGCCGCCTTGAGTACAAAAGCATTGATCGGCAGAATGCCATAGCCGGGTATGGGGAAGTAGGACGGCAGAACGTCAATCTCCGGCGTCGCCGCATAGGGCTCGAACATCGTCGGCTTGTCCATGGGCTCTGATCTCCCGAGAAATCTCTTTTCGGTGTTGCACGTCGATGCCGCGAAGACATCATCCGCTCGGGCAGATAACCTCGTGCATCGCCTGCTCTCCCTACGTCGCCCGTCTCCGAGAGCACATGCAGGCACACCAGGAAACCCCGCATTCTGGGCAAGGTTGACTCGCACCAGCCGTTCGTGCGTAGAACACCCGCAGTTACGCGGCTTGGAGTACCGCCTTTAGGCGGTGTTTGGAGTACCGCCTTCAGGCGGATCAAGACAGTCCGGACGCCCTTTGAAGTTCCGTGTTGACGCGGTGTGGAGCCGACTGCCGCCGGAAGACTTTCAAACCCGCCTGAAGGCGGTACTCCAAACGCCTATGATTCCAGGGCCAGAACGGTGTTCGGGCTCAGAAAGAACGGCGGCACGAGGGCCGGGATGTTGGAGAGGGGCAGGATTTCCTCCGGCAAGGGAATGCCCAGTACGTCGATCATGAAGTCCCGCCGCCTCCGGCAGCGGGTGAAGCAGTCGGGAAATTGCTCCTTGATCCGGCGGCGCAGATCTTGGTCCGCAATAACTACGCCGTCCTCCATCCGAGTGGACGAATAGGTCTGCGAGGAAGGGATAACGTCTACCTGCATTACCATGCCGGAATGGAGCGGCACCTCGGAGTCAGGGTAAATCGGCGAACTGAGCCACTCGTCGAGGTGGATCAGGTGACCCGCATTCAGGAAAATGCCGAACTTTTCGAAAGGCAGCTTCTCTGCGACCAGCCGCGCCAACGCGCCGCCCAGCGTGCCGAGGCGCAACAGATCGAACCACTCGGCCATCACCTCGAAGTATGGGCCGGCGAAGCGCGCCACGTAGTCCTGTGCACCTGGTGGCAGGTCGCGGGCCGACGAGGCGATCCAACCGGCCCGGCAGCAATTGCTGCCCCAATAACAGATGTTCGTCGAAAGGGGCGTTCCCCGGCGAAGGGTCGCACCGACGGGTCCGGACAGGCCCGGCAGGTCGCCGGTGGCCAGGGTCATGTGGCAGCCCAGGGGTACACCGTTGTAGCCGGCCAGTTGCGCCAGTTGATGATCGGTCATCCCCTCGCGCATGCCGAAAAGCATGCGTTTCACCCCTTCGGAGGCCAGGACATTGGTGTACTCGAAGTACGCGATCTCGGCGGGCGAGCAGAAGGTCCGCAGGCCGGTGTCCGGGTGCATCAGAATGGCCGTGGCATTGGTCACGTTCTCCCGGCCGGCCAGCTCGCGCAGCGTGTCCACGAGATACGCAGGCAGATCAATGGCGTGTGCGCCGTCCGGATGCTCGGAATCGGCGAAGTACTTCCAGCCAACGCAACCTACTGTCGCTCCCCTGCCGATTCCTTCGCCCGCGAAGATCTCCCGAATGAGCCGACTGTCGCCCCGTGGTTGATTCAGCAGCGAGAAAGACTGAAACCGCTCGCTCCGCAGCTTTCTCGCCGCGTAGAGCGGACTGACGGGCAAGTACCCCTCGCACTCATTGCCCACGACCAGCAGCGGATCGCCTCGGCGGCCGACGATGAGCACGGCTTCCTCAAAACGAGGGTCAAAGCCGGTCAGCCAAGCGAGATTGGCGAAATGCTCACGGTCACCATAGACGACGAGGTGCGTCAACTCCAGCCGGTCCATCGCGCCGCGGACAGCCTCGACCCGCGCTTCGAACTCTGCCACGCTCGGCCGCGGCGGCGGCCCGCTCGCGCCGAAGGTCGGCCACTCGATCTCGATCAACCGATGCCTTCGCAACCTGCTCATTTGACCCCCTGGATTCGAATCTCAAACACCCACTCGCCAAAACTATCGTATTTCGAGAAGGCCAGGCGATGGGATGTGCCACCGAGCACGATTCGCCTCTTCTTCTTCATCTCCTGCATCTGTTCATAGACGGCGTCCCATTGGGCGGCGTCCAGCGCAGCGATGCTCACACCCGTCGGACCCCAGAAGGCACTGACAAGTCGGGCTCCATCTTCACATTCGATCTCAATCCGGTCCGCTCCCATCTCGACGACTCTCTTCAGTAGCTCTTTTAGCATTCTGCGCTCCTCGCCGGTTACGGGAGACCCTGTTCGGGTCCGGTCCCCTGCCCTGCAGGACATTCGGATTACCGCCCATGGGAATCCTGTCCTTGCTCGTTGGAAACACAAAAGATAGCCCGGCCGGTCCGATAGGGCAAGCCATTATCGCGGATGGCTTTTCGGGGCGGAAGCGAGGGTGGCTCCGGAATTCAGCGAGGGGAGCGATTATGAGCCCGGTACGACCGGGCCGCCTCGCGTAGCACCTGGAGCGACGAGTGGAGGAACAGTGCCGCGATACCTAATCCGCCATGATTCCATCTTCTCCAGGGCATCCAGAGTCGAGGCCATTGAGCGTACAAGATTATTACGGACGGCCATGCCGGGCAGTTTTCGATGGACCGGGCAGCGTCCGGTGAGAGAATGGCAATCTTGCCTCAGAGAACCACCAGCCAAGAGGAAGTAACGAGAGGAAGTAAAAGGTAAGAAGGCAAAAGGAAAAAGATACCGCCCCACCCGGACAGCGACGCTGCCTCTTCACCTTTTACCTTTTCCTTTTTCCCTTTTACCTTCTTCTCACACCACCTCCCGCTCCAGGACAGGCGGCGGCGGAGCGACTTCCTTCTTCTTCGCCTTGGCAACTGCGAAATACCGCACCAGCTCGTTGTACAGCCAGGCAAGAGACAGGCCGCCGAAGAAGGCGTCGCAGAAGCCCCAGACCAGACCGATGACGCTGCCGGCCGGCGTGATCGTGTAGCCCCGATAGAGTTTGCTCAGGCCGGTGGGCTTCCGCGAAGGACCGTCGAACGCCATGACCCACCACGTCAGGGAAAAGAGTCCAGCGTCCCAGAGAATGCCGCACGTCAGCCCGAAGGCCTTGGGATTGAGTTTCATGTGGTTCCGCCCCTTTCTCGTTCCATCGAGTTTGCGCTTGCTTGGCGGCCGCGAGGCGTTTTGTTCTCCGCCTTTCCGGCATTCGCCGGACGTTTCGCATCCGGCCGCCATTCTTCAGGGTACGCACGTTGGTCCGTGCGGTTCGTTCGAAGTACCGCCTTCAGGCGGGTCAAAACAGTCCGCACGGCACCCGAAGTTCCGTTGTCAGACGGTCCGTTCATAGGGGCGAATGATCATTCGCCCCTACAGCGTGTACGTGAGACGGAGCCGGCTGCGCCGGAAGACTCTCCGACCCGCCTGAAGGCGGTACTCCGAACTGGGAACCTTCAACTGATAGAGATATAGCTCAGCCGCCCTCGGCTGAGGAACAAATGACCCGGCAGAGACTCATTCCCCCCTCCCGCCTCGAACGATCCTGCCCTCGCAAATGGACCGCGTACTTCTGATTCTCCTGACGAACTACTTTCTCTTCGCCTCCCTGCGGAATGCTTTTGCCCACTCCTGAGTGGCTCCTTCACCCGCAACAAAAGTCACTCTCGGTTCATTCGAGATCGCGGTTGCTGGAAAAGCCCGGCCCGCCCGCGGCCACATAGCCGCGACTGGCCCCGGAGGGCTCCGGCGCGACCCAGAAGGCGTAAAGGGAGCCGTTCTTTAAGTGGAAGCGAAACCGCACCGGCCGGTTGGACAGGGAGGACAAATCCGCCACGCCGCGCCAGCGAACCGGCTGCAAGGTCTTGTCCGCCCGCACCGGGATGCAGTTGGCTGTCGTGAATGGCGTGACCACCTGGCCCGCCTGATCCAGAATCTCGACCCGCAGTTCGCCGCTGGGATTGTCCACGTTGACGAACAGATGTCTCCCGCTGAAACGCACGGGCCGTGTGGTCAGCGTGCCGCCCGAGGCATCCGCATCCATCGAAGCGAACCCGTCGCGGCGGAGGGTGGCCAGTCCTGTGCTTAAATCGCCCGCCTTGTTGCCGCCGGGCCGGCCCGTTCGCCCGCTGACGTAGAAATAGAGCTCGTCGCCCACGACCAGAAATCCGCCCCCCGCGGACTGAACATTGTTGGCGTTCCAGTCGCCCTGCCGGTCGGAGATCGGGCAGAACGCCCGCCGATCGGGACGAGACCAATGCCAGCCATCCCGGCTGTAGCCCAACACCACGTCGTTGGGCTTGTGACGGTCGGCGGGCTGGCCCCGCCAGATGGTGAAGAATCCGACCAGCAGACTTTCGTAGGCCACCGCATCGAGGTTGTAGAGTTGCGGCTTGATCTTCAGATCGTCACGCCGGGGGTCCAGGCGGTCCACGTCCGTCCAGCGCAAAGGCTCGTTCACGTCCCACCGGGCGGCCGCCAGGACGTCCGGGCCTTCGCGATAGGAGCGGCGCCGGGCAAAGCCATACCGTTTGTCCACGGTGTCTCCGACCTTATACACATGCCGGACACTGTACACCCAGACCCGCCGGAACGGGTTCCAGAACACGGTGCTGCGATCCACGACTCGGCCGCTCTGGGCCACGGGATCCCCCCAGTGAACGCCGTCCGGGGAAAAGTGGATCGCCATGACCCAGTTGTTCCAGCCGGTCACCGGGTCCGCCCCGTCCGCGCCGATCACCCGGAACATTTTGAAACGCCGCGCGGGATCCTTCTCCTCGAGATCGAGCCAGACCGTGCTCGAGTCGCGACCGCCCGGCTGCACGATGCTGGTTCCGGGCCGCACGTCCAAGAGAGGCTTGTCCCATCGAATTCCGTCGCGCGAGGTGGCATACCCCGTGGCGGCGCTCGCGCCCACCATGTACCACATCTTGAAGAGCTTATCCTTGGGGTCGTACCAGACACCGTCACTGAACACCATGGCCGCGGCATGATCCGGGTTCTTCATCTCCCAGGGCTGATCCGGCTTGAGAACGGGGTTGGCCGGATGATATTTCGCCAGGTGGAACGTTCGCTTGAGCGTGGTGTCGCCAATCAGAAAATCATCGACGAAGAGCTGGCGTCCGACATCGATCGCAATCACGGCCGGCGGCGAGGCAAGGTAAGGTGGACTGACGGGGTCCTTCTCGACCGACGTCGGAAAGTCGGGCAGACGGGGCGGCCATTCGCGCGGGAGAACAATTCCGTTGTAGAGCACTTCGCCCGGCGCCGCCGCGTTGACGCCATGCGCCGGCAGCAGAGCCAGCAGGATTACCGCCCCAAGCACTCGAAGTCCTGTCCGTCTCCCGATCGCTCCACACATATGACATCTCCCCTTAGTGGCGTGACCGGCCGACACCACCGGCCATCGGTTCCGTATGGTATTCCGTCCCCTCGCAGGAGCCAAGCCTTTTCCGGAGCGGAGCCGAAGGATAAACGTCGAGATACGCAGATCAGACAAGTGCGAGCGTAGCATTGTCATTCCCCCGCAGAGCCTGCCCCCCTCCTCGCTGCATGCGGGTTTTGTCTCTATTCCCCGCCGCTGACCGTGCCAGAGAGCACTTTGCCCTTGAGTTCCCCAGAAAAATGGCGGTATATTCGTACGTTAGCAGGTCGGCGCCGTCGGCATCGGCAGGCACGGCAGCTTCCTGCAGTGGGGCTACGGCGATCCGCCGTCGCAGATGACCGAGGCCGGACGCCGGCTCTTTCTCAACTGCCTCCACTACATCCACCGCTTCGACGGCAAGGCGCGTCTGATCCGCACCATCGCCCCGCATCGTCTGAATACCATCAGATTGGCTCCTGAGGCTGAACGCTCATGGCGAAGAAGAGAGAAAGAGAATAACACGAGATTCACACCCTATATCCCGAACGATACGACGAAAATGTTCTTGGGGGATCCCAATGGATTAGTGCGGTATTACCGGGACAATATCGAGTTCATTTACCAGGACCCACAATTTCGCGTGGACAACGAGCTCAAGTCGCTGGGACTCAACTCCAACCGTGAGGTCGCCACGCTGGAGCGGCTGATCCGGCGGTTGCAGGACGAGAAGAAGGCCCCGACGGCTCGGCGCCTGCTGGCGCGGTATACGAACCAGTCGTTCCGGGAGCCACAGGAGTGGCAATCGTGGTTCGATCAGAACAAGGAACGAATCTATTTCACCGATGTCGGCGGGTACAAGTTCCTGGTCGTGCCGGAGGGTTATCTCGACACCCCGTGATGCGACTGCCACTCAGAAGTCCGGGGACACAAGAATTCCGGGGGGCATCTTACTTGGCCGGGCCCTGAATTGACTCTGATGTCCCCAGATTCCTGACAATTGAGGACCCGGGACTGACAATTGACACCCGGTCTCCCTCCGCGTGGGTACAATCTTCCTTCGCTATCCACTTTGCCCTGTTTTTTTCTTGACAGGGACGGGAACACTCTTGTATATATCAGGGCAGTGAAGCCTGTGCCCGCGCCGTCGGGTGTTTGTGGTGTCAGGTCCTCCCGCGGGTACACTTCTTTGGGTTTCTGGGTTGAGGAGGAACCGATGCACGTGGTGCAAGGGATAGGGTCTTAACCGACGACTTCCTGCCTTGCAGTTCAGATATAGCCCTTTCAGCCAACGGATCACATCGCTTTTCGGAAGGAGGTGTTGTCAGGCCGCACACGATTACCCCGGGCAAAGACGCTGGAGCAGCAGTGGGAGGCATCATCGGTTGGTCTGCTAAGTCGCGAAAGCACAGATTTCAATTGAGGCATCTTCTTTGAAGGAGGACTGTCATGCGTAAGAAGTGGATTTGTTCGGCTCCGTTTGTTCTGGTGCTCCTGGCCCTGGCGAGCGGAGTAGAGGCGGCGGATCCCAATCTGGTTGGGTGGTGGCCCTTGAATGAAGGCACCGGGGCCGTTGTCCTGGATCTGTCCGGCCGTGGCAGTAACGGCACGATCAATAACCCCAATGGAGGCCTGGGAGTCAACGGCTCGGTCTGGATCCAAGACGCCGAACGGGGCATGGTCCTGAGCTTCAATGGCGTCAACGGCACCGGGGCCTGCGTCACTACCGGCGTGACGATCCCGGCCATGGACCTGAAGACTGACTTCACGTGGATGTTCTGGTGCAAGCAGGACGCGAGCCAAGGGTTCACTTCGTCGACTGGGGGCAATGACGTCCTCCTGGGCAACCGGTATGGCGGGACGACTTCGCCGCTGCAATTCGTCAAGTTCACCCCTACGAACTTCGAGTACTACAACGGCGACAACACCAGCTTCATCAACTACCCGGATATCCCGAGTGGGGTATGGGTCCACAACGCGACGGTGAAGCGGGGAGCAACGCTCACCTACTATCGCGACGGCATCGAGGTGCTCTCGATCACGCTCACCAAGACCATGGACGCCAACCCCTTTTACATGGGCGCCGATGGCTACAGCGGCGTGCAAGAGGCCTGGTGCGGCAGCCTGAGCGACGTGCGGCTCTACAATAAGGCAGTAACGAAACTCGAAATTCTGGCGGCCATGGCCGGTGTCGCGCGGGTCGATATGGGAATCGCCTATGCCCTGGAGCCCCCGGTGCTTGACGGGCAGGTCGATGGCGTCTGGGCGGCGGCCTCCACGCAGGCCTTCGTCCCTCTGGCTGCTGCGGCCGATGGCTCCGGCACCTGGAAGGCGTTGTATGATGCGAACAATCTCTATGTTCTCGTGGAGGTCACCGACGACAGCCTGAAAAATGATTCGGCCAGTGCTTGGCAGGACGACAGTGTGGAGGTCTACTTCGACGGCGGCAACACGAAGTTAAGCACCCCGCTGTCCGGAGACGACCACCAGTACACGTTCGGGTGGACCGCGAACGACGTCCAGGGAACCAACATCACAGGATATACCGCAGGTATCGAACAGGCACAGGCAACCGCCGCCACCGGCTGGCGTATCGAGATCAAGATGCCTTGGCTGTCGCTCCAGGGCAAGGCGCCCAAGGCCGGTGGCTTGATCGGCATTGACTGTTACTACAATGACGATGACGACGGCGGCGACACGCGGGAAGGCAAGATGCTCGGCTTCTCCAAGGTAGAAGGCTGGAATGATGCCTCCCAGTGGGCGACGGCCATCCTGGCGGCCGTGCCCGCGCCGGTGGACCCGGGCACCAATGGTCTGGCGGCGTATTACGCCCTGGAGAACAACGTGGACGATAGCTCCACGAACAAGAACAACGGGACCATCGTGGGCAAGCCCACGTGGATCGACGGCGTCCTGGGGAAAGCCTTGGAGTTCCATGGCTTGGGTACTTCCGGCGGCGGCGGGGACTACATCAACTGCGGCAGCGGCGCCAGCCTGAACATCACCGGCCCCATCGCCCTGGCGCTCTGGATAAAACCCGGCGCCGATGACCCGGAGGGCAAGGCCACCAATACGGCGCCCATGGCCAAGGCGCTGAGCACGGCCAGTCCCAGTTGGAGCTACCAGGTTCGCTACGGCTGGGGTAGCCCCAAGCCCTACATGGCCTTCACGTTCAATTCCTCGCCCCGGGCGTGGGTCTATGTCGGCCAGAAACTGACCAAAGGCGAGTGGAGCCACATCGCCTGCTCGCATGACGGCACCACGCTGAAGTGCTATCTCGACGGCATCCAGAGGGATTCGACTCCCATGGGCAAGATCACCAGCAGCCCTGCTCCTGTTCTCATCGGCTCGGACGGCTGGGGATGCGATTGGATTGGTGCCATTGACGAGGTCGCCATCTACAACCGGCCGCTGGCCACGAATGAGATTCTCTACCTGGCCGGTTTTCGTGCCGTCACCGGCAAGTAAGACCCGTCTGGGGCCATCGACTATGCTGTGACCAGCATACGCCAGGCTGACTCGTCGGCCAACGACGCTGTATCATTCGAGGGCCTATACTGAGCCTCTCAGTATAGGCCCTTCCTCTGTGTCAATTCCGGGGACATCTGTGAGCAAGCCGTTGTCAAGACGGTCGCGTTTTTTTTTCGCGGGAATTCCACACATCTGTTCGGCGTCACCCGGTTCGGAGCGCCAGGGGTCTACGTGCGAACCGGCCCTAGTCACCTTAACAAGGTCGTGAGGCCTCAGTCCGCAGGAATGAAGCACAGAATCCGCAGATTCCTCAGCCCGGCCTGCGGCCCGAACCAGGATCTCCTCTCGCCAAGACGCCAAGAGCACCAAGAAAGCGAAACCAGATCTGTGTTCTCCCTTAACGATCTTTGCGTCTTTGCGCGAGACATAAGTCCTTCGGTTATCGCGACTTGCCTCATGCTCGCGGCGAGAATGAAGATTTTCCCTGGGGTAAAGCAGTTCCGGTTGTCGCACGGTATAATAGAACCACGGCATGGTCGGAATCACCGTGGTGCCTGATGTTGGCTGTCCATGGAGAGCGCAAATGATTACGGCGATTCATCTCGGCTTGCTCGTGCCGTTGCTCGCGGCTGGTCCGCAGTCCGACCCGGGTCCCTACGTCCGCATCGACCGGCTCTCGCCCCGCGTAGTTCTGGCCTACTGGCCGGGTATCGACCGCCGGTGCAACCTCACGGTGATCCAGTCCCAGAAGGGCCTGGTCATCGTCGATACGGAGGCCTCCCCGCGAGTGATGGCCCCGATCAAGAAGAAGATCGAGCAGACGTTGCGCCGCACCGATTGGGCCTACGTCATCAACACGCACCCCCATGACAACCATTGCAGCGGCAACTCCCTGTTCCCAGGCGCTGTGATCATCGGGCACGAGAACCTGGCCGAGGACATGCACTGGCTGATTGACCGGCAGACCAATGCCGAGTGGAGACGCAAGGAGATCGACCGGTACACCGCGATTCTGCGCGACCTGCGAGCCGCCCTGCCCCGGTATGCCACCGATCGCATGTACACCCGGCTGATCCAAAGCGACCTTATCTTCTACGACCTTTTCGTGCAGGACCTCCAGGAGGGCTACGAGGTCGTCAAGCCGACGCTCACGTTTGCCGACAAACACACGCTGGATTTGGGCGACCTGACCCTGGAGTTGATCTTCTTCGGCAAAGGCCACAGCAACTCCGACATCCTGATCTACGTTCCCCA
>CAYHAJ010000399.1:0-19395 GCA_964354535.1 uncultured Pirellulales bacterium
ATTATCCTGCCAAGATCAAGGTAACCGACGAGCAACTGGGGCAACTACGCCTCAAACGTCACGAATTCCACGGCGAATGGAACTACACCCTGTCTCCACGGAAGTGAAAGTTGTTCAGGTTATTATTGCGCAGTCACTTACCTGCCAATTCGCCCCGCCGGCTGCGTGGCCGCCTTTGATCGACTTTCTCAAGGCCAGCCGGATCAATCGGGTGTTGTTTATGATGCCGGGGGTGGACTCCAAGAAGGACCCGATTCACACACAACGAAACCTGTTCGCCTCCGGGCCGGACTACACGCGGTACAACATAGAGGCCTTCCGCGCCATCGACGGATTTATCGACACCCTCCGGCAGGCAGACGTCCTGGCCTCGCCGTACTTCTACTACGATCCGCGCCGTGAGGTTATGTGGAAGATGACGCCCCAGCAGGACCGGGCCTACATTCGCTACGGCATGGCCCGCCTCGGCGCCTACAGCAACGTGATGCCAGTTCTGGGAAATGAGATCGAGCTCAAGACCACCAATTATAAGGACAAGGTGTTCGACCTCGCCTGTTACGCGTGGGTGAATGAAATGGGCGTCTTCCTGAAAAGCCGGGTTGTCTTCGGCCAGCCGGTCTCGGTGCACAACCCCAGTTGGCACGAGATCGCGGTCCATCCCAGCTATTTCACCCTGCTCAAAGACTGGCCTTTTGCCGCTTGGACCGACTTCCTGTTGAAGCAGGCTCAGGTGGGGTGCATCGGCGCCGCCGGCGCGCTGAGCGACGCCGTTCCTCAGCCGCAGGCAGTGATCTACAACGAACGCTCGTATGCGCGGCATAACCAGGTCCTGATCGACCTGCGGAAGTTCGGGCAACCCGTGCTCAACGAGGAGCCGGCGTACGACATGGGGAGCAAGAGCGCCTACGCCTCCCAGACTCCCGAGACCATGCGTCCGACCTTCTGGACGGCGGCGACCGCGGGGGCCTACACGATGTGGGGAAGCAAAGCGACCTACGTAACGGGCGACCCGCTGGGGGCGATGAAGGGCAGCCGCACGCCACAGTATGTGCGCGTGCATCACGACGTCATGGTCACGCTGCCGTACGCCCGGATGGAGCCTCACAACGAACTCGTCACGCCCGCCAACGTGATCTTCGACGGCGCGGCCTGGCGGACGAATTTCGCGCTGGCGAAGCCCGGCACGGCATACCTCGTCTATTCGCTCCGCGGCGGGAGGGGCACGGTCACACTGGCGCCGGGGCAGTATTCCGCCGTGCGCATTGACCCGCGCGATGGGACGAGGATGGAAGTGGGCGTCGCGGCCGAGGGGACGGCCGCGTTTTCCCTGCCGCAAGGCGACTGGGTCCTCATCTACCGGCGCACGGCGAGGCCGTCTTGAACATCGGAAGGACTATTTGGGGGTCGCGGCGTTCTGCGCGCCGATGCAATAGAGATTCTTCATGCCGACGAGGAAGAGTCGGCCATGGGCTGCCGCGGGCGAGGGGTGATTGCCGTCGCCCAGATCGTTGACGGCCAGGAGGCGATACTCCGGCCCCGCCTGAATGACGTAGCTCTTGCCGGCGTTGGCGAAGAAAAGATGCCCCTTGGGGTCCGCAATTGGGCTGGCCCAGGCGGTGGAGATGTCCTGGAGACGCTGGGAATACCTCTCTTTGCCGGTGGCCATCTCCCAACACTGGAGAAAGCCCGGCGTGCGCAACCGATACAAATACGGGCCGACCACGGTAGGCGAACTGAGGGCTTCGCCGCGCTGCGTCAGGGTCCAGCGCACGTGGGTGTTCGAGACATCACTCGAGCCGGTCGGATCCACCGCGACGCCCGTGCCGCCCCGGCCATCGTCGAAGTAGACGAGGCCCTGCCCGTAGGCCGGCGAGGAGGCGTCGCCTTCGCCCCGGCACCACCACAGGAGTTTCCCGTCGGCCGGATCGAGGCTTTGCAGGGCATCGCCTGCCTCCACCATAGCCGAGGCCACCAGAAGCATCTGGGGTCTATTGTTGATCTGAAGAATCAGAGGCGTGCTGTGCCCAAATCCCATTTGCGGCAGTTTCCTCTCCCACTTGACTTCGCCCTTGGTCTTGTCCAAGGCAACGACGCCCGAGTCTTCTTTCTTGGCCATCGCGCACAGGAGGATGACGGTGTCGCCATAGAGGACCGGGCTGCTGCCCAGCGTGACATCGAACGAGTAGGGAACAATGGGCTTGCGCCACACGATATGACCCTGGAAGTCCAGCGCCGCCAGGACCGAGGAGGCGAAGGCACAGTAAATGAGCTTGCCGTCGGTGACCGGTGTGGCCGCAGCATACCCCCCGCCCGGCCCGCTGCGAAAATCAGTCCGCAACCAGGGTCCAGGGGGTACGAGCGTATCCCAGAGCAGCTTTCCATCGGAAGTGCGGTAGCAGGTGACATGATGGTCCGGAATGAACTTCTTGCGGTCGTTAACGTCCACCGGCCAATGGACGGTGCAAACGATGACCGCCTGATCCCAAACGATGGGACTGGCGTGCCCCTGGCCGACAAGCGGCGAAGCCCATCGCACGTTTTCCTTCGCCGGGCCGCCCCAGGTGAGGGGCAGATTCTCCTCGGTCGTGTAGCCCAAGCCCGTCGGCCCGCGAAAACCGGGCCAGTTCGCCCGGACGCGGGTTTGGGGCATGAGAAGAATGCCTGCCAGAACAATGCCGACGATGGCCGGCTGGTTTTCGAAAGACCTGAATCCTGTCTTGAGATACTTCGTCATATCGTATTCCCGGTTGATCTGGTCTGCCCACGGTTTGGCTTTCCACCGACAAACAGGCAGGACTATACCACTGGAGCAGTGACGCCTCCAACCCAAAACAGGAAATCACCTCCTCCCCAGACCCACAATCAGGATCGAATCAAGTCGTCGATCGGGCCGTTCCCCGAACAGTCCAAGGCCATCGCTTCACGGCGATTGTCCACTCTCCGGCCTCTTCCCTGCTGCCTCGATCTCCTCCCACGACGGCGCACGCCAGAGGTGGAGCTGGCCTTGTATGTTGCAGGCTGCCAGCCATCGGCCGTCCGGCGAAAAGGCCACAAATGAAAACATGAAACCCTGTCCGTGGAGTGTGATAAGCTCGCGGTGAGTCGACAGATCCCAGAGCTTCACAGAGTCTCGGGCGCTGCCTCCGGTGGCCAGCCGGCGCCCATCGGGGGAGAACGCCACCCCGTGAGCTCCCTGCATGTGACCCTTGAAAGGAGGGACCCGTGGTTGGAACGAAGACGGATTCCAGATTGCCAGCGTGCCGTCTTCGGCGACACTGGCGGCCTGCGTGCCATCCGCAGAGAAGGCGATTCCGACCACAGGATGCCGGTGGGCATCGCTCCCTGTAGCGAGGACTTCTCCCGTCTCCGCGTTCAGCCAGCACACCGTCCCCGTCGAGGTGCCGATGGCCCCGAGGCGACCGTCCGGCGAGACACCCCCCGCGGCACCATCCATCGCAATGGTATAAGTGTGGACGGCTTGCCACGTGCGCGTATCCAACCAGACCGCCTTGTCTTTTCCGTTCGTGGCGAGCAACCGCGTGCCATCTGCCCGGAAACGGACCGGGTAAATCGGAGCATTAGGGTCGCCCAGCTCCCGCAGCAGGCGACGCTCAGTACAGGACCACACACGGGTCCTTCCACCCTGACTTCCGCTGACCAACAGGGTGCCGTCCGGCGAATAGGCCACGCCCCCAACGTCGGCGCCCAGCGCGGGGAGCTGCGCGATTTCTCTAAAGGCTTCCAGGTCGAACAGGCTGACGGTTCCCTTGCGCGGCACCGCCAATACGTGGCTGTCCGGAGCGAAGGCGGACCGAGCGAATCCACCCAACGGGATCAATTTGGGCTGCTCTTCTTCCAGGCGGGGCAAAGCGCTCCAGAAGGCGACGATGCCGTCCTTACCGGCGCTCGCCAGCGTGGTCCCGTCCGGCGAAAGCGCCAGTCCATAGACTTCATCACTGCTGCCCCGGAGGGTGGCCAGATGCCGCCGCTGCTCTACATCCCAGATCTGGATGGTCTGGTCGGCGCTGGACGAATACAGCCACCGGCCATCCCTGGAGAAGACCAGCTCGCAAATCCAGGAGGTATGTCCTTCGAGTAGCCCGACACAGGTGCCGGAGCTTGCCTCCCAAAGCCGGATCGGACCACCTGAGAAACCGCTGCCACTGGCAATGATGGAACCGTTCGGCGACCAGGCCACCGAGGTTAGGGCTTCCGAGTGGGCCTCGGGGATGTTGACATCCACATTTCCGCTGGTGAGGTCGAACACTCGAAGGTGACGTTCGGCGTCCCCGGCGACCAGGGCCTTGCTGTCCGGCGAAAAGTCCAGCGCGCCCATATGCGTGCCCCCGGGTCTTACGCCGGGAATGCGACGAACGACGGTCCATCGATCAGACTCCCACACGGTGACTTCACCCGGAAAGCTCAGGCCGGCAAGCTGCCTTCCGTCGGGGGAGAACTTGAGGACCTGAACGCGACCGGCAAGGGTGAGTTGGCCGGCCAGATTCCAAGTGTCGGTCCGCCAGAGGCGGATCTGCTTTCCCGCGTCAGTCGCCAGCAGATCGCCGCGGGGCGAGAATGCCACGAGGTGGCCCTCCTTCGGCTGAAGGGTGGCAATTCGCTGGCGCCCAGGCGCATCCCAGATCTCGACGAAAGTCTGAATGATCCCGGCTACCGCCAACCGCTTGCCATCAGGGGAATATGCCACCGAGTAGGCCGAGGGCGGATAGCGGCACAGTTCGCCGAGGGCATCGCTGCGGCACTCCTGCCACAGGTAGCGCCACTCCCAGCGCCGCGGATCAAGCTCGCCGGGAGCGGGCCGGTGGGCCTCCAGAAGTCGTCGAGCGCGACCCAAGTCGTTCCGCGCCAGCGCCTGCTGCGCCAGGCTCATGTCGGAAGCGTAGGCTAGCGCTTCGGCCTTCCGACGCTGAGCGGTTTCCTCCGTGCGGGCGGTTTCGGCTTCGTGGCGCAACCGCGTTTGGGTTCGCTCTGCCCGCGTGGCACGAACTGCCTGCCCAGTGCTTACAATCACTCCGAGCACCAGGACCACAGCGACGGCTGCGACCGCGGCAAAGACCCCCCTGTTCCGCCGCACCAGTTTCTGGAACCGGTAGAGCGTGCCAGGCCGCCCGGCCAAGACCGGCTCATTGTTCAGGTGACGCTCAATGTCCTCCGCCAGGGCATGCGCCGTTTGATAACGCCGCATCCGGTCCTTTTCCATCGCCTTGAGGGTGATCCAGTCCAAGTCGCCACGGAGTTCACGTCGCAGGCTGGCTGCATCGCCTTGACAACACCTGGCCAGTTTCGTTGATGCCTGTGCATCCAGGCTGCTGACCCGAGTACTCGGAGTCCGGGGCTCGGCCTCGCGGATGATCTCACGCATCTGCTCCAGACTGCCTCTCCGTAACGTCTGAGACTCGAAAGGCAGGGTCCGCGTCAATAGCTCATATAAGAGCACCCCCAGCGAATAGATGTCCGAGCGAGTATCGATGTCCTGATTTGTCATCTCCGCCTGCTCAGGACTCATATACTCCGGCGTGCCGATCAGTTGCCCCTGCTCCGTCACCAACGTCCGCTCGGTCAACGGCTGACTGAGGGCCTTGGCCACCCCAAAGTCAATCACCTTGGGCACGACCTGCTCGTCTTGAATGCACACCTGGATGTTCGAAGGCTTGATATCGCGGTGGATGATTCCTTTCTGGTGGGCATGCTGGATGGCCTCACAGACCTTCACGAACAGCTTTAGACGCTCCTCAATGGTCAGCTTCTGGCGGTCGCAGTGCTCGGTGATGGGTACGCCCTTGACGTATTCCATCGCGAAGTACGGCCGGCCCGCTTCCGTGGTGCCGGCATCATACACGTGGGCGACATTCGGATGGTCTAACAGGGCCAGCGCCTGGCGCTCGGCCTCGAAGCGTCGGATGACCTGGGCCGAATCCATGCCCGGCTTGATGATCTTCAGCGCCACCTGGCGTTTCATCGGTCGTTGCTGCTCCGCGAGATAGACGATCCCAAAGCCTCCCTCGCCCAGGATTCTCAGGAGCTTATAGCTTCCGATGTGGCTGCCGATCTCATACAGGGGCTTGCCCGCATCCAGGGTCCGAGAGGGATCCTCGTCCTCTTGCCCGATATGGTCATTGTTCTGGCCCATGAGAACCTTCCCTGCCATATCCCCGTTGAGGATGCCGATTCTACCACAGGAAAGCCTGTCCGGCGATACAAGAAAGCCAAGATCAGTCGAGAGAAATTCCCTGCCATCAGACCTCACAGCCCGGTCAAGGTGTACTCTTTGCCTTGGCTACTGCCAGAATGCCCGAGATTCGGGCAGAGTGATATCCTTGACCATGTCCTCCCGAACGACATCGTCGAATGGCTTCCAACCCAAAGCCTGAAGTCAGCTCCCTCCCTTCTCCCGGCCCCAAATCAGGATCTGTTCCGCCGAGATTGATCTGCGAAGATCAAGGCCGTCCCGGTCGTCCACAGGGTCTACGTGAGATTATTCCACTCTTTGACCGCGGAGTCTTCACACTCCTGGCCCAGCGTGACGTCCTGGACCGTGATCTTCTTGCTGCGAAACAGGCGAGTGTCGTTGTGCCGGGGTCCGTTGGTGGGATAGTGCTTCTTGAATCCCTGTCCATCGATGGTCCCGGTCCCGGTGATCGAGTTGCTCTTCAGGAACACGGTATTGGTCAAGAACCGCCCCGCCGGCACCATGACCGTGCCGCCCCCGGCCGCCGCACAGCGGTCAATCGCCTTTTGAATGGCCGGCGTGCAAAGCGTCGTCCCATCCGCCACGGCCCCGCAGTCGAGGATATTGACCTCCTCCGCCCGAGCGGAGCCAACCAGAAGACAACAGAACAGAACCAGACAGACTCTCATCGTGACACCAATCATACTCTGACCCCAAAGCCCCCCAGGACCTATCACAGCCGCTTGAGAATCTGCCCGCATTCCGCGTGGTTCTCTGTGAGGTGGGATTTCACAGCTCGTCAAAGCCCATTTCCTTCGTCTGACCGGCCCGGTACTCTTGGAGCGCCTGCTCGGCCATCCGGTCCAGCGCCTCGGCGGACTGCTCCAGTGTCTGATCCCAGCGTGCCTCTCCCGCCAACTCGTCCAGCAACTCACGCGCGAACTCATCCTGCAAGTCTTCCGGCAATTCCGACGCCTTCTCAAAAGCCTGGGCGAGCAACTTGGTCACGGAAGTTGTCAAGCCGAATGGAATTTACGGGGTCAGTGGAATTTACGGGGTCAGGTACATTTATCAGCAAAGGACGTCTTCTTTCGGGAGTCTGGGCGTCGTATCTGCACCTTTCACACGCACGACTGGTGGCGGCGGCTTCGCGGGGTCACATCGGGAATCAGGAATTATTCGGTCGATAGTTCGCGGGGGCAGATTCATGCCGCCGTGTACGGGAAGCGTCGTGGGAACTCCGGTGACGTCTTTGAGCAAGTCATGGTCAAAGCGGTCGCGGGATTTCTTCGCGGGAGTTTCACCCTCAATCCCAGCCCAGTCCGGCCCGCTAATCCCATCGCCCGGCCTTGGCGCTCTTTGCGTCCCTTCGGCTTCGCTCAGAGCCTGCCCTGAGCGACAGTCGAAGGGGCAGGCTTTGGCGCGAGACATGAATCTCCTTGTTGCCTGCCAGAAGGCCCACGTCTACCCGCTCCTGAGCCGCCTGAAGGCGGTACTCCGAACGGTGTCCCCCGCCCTCTGTCTTCCGTCGTCTGCCCTCTTCGCTCCGTGGTCTCCGTGCTCTCCGTGGTGAGACATCGGTTGTCAGTTCGCAGTTGACAGTTCTCGGTTGGAAATCTGCGTTGCTAACTCGCAATAACTGAAGAACGTCTCCAGATAATTCGAACGCAACGACGGAAGTCCTTGTAGGAAAGAAAACTGTATCTCGCGCAGAGACGCAGGGACGCTGGGGTAAGACCAAGTACCGTTGTGTTCTTCTCTGCGCCTCCGCGTCTCCGCGCGAGTTGATTTGGTTCCGGCCGAAGGCCGGGCTGGGTCAATCGGCGAAATCTGTGGATGAAGAGCAGTCATCGGCGGTCGGTCGTCGGTCGTCGGTTGCCGATAGGACAGCTTCAGGGGCCAGGGTTTACGCGCTCCTGAGCCGCCTGAAAGCGGTACTCCGAACGGTGCCTTGACATCCCTGCGCCGAGCCCCTATAGTCAAGGGAGTCGCGTACTTGGCACGCATCAGAATCGTGGAGACGAAGGCGTGAAAGCCAGATCGCACAAACACAAGAGGGTGATTTCACCGGCGCAGGTGTCCAAGCCGATCGATTTGGGACACCTCGCGGCGATCCTGGGCGACCTTGAATCGATCAAGTTTGCCATGGTTTTCGGCTCCGCCCGGGATGGTGTCGTCCGCAAGGGGTCCGATCTGGACGTAGCCGTGTCGTTGCGCGGCACGGAAGCTCAGAATATCGGTCGCCTGCTGGAGATCGTGGGCAAGGTCGAGGACGCCTTGGGAGTCACTTGCGATCTGACGGTGCTCAATACGGCGGGACCCGTGCTGCGGCACGAAGCCTTGAAGGGCCGCATCCTCTTCGTTCGACCCGAGCAGGAAGGTGCTTTCTCGGACTTCTACGCCCGGACCTGTGCCGAGTACGAGGACCTGATGGTCTGGCGGGCCCGCCAGCTTGCCTATAGGGGATATCCATGCCCATCAACGGCATCGTAGAGAGCAAGTTGCGGTTCTTGGAGCAGACCCTGGCCGACCTGGAGGGTTGGCCCTTGGGAGACTTGGCCGAGTTTGCCGGCAACTCCCTGCTGCGACGAGCGGTGGAGCGAGCTTTGCAGCTTGCGGTCGAGAGCATGATCGACGTGGCGGAACGGATTCTGGCCGCCCAACATCTGGTGCCGGCGGATACCGCCGCCCAGAGTCTCAAACGACTGCAGGAAATTGGGGTCCTGAAGGATGCCAGTCGATATGCCGAGATGGTGCGTTTCCGCAACTTCATCGTCCATCGCTATGAGCAGATCGAGCCTCAGATCGTCTATGGTCTGGCGAAGAGCAAACTGACTTGCTTTCGCGAATTCGTGGACGAGATTCGCCGAGCGTGTGCCGGCGGAGCGTCGGAACAGAAACGAGCCGGCAAGTAGCACGGGCTTCTCACCCATGCTACGGAATGGATTTAGGAGCAGACTATGAGAACTGCAATCGTGCTGTTTGTCGTGGGAGTATCCATGTCGATTTCCCAATTTGCCACCGCGGCGGACGCGAATTCACGGCGGGTGATTGACCTCAACGGCACTTGGCAGGTGGCCGAAGGGGCGATGGACTCCATGCCGAAGCAATTCGAGCACACCGTCCCTGTGCCGGGGCTGATCGACATGGCGCAGCCGGCCTTTGCCGAGGTCGGGAAGAAGAGCGACAAGAGACAGGCCTTCTGGTATCGGGGAATTCCGGGGACAGCTTAGTTATTTCGGCGTGGGGAGAACCGAAGGTGTCAGGTACATCCTCTCAGGGAGGTTCGCGTAACTACTTGTCAGGGCGGTAGCCGGTGATCTGCGTCTGAGGGCAAGTCACAACAATCCCACAGGTCAGCCTGACCGCGGGCCTGGTCGACATGCGGCGGCGGAAACGTGATCCTCAGTTTTTCTTGTCCAAGGCGATTCGGACGTTCGTGCGTGCGACAGGCGACCCCGCCAAGGCAGGACTCTATACCAGGGGCGCACAGATTGGCAACAGTATCGCGGCTCCGGACCTATGGCTTGGCATGGTCCATCTCCTTGATCTTGTCCGCCAGTTGATCGAGGGCAAAACCCTGCGCGATGACAGAGTGCTTGCGATCCGTCAGGATCAGCCAGGGGATGGACTGGATGCCCCAGGCGGCCTTGCGGGCTTCGAAACCCTCCCAGGCCGCCCGCCAGGGAAAGGCGGGGCAGTGGGCCCTCAGCAGATCGTACTCCTCCCTGGTGCCCGCCAGGGACGTTTGCAGCGCGACCGTGATAATGCCTTTGGCCTCCAGGGTATCCACTTTCCTGGTCAAGTCGGCCAGGTATTGCTTGGAAGACGGCTCATGGATGTCCACCAGGCATAAGAGGATCGGTCTGCCATCGGTCTGGTAATGCACCAGATACGAGCCAAGGTCAGTCAGTTGCAGCGGGGCCGTATCCACGACCGAGGCGTCGGGCCCTGGGGTGAGATTCTGGCCCAGAACCATTTTCACATCCCGGGCCGGCAAGCGGATCTTCAGAGAGGCGGACCCACCGGGACTGGTCCCGAAGTTGGCTTGCAGGCCGGCCGGGCCGCGGCACAGTCGGCGGATGGCGAACTCGCCCCTCTCATTCGTCGCCGTGCTCTTGTGGGGTTGATCGAACTCCAACGGATCGTTCACGAAGACCGGGACCCCGGCCGCCGGCACACCTCTGGCATCCACGACGACCCCGGATACGGACACGTTGGCCGGCGGCAGCCGGATCGTTCCCAGTTCCATCGAAGTCCCTGCCGGGCCATAGGGAAAGATTCTCAGGTGTGTGGCCGGGCCGTATCCCGCCGCGTTTATGGAGAGACGGTACACGAGGCCCCTGGGTATCCTGGGAACCGTCTTCATCTCGAATCGGCCCTGCGGATCAGTGAGAACCTCCACGCCCGTATCGCTCACGCAGAAATGGACTTCAAGGTGCAAGGACACCCGAACGGCCGGAATTCCGGTTCCGTTCGGATCGGTCACTCTGCCGGTCAAGGTCCAGGCAGGCTCCAGCGGGAGGTCTACAGACCGGGACGAACCACTCATGGACATCGCGGCGGCCAGCCCCCTCTTGACGTCTCGGGCCGTCGCCAATCTACCCTCGGTGCCAAAGCGTTCGTCGTAGCCGGCCTCGAATTTGCCTTGGGCGTCCGTGTACAGGCGGTCGCCGAAGGGAAAGACGGCGGCTTCGACGTCGACCACCGGCCGGCCCTTTGGATCCAGCACGCGTCCGGCGATCCTCGGCGCCGGCGTCAGCAAGGCCGTGCGCCGGATCGTCTGACCATCCGTTATCTTCTCGGTGCTCTGGCGGGCGGACAGCATGCCTGCCCGCACATGCGCCTCGTAGGTTCCCGGCGGGAGTTGGACGCGCGCCACGCCCGTGGCATCGGTGGTCGCAGAATCGCCGTAGTGCCCTTGCTTGCTGCCGACGTGCAACTGCGCCCCGGCGAGGGGACGGCGGGTCCGTACGTCCAAGGCCGTCACCTCCAGAATGCCTCCCTTGCTCACCCTGATCGTGATTTCCGTGACCCCGCCGACCTTCACGGAGACCTTGCTCTCTACCGTGGTCCACGGGTGAGGCCCTCGCTCGGGAACCGGCACGCCGACCCAATGGAGCCCCTCCGGAACACCTGCGAAGACAAACGCCCCCATTGGATCGGATATGGTCGTGTGAGCGACGTAGGGATGCGGAGCGTTCTTGCGCTCCCGGTCCGAGCGGAGCATCAAGTCAACGCCGCCGACGGGCCGGCCCTGACCATCCACGGTCCGGCCCCGGATCGTGCCCTCCCTGGGGAGCATCACCCGGATATCCGCCCCTCCGACCTGAAACCCGCAGAAATCCGAGCCGTGCAGATGAAACACATAGTGGCTCTCTGTGCCCGGGGCCCGCACGCGCAGGCCGGCGCTCACATCGGCGGCAAATTGCTCGAAGCGGAACCGGCCCTGCGCGTCCGTGGCGACGGTGAACCACTCCTGAGGGCCGGGGAGGGCCCGCGATTCTCCGCCGTTGAAGCTCCATAGCGCCGCCGGGGTCGCCTGGACTTCGGCCCCGGCCACCGGCTTGCCATTGGGATCGACCACCTGCCCTGCCAGTACGCACGGCGGTTCCAGCACCAGCGGGAAATGCTTTTTGTCTCGCGTGCTGAGGGTATTGTTGAGCCATTCCCAAGCGTGAGCGAGTCCCGCCTTTCGCGCCACGAGGAAAGCGTCCCGCTGGCTCGTCACGCCCACGTCGAGTGCGAACCGCCCTTCGGTATCGGTCCTCACGACGGGACTGATCGTCCTGGCATCGTCATCGAAGAAGCCAATCCGATACGTTTCGCACACGACCACTTCCGCCCCCGAGACCGGCCGGGCCTTGTTGTCCACGACTTTGCCCGTGATGGTCATCGCCGGGCTGGACGCCGTCCAGATCCCCAGGACAATCCCTACACAAATCTCAGTCGTCGCTCGCATGACAGTCCCCTCGAAACAGGTCCTCAGCTTGGACCCCGCCGATCCACCGACCAGCCGGGTCGGGGCTATCTCGCTTGTATAGACGTTGCCGACCACCGTCCGATGCAGAAGAAGCTTTTGTGAAAATGCAGAATCCGTGCTTGTACCTGGATTCCACAACGCCGCCTCCCAGACCGGCGGGCGTGGTCCTTTGCAGCCACAGGCTTTCGACGATTGACGGGCTTGACGGAACCGGTACAATAAAGATCGTAATCGACGAATCGCAACGGGCACTTTGTGCAGGATAAGCCGATGGCCAAGACCGCCTTGGACCTCACAGGAGATGAGTGGCTTGCCTATGATCCGGGCGCGGCAATCCGCCGACGGCAGGCTTCCGTCGATCACCAAACCCAAGAACGCTGGCAGCAGGCACAGGAACTGGCCAGGGCCGCGGCGCAGCAATTGCGGAAGGAATTCGGCGCCCACCGGGTCGTCCTGTTCGGGTCCGCCGTGGCGCGCTCGTTGTTCACGCGGTGGTCCGATGTGGATTTGGCGGTCTGGGGCGTGCCCCCCGACCGATTCTACGCGGCGGTCGCGGCGGTGACGAGCCTCCAGGCGGACATTCCCGTGGATCTCGTGGACGCCGCCCAAGGCAGCGAGGATCTCAAGAAAGTGATCGAACGAGAGGGTGTGGAGCTGTGAACGATCCCCTCCGCCAGTTGGCCGCGCGCATACGCAGTGAATTGAAGGACGTGGCGCGGCTCCTCCAGCGTGTGGAGGGAGGATGGGAGCGCCCGGCGCTCCTCGGATGATTATCATCTCGATGGTGTGGCTCTGAATCTGCACGGATTCCATGGCGGCTTGGAGCGGCTCTTCGAGAGAATTGCGGTCCTTGTGGACGACGCCAGACCTGCGGGACCGGACTGGCATCAGACCCTGCTGCACCAGATGGCTCAGGAGGTCCCGGGGGTACGACCGGCTGTGATCTCGGAATCAACGTGTGCGAAGCTGGATGCGTACCGATCCTTCCGCCACGTCGCGCGGAATGTCTACGCTTTCAATCTGGACCCTGCCAAATTGAGAGACCTGGTCGGCCAGGTGCCCGGCTGCTTCAGACAAGTTCAGACGGAATTGCTGGCTTTTGCGGGCTTGCTCGAACAGCAAGCGTCTCGGTGAGCGACGCACAGTGCCCACCATCTCCATTTGGAGTCATCCTTGGGCCTCGGTGGGCACGGCCCGCCCTACTTCTCATGGTGGACGACCATACCGCCTCCGGACATGCTCTGCAAGCCATGCCGGGTCGGCTAAACAGACAACTACCGGGCGAGAGCCTCCGCCACCCTCTTGTCCAACTCGTCCAGGCGAAAGCCCCCGGCGACCACGGTGTGCTTCTTGTCCGTCAGGATCAGCCAGGGCACGGACTGGATGCCCCAGGCCGCCTTGCGGGCTTCGAAGTCATCGCCGGCCAGGTAGTTGGGAAAGGTGATGTGATTGGCGCGACGGAAGGCCTCGTGCTGCTTGGAGTCCACTTTCGCGGTTAGCACCCCGATCGTGATGACGCCCTTGGCCGCGAGGGTATCGACCTTCCTGGCCAGATCGATCATGCACTGCCTGGACGACTGTTGCAGAGGGTCCACAAGACACAGGAGGAGCGGTCTGCCGTCGGTCTGGAGCCGCCACAGGCCGGGGCACAGGTCCGTCGGTTGGGGCGGAGCACCGTCGCGCGTCCAGGGTTCCGGCGGATCGGTGAGGTCCTTGCCGATGACGATCTTCACGTTCCGGGCCGGCAAGCAGGTTCTCAGGAAGCCGGCCCCGCCAGGACTGCTCGGGAAGCTCGCTTGCAGAGACGCCGGTCCCCGACAGGCACCGGTGAGAGTGAATTCTCCCTTCTCGTTCGTGGCCGTCTTCTTTCTGGGCTGATGCATCAGTTTGTGCTCGCTGAGGAAGACCGGGATGCGTGCGGCGGGCAACCCTCTGGCGTCCACGACGATCCCGGACACGGAGGTGTCGGCCGGACGCAGCCGAATGGTCCCCAGGTCCACCGACGCGCCGGCCGGGCCGCTCGGGAATAACTTGAGATAGTGGGCCGGGCCATATCCGGCGACGGCCACCGAGAGGCTGTACTTGAAGTCTGTCTGCACCGGCGGGATGGCCTTCATCTCGAACCGGCCCGCCGGATCGCTCAGGACCTCCACGCCCATATCGCTCAGACAGAACTGACTGTCGAGGGTCAAGAACACGCGGGCGGCAGGAATGGCCACGCCGTTGGGATCAGCGACCCGGCCGGTCAGAGTCCACGCGGGTCCCGGTCGCAGTTCCACCGGCCGGGCCGGATCGCTGACAGGCACTGCCGCGGCCCACCCGCTCCCGGCCACCTGGGCCATCACCCACTTGGGCGGATAGCGCTCGTCATACCCCCCCTCGAACCGCCCCTGAGCCTGCGTGTACATACGGTCCCCAAAGGGGTGGATCACCACGGTCACATCCGCCATCGGCTGGCCCTTGGGATCGAACACCCGACCGGACATCGTGGGAGAGGCCGGCAGAAGAGCCTCCCGCCGGACGGTCTGGCCCTCCGGCACGTTCACCGTATTCTGGCTGCGAGAGAAGTGCGGCGCCGACACGACCACGGTGTAGGAATCCGCCGGGACGCGGACGCGGGCCACGCCTTTGGCGTCGGCGGTGGCGACTTGCCCCTGGCGCCGCTGCTGGCCGGAGGCATCCAGCCTCGCCCCCGGCATGGGCCGGCGGCTCCGCGCGTCCAGGACCGTCACCTCCAGGACGTTTCCCTTGTCCAGGCGGATCGTGGCTTCTGTGGTCCCGCCGGCCTGGACGGACACCCCCGATGTCGTGCTGGTCCAAAGGACCGGTCCCTGCTCGGGAGTCAGCACCTTGATCTCCTGGGGTCCCTCCGGAATGCCTTCGAAGGTGAAGGTCCCGGCTCGGTCGGACGTGGCCCGGCGGACGAGGTACAGGTTCGTGATGTCCTCATGCTGGCGGCCGGAATGGATCATCAGCTCTACGCCGACGGCCGGCCGGCCCTCACGATCCACGACGCGGCCTCGGACCGTCCCTGTCCGCGGCAGCGCCAGCCGAATATCCGGGCCGCCCACGGGAAACCCGCAAGATTCCATGATGTGCAGACGGAACGCATGACGCGTTTCACAGCCCGGGGCTTGCACGCGCAGGCCGGCACTCGCATCGGCCGCCAACTGCTCGAAACGAAACCGGCCTTGCGCGTCGGTCGAGACCTCGAACCAAACCTGGGGACCGGGTACGTGCCACCCTTCAATCACCGCGCTGAATCCATAGGTACGGACAGGAGTCGCCTGGATGCGAGCTCCGGCCACCGGTTTGCCGTTGGGATCGACTACCTGCCCCGCAAGAACACCCGCCGGCTCCAGCACCAGTGGGAAATGCTTCCGGCCCAGCGTGTCGAGGGAACAGTTGAGCCACTCCCAGGCATAGGCCAGTCCAGGCTTTCGAGCCACGATGAAGACGTCTCGCTGCGTCGTTACATCCGCCTGGAGGGCAAACCGACCCTCGGCATCGGTCTTGACAACGGGGCTGATCATCTTGGCATCCTGGTCGAAGACGCCGATCCGATAACTCTCACACACCACCACTTCCGCGCCCTGGACCGGCCGGGCCTTGTTGTCCACGACTTGGCCCGTGATGGTCATCGCCGGGCTGGACGGAATCCATGTGCCGGCAACGATCCACACGCAAATCCCAATCGTCCTTCGCATGGCAGTCTCCTCGAAGAAGATCCTCAGCCTGGACCCCGTCGCGTCGATCCGCCGACCGGCCGAGCCGGGGCCATCTCGTTCTAATAGACGCTGCCGACCGCTCTCCGATGCAGAAGAAACCTCCGCGAAAATGCAGAATCCGCGTCTCTACCTGGATTCCACAACGCCCCCCTCCAGACCGACGGGTGCTTCTCGTGGACGTTCGAGGATCGTGTGGAGCGTCAGGGCACCAAAGGGGCAGCGGGTGCATTCGAGACAACGGATGCAGCCGAGGTCGTTCGGGCTCTTCTCCGGCTCAATGTTGTATTGGCAGAGCTTGTGGCAGCGCCGGCAGTTCGTGCATGCGCTGCGGTCCACCCGCAGCAGGAAGGCGGTGCGAGTCTCAGTTCCCCTTGTCCAGGGTGATTCGGACATTCGTGGCGCCGGCTTCGGCGTTGACCATCCCGTAGACAGACTTCCCCTCGATGGGGGCCGCGCCCTGCAGGTGCACCGGGCCGGCGCAGAGACCTTCCAGCCGGAATCGGCCCTCGGCATCCGCGCGGGTCCGGCATTCTCTCTGCCCGGTACGAGGACCGGTAATCGTGGACACGGCGGCGTTCGGAACCGGCCGGCCCTGCGGATCGACGACGACTCCGCTGATCGCGAGGTTGGCCACGGCCAGATGAAGGGTCCCCACATCGACGCGGCCCACGATCACCTCACTCTTCTCGACCTCGATGTCGGTCCGCCCGTAGCCGTCGGCCATCGCCGTGATATGGTACTTCTGCTCCGGCGGGATCGTGCGAACCTCGAATCTCCCCTGTGCATCCGTCTTGATGATGTCGTTGCGAAACAGGCGGCTGCCCCAGTTGGGTCCCCAGAGCATGACGGTGATCTCGGTGCCCGGGATGCCGTGATCGTTGATGTCTACGACTTGCCCGAAGAGGGTTGCCGTCGGACGAAGCGTCAACTCGACTTCGTTGCCGTCTTCGATCGCGGGCCCAACGGCAGCCAGCTTGTGCCGCGCGTCAAGAGCCACAAGATAGTTCTCCGTTTTCCCAGACCAGTTGCGCATGTCCCAGGCCACGCGGAACCGGCCTTGCGCGTCCGACAGGACTTCTTCCTTGCCCATCGGCAGAACGCGCACTGCGACTCCCGCGAGGGGCCGGCCAGCCTCATCGCGGACAACCCCACGGACCGTCGGCAGACGGCGGACCGGCCACGCCACCCGGCAAGTTTTGCCCTCCTCGATGGTGAACCTATCTTCCGGCCGGCTGTAAGTGTACCCGCGTTTGGTGAGGTCCTGGAGCCTGTATTCGCCCGGTACCAGGCGGATCTGGGCCAGCCCGTCGGCCTTCGTCACCCCTTGGCGGAGCTCGGCTCTATCCGAGAGGCTCGCCACCCGGATCGCCGCCCCCGGGACCGGCGTCGGCTGGTTGGCTTCCGTGACGACGATCTCGGCCAAACCGCCTTTGCTCAGCTCGATCTGGACGTCGCGCTTGACCTCGCCCGCCTTCACTTCCTGCGTAACCGGGGGAGCCACCCAGTCGGCAGGCGGCTCCCGCGGCTCCGCCAGCCGCAGGACGTAGGCGTCCGCCGACAGTCCCTCCAGGGCGAAGGCCCCATCGGCGGCGGACCGGACCGGCGCCGGCCGGAGAAGCCGGCTCGTCCGCCAGCACAGAGAGTCGATCTCAAGGCCGGCGATCGGCTGGCCGGACCCCTTTTCGACCACCTTGCCTTCAATCCTCGCTTCGGGCGGCATGATCATCCGGATGTCCGTCCGCCCGGGGACGAGGAGCAGTCCCTGTTCCGGCAGCCGCTCGGGCTTCCAGGTATACGCCGCGCCGTACCCAGCTTTCGTCGCGGCCAGTTCGAACCTTCCCGCCGCAGGCAGGCCCCGCACCGTGAATTTGCCCGCCGCATTGGTCGTGGCCGTGAGAAGCCGGCGTGCTACTCCAGTATATAAGTAGTCCGTGGGCTCCACCTGTGAAGGCCGTCTCAGATACTGCCCGCCGACAGCGAAGACCGTCGCGCCGTCCACCGGTTGCCCCTGCACATCGACTACCAGGCCGGCAAAGTCCTTTGGCTCCGTCAAGGCAATGTCCCGTTGCCGGTCCAGACGTGGGTCGGGCCAACTGGCCCAGCCAATAGAGAGCCCTTCCTTCTGCACGACGATGGTGCCGTACGTCGGTCCTTCCCCATCCCTCGCTCCGCCAAGGGTAACCGAGAGGTGGTAGGCACCGTCGTCTGCACTTGTTGTCTCCGTCAAAACCCGGATCTCGAAGGGAGGCTCGGTCACGACGGGTTCATAGAGCGTAACCCTCGCCCCGGCGACCGGGCCGCCGTCGCTTCGCAGGATCTTGCCCGAGAAGACGGGCGGCTTGGCAGCCTCTCCCGCCCTGAGTTCACGAGCATCGACCGTAAACAACGCCACGACCACGACGTACACGCACACCGACAGTCTGCCGCACATGACGAACCTCCTTATCAACGAACGCTGCGGGGCCACGAAGAGAGCCCGAGTTTCTCGTTTCCTGAATAGACGGAGTTCGCCGGTCATCCGTTACAGGAAGATTCCTGTCCACGGTCTTTTCGGCGGTCGGCCAATGACGATAGACGCGGCTGCTACGAAGACACTGCCGTTTCCGTGGCGGGTGCCGTCTTGGGGCGCTCGAAAATCGTGTGAGGAGCGAGGGCGCCAAAGGAGCAGCGGGTGCATTCGAGGCAGCGGATGCAGCGGCGGTCGTTCGGGCTCTTTTCCGGCTCGATGTTGTACTGGCAGAGCTTGTGGCAACGTTTGCAGTCGGTGCAGGCACCGCGATCCACACGGAGGAAGAAGGCGGAGACCTTGTTGAGCGAAGAGAAGATCACCCCGAGCGGACAGAAGATCCGGCACCAGGGCCGCGTGAAGAACAGAATCGCCCCCAGGAAGGCGCCGAGAATGCCCAGCTTGATCGCATTGGGCCAGACGACTTGTTGGCCGGTCCAAGCCTGCTGGACCACGGCTGGGAGCGCCCCTTCGATACCGCCCGCCGGACAGAGGCGGCAAATAAACAGAGGATGGCTCTCACCATAGAGGTACGGGATCGCGATCACCGTCAGTCCCAGCACGACGAAGCGGAAATGACCCGTCCAACGGGGCAGCTCGAATTTATGGATGGGGACTTTCGCAGCGAGGTCCTGAAGCCAGCCGAAGGGACACGCCCAGCCACAGAACAGACTGCCTACCAGGGCGCCGAATACGAGGAGCAGGCCGATCGCCATGAAGGGGATCAGGTGCAAGGCACTGAAGTTGGCCAGAACGCCGATGGGACAGGCGAAACTCGCCAGGGGGCAGGCGTAGCAGTGAAAAACGGGAGCGCAAACACCATGATAGCGCAGGCCGAACGGTCCGAGCCAGACAAGCAGAAAGGCAGATTGAATCCAGAGGCGATACGGTTGCAGTTTTGCGAAGACACCTGCAAATCTGGTTCGTTGGACCATGCTCACTCAGAACTTAGAAAGAAATCAGCCACAGAGGACACAGAGACCACAGAGAA